>JAJYCJ010000113.1 GCA_021778515.1 Acidobacteriota bacterium
CCCAATATCATCTTCATCCTGACCGACGACCAGGACCTCATGCTCCACTCCATGGACTATATGCAGAACGTGAAGGCGCTCCTGGAGGACCAGGGGGCCACCTTCGACGATTACTTCGTTCCCCTCTCCCTCTGCTGCCCGTCGAGGACGGCGATTTTGCGAGGCCAGTACCCTCACAACACCAAGATTTGGACCAACAACCCGCCGGACGGTGGTTTCCAGAAAGCGTACGCCGACTCCCTGGAGACCCACACCGTGGCCACGGCCCTCCAGAGGGCCGGCTACAAGACCTTCTTCTTCGGGAAGTACCTGAACGGCTACCCCGCCACCGCGAGCCAGACCTACATCCCGCCCGGTTGGAACGAGTGGTACAGCCCCGTGAGCGGAGATCCCTACGGCGAGTACAACTACTCGCTCAACGAAAACGGCACCGTGGTGAGCTTCGGAAACGCCCCCTCGGACTACCTCACCGATGTCATGTCGGCCAAGGCCGTGGCCTTCGTCCACCAGATGGCCCAAGATCCCAGTCATCCTGCCTTTTTCATGCACCTCACCCCCTTCGCGCCCCACCGGCCGAGCACGCCGGCCCCGCGGGACGCCAACCTGTTTCCGGGCGTCCAGGCGCCCCGCACCCCCTCCTTCAACGAGGCCGACATGACGGGCAAGCCGGCCTATATGCAGTCCCTGCCCCTGCTGACGGACCAGAACATCCAGGAGATCGACGCCGAGTACCGGCTCCGGCTCCAGTCGCTCCAGGCCGTGGACGACATGGTGGGGGCCATCGTGAACGAGCTGACGGTGGACGGGCTGCTGGGCAATACCTACATCTTCTTCTCCTCGGACAACGGCTACCACATGGGCCAGCACCGATTCCTGGCCGGCAAGTACACCCCGTACGAGACGGACATCCGCGTGCCCCTGGTGGTGGTGGGTCCGGGCGTGCCCGCGGGCCTTCAGATCAAGCAATTCGCCGAAGAGGTGGATCTGGCTCCGACCTTCGCGGCGCTGGGCGGCGTCACCATGCACGACGTTCCCGACGGCCGCTCCCTGATCCCGCTGTTGAAGGGAGAGACGCCCTCGCCGTGGCGGCAGTCCGTTCTCATCGAACAGATCAAGGGGCCCGCCCCACAGCGGGCGGGTCTGCTTCCCCAGGACCGGCAGGCCGAGCCGCCCGATCCCCAGGACCTGGCCATGACCAGCGACTGGCCGGGCCACCAGGGGTACAGGACCAGCGACTACAAATACGTGGAATACAGCACGGGAGAGAAGGAGCTTTACTACCTCGGCCCCGACCCCGATGAGATGACCAACGAGGCCGCCGTGGCCGCTCCGAACTTTCTCACCGCCGCCTCCGCCTACCTTGGAACCCTGACCTCGTGCAAGGGTCCCGGTTGCTCCGCCGCGGAGGACGCCACCCCCCCTTCACCGGTGACCGTCGATTTCAACTACACTCCCCTCCAGCCCACGGATGCCACGCCGGTGACCTTTGTGGGCAGAGCCGACGGGACCCCTCCCTATACCTTCACCTGGGACCTGGGAGGGCAGGCCGCCGAAGGGGAGACGGTCACGAGGACCTTCCCGCCCGGCGTATACACCATCACGCTGGACGTGACGGACGCGGCGGGTGCCCAAGACACCTCCAGCCAGACGATCACGATTGATCGTTCGGTGATGATCGGAGCGGTGAAGGCCGCCCAGCCCCCCTTCCGGTTGACCGTCACGGGGAGCGGCTTCAAGACCGGGTGTTCGGTGGCCGTGGACGGAAATCCGGCCCCCGCCACTCGCCTGGTCAGCGGCACCAAGGTGGTGGCCAAAGGATCCGGCCTGAAGGCCCTGGTCCCGAAAGGTACGGCCGTGCAGATCGTGGTGACCAACGCGGACGGGACCGCCTCGGCGCCCTTCTCATACACCCGCTGACCGCCGTGCCCGACGGGCTTCGAGGAACCCGAACGGCAGGGGAAGCTGGCCCGGATGCCCTGACCGCCGGGGGGATGAGGCAACCGGTGCGAAAAGGACGGCGGTGAATCCCGAAGGGAGCCGTCGGACTGACCCCTGGAGATGGGGCCAGGAGGACATCCACCGCACCGTGACCGATCGGCTTGCATGACAAGTAAAGGCCCGCCTGGAGGAGGCGGGCCCTCGGAGGTTAGGAGGGTTATCTTATTCGGGCCTCCGGACCTCCCGGAGCTGGGGGCTGAGTCGGACCCCGTGCCCAAGATAATCTCCACCCACTGCCCAGCAAGATCAGTGCCAATTTTTGGCCGTCCCAGAATCCATGATTTTCCGAGCAGGAGGCCGCTGTCCTGCCGAGGCGGCAGGCCAAATTGACAAGCCAAGGCAGGCCTGACCTTCCAAAATGACACGACTTGAAGGGCGGCGGCAGAACGAAAAGGCAGGAGGGAGAAAAGCGCAGATGGGCGGTCTGGGTGAGGGCAAGACACGATATGCGTCTGTTCAAATGAGAACGACAACCCGGCTCCAACCTCCAGCCGAGCCCGGGACGCGCCTTCCTCCGCTTCGCTCCGGAAGGTAGAAGAGCGCGCAAGAGCAGATGAATTGTGGAGGGTTGTGCTCCGGCACCACGGCAAAAGGGACGCACCGGGGATCCCGCGCTCGAAGGCCATCGCCCCCGTTCCCTCTTGCCGCCCCACCTTCCGCCTTGTGCCGCCTTCCCTTGTATCGCCGTCCTCCAGTTGATACAGTTAACACAGGCTCTCCGGCGCAACCGGGAGGGTCGAGGAGAGCGGCGAGATGTTCTCGTTTCTGCCACCAGCCATTCGGGGATACCTTACCTTTGCCCTGTTCGCCCTCAATACCTTGTTTTGGGGAACGCTCCTCTATCTGGTGATACCGGCCAAGGTACTCGTGCCCCACCGCCGATGGAAGAGCGGGTGCACGGCCCTCATGACCCGGATAGCGGAGGCCTGGAGCTGCGGAAACAACTGGGGGCTGAGCATGACCCAGCGCATCCATTGGGACGTCCAGGGCGCGGAGGGGCTGAAGAGGGCCTCCAGCTACCTGGTGAGCTGCAATCATCAGTCCTGGGTGGACGTGGTGGTGCTCCAGAAGGTCTTCAATCGGCGCATCCCCTTTCCCAAGTTCTTCATCAAGAAGCAGTTGGCCTGGGTCCCCGTGCTCGGGGGCGCCTGGTGGGCCCTCGATTTCCCGTTCATGCGTCGCTACAGCAAGAGCTACCTCGAAGCCCATCCCGAGAAGAAGGGCAAGGACCTGGAAACCACGCAGAAGGCCTGCCGCAAGTTCGCGGGCAGACCGGTTACAATTTTGAACTTCCTGGAGGGCACGCGATTCACGCCCGAGAAACACTCCCACCAGGGTTCGCCCTACCGCCATCTCCTCCGCCCCAAGGCCGGAGGGGTCGCCTTCGCCCTGGAGGCCATGGGCGGAAGGCTGCGATCCCTTCTGGATGTGACGGTGGTCTATCCCGAGAAGCGGTTCGGGTTCTGGGATCTCTTCACGGGACGCATCCGCCGCGTGGTGGTGAGGGTTCGAGAATTCTCCATCCCCGAGGAGTTCATGGGGGGCGGGTATCTTGAGAACCCAGAACTGCGGGAGCGTTTCCAGAACTGGATCCGGGAGATCTGGCAGGAGAAGGATGCCCTCATCGAGGACATCTTGACCCGATCCGCCCGATCCCCGTCGCCTACCTATTGACTCCACAGCCGTTCTGACCGCGCTTCAGACCGCCCCAGCGGGCCTCCTCCCGAGGCAGCCCATCTGAGGGAAGGCGCTCTTCAGAGAGAGAATAGAGGGGGGCCTCAGGAGACGGGAAAGGCCGCGACCAACTCCCGCAACGCCTCTTTCCTCGAATCCTTCCGGCACAGTTCGCCGAGCCGGCGGCGCCAGAGCTTGGCCCCCTGCTCCCCGTGGAAGAGCCCCGCCAGGTGGCGGGCCATCAGGTTCAACGGCACCCCGCGCAGGACCTGTTCTTCAACGTAGGGGACGAACCGATCGAGCAGCTCCTTTCGGCTGGGAACGGGCCGCTCGTCTCCCCACAGACGGCGATCCGCTTCGGCGAGGACGTAGGGCGTCTCGTAGGCCGCCCTGCCGATCATGACCCCGTCCACCTCGTGGAGGTGGTCCTGGGCCTCGGCCAGGCTTTGCACGCCGCCGTTCAATACAACGCTCAGCGCCGGCCGCTCCCGTTTCAATCGGTACACCACGTCGTAGCGAATGGGAGGCACCTCCCGGTTCTCCTTGGGGCTGAGGCCGCTCAGCCAGGCCTTGCGGGCGTGGATGATGACGACCCGGCAGCCTGCGGAGGCCACCGCATCCACGAAACCGAGCAGTTCCTCGAAGGAATCCCTTTCGTCGATGCCGATCCTGGTCTTCACCGTCACAGGCAGGGGGGAGGCGTCGGCCATGGCGGCCACACAGCAGGCGACGAGATCGGGTTCGGCCATGAGGCACGCGCCGAAACGTCCGGACTGGACGCGCCCGCTGGGGCACCCGACGTTCAGGTTGATCTCGTCGTAGCCCATGGCGTGGGCAATGCGGGCGCACTTGCCCAGCTCGGTCGGCGAGCTTCCGCCGACCTGGAGCGCCAGCGGGTGCTCCACGGGATCGTAGGCGAGGAGCCGTTCCCGGTCGCCGTGGAGGACCGCACCCGTGGTGACCATCTCCGTGTAGAGCAGCGTTCGCGCCGTGATGAGGCGGAGGAAGAACCGCTCGTGCCGGTCCGTGCATTCCATCATGGGGGCGACGCTGAGGCGGCGGTCGATGGGGTGGGACATGGGCCTCCTGGTTCCCGACCGGTCTCAACGCCCCAGGACGACCCGGTTGCGTCCCTCGTCCTTGGCTCTGTAGAGGGCCCGGTCCGCACCCTTCAGAGCGGAGAGTATATCCTGAGACGAAGCGGCTTCGGCCACCCCCATGCTCACGCTGACGAAGGCTCGCCGAGTCCCTTTCTCTTTCGGCGCGGGGCGATCGGGTTTCTTTCTGGGCCGCCGGCCGGCCCGGATGGCAAAGCTCTGGGCAGCCACGGCCCGCCTCGCGCGCTCCAGGTGGGGGAGGGCCTGTTCGGCCCCGCACCCGCGGAAGAGGATGGTGAACTCCTCCCCGCCGTAGCGAAACGCCTGCCCGCCTCCTCCGGCTTCCGAGAGGCGCGCGGCCACCATCTTCAGCACCTGGTCACCGGCGTCGTGGCCGTACCGGTCATTGAACCGCTTGAAGTGATCCACGTCCACCATGGCCACCGTGGTCCGTCCGCCGGCGGAGGCCAGTGCCTCTTCCAGGGCCCGCCGCCCCGGCAGTCCCGTGAGTTCGTCGCGGTAGGCTAGGCGGTGGGAAGCCTCCACCACCGACAGGCCCACAATCAGCGCCGCCGCCGTCAGGTAGAGGGCGGGGAGGGGACCTGATCCGCGAGAGTCCAGCGCCAGGAAGGCGCCGGCCAGGGCCCAGATGAAGGCCGAATCCTGAGCGCTCCTCCGAATGCCGTACCCGACGCAGAGAGCCAGGGCAGCCACCGCGAAGGCGGCCAGGGAGGGCTGCGGCAGTCCCGATTGCGCCAGCCATTCCGAGGACGAGAATCGGCCGAGCAGGAACCTCGTGCTGGCGCGGGGAAAGAGCAGGAGGGCCGTGGCCGCCAGCGCGGGCTGGAGGAGGAGGGCGGCGAGCCGCAGGAGGCCGGATCGGCTGATCACGCCGCGCTCCCTGAGGAGCCCCGCGGCGGCCAGGTTCAAGGGCAGGAGCAGGGCTGCCGCCCCGAAGGCCTGCATCCCAAGGCGTTCCAGGAGGATGTGGGTCAGCGCGATGGCCATCAGGGCATAGAGGGCTCGGCTGCGGCGGAACCGCCAGGCCAGGAGGATGGCTGCGATGAGGACGGTCGCCGAAACGTAGGGCGCGGCCGCCGGCCACCACGCCGTGAGGAGTCCAGCCCGGACCATCAGGGACAGCAGGAGAAGGAGCGCCCCGCCGGGGAGGCAAAAGGCTGCGATGCCGCGCATCCAATCTCGCCTGGCCACCGGCTCCCCCCTCGCTCTGCGCCTTGTCCTGGGCGCGGACGGGCCATTGTATTCGCGCGCCGCATCGAGAGTCTAGAACGGTCGGTGGTCGGTTGGCGGCGGCGCATCGGTCGTGGACAGGTGATAGGGCGCCGCCTATGATGAGCCGGGAGGAGGCCCCCATGAACCCCTGGCGCTCTCTGGGGGGCCTGGACCGCGCGGTCTGGGTCCTCTGCGCCACGACCCTCATCAACCGCATGGGCACCATGGTGCTGCCCTTCCTCGTGCTCTACCTGAGCAGGGGCCTCCACCTCTCGCCCGCCCAGGCGGGCCTGGCCCTCACCGTGTACGGCGTGGGGGCGCTCGTGATGGGCCCCTTCGCGGGCAGGCTCTGCGACCGGGTGGGCGCCCTCGGGATCATGGCCGCCTCGCTCTTCCTGTCCGGGGTCGCGCTCCTGCTCTTACCGCTGGTGAGGGGGTACGGTCCGGTTCTCGCGGCGACTTTCCTCTGGGCGCTGGTGAACGAGGCCTATCGTCCGGCCGCCATGGCCATTCTCGCGGGGCTGGCCGCCCCCGGCCAGCGGAAGGCCGTCTTCGCCCTCAATCGTCTGGCCGTGAACCTGGGCATGAGCGTGGGACCGGCCCTGGGCGGGTTTCTGGCCATGGTGGACTTCCGGTGGCTCTTCTGGGTGGACGGGGCCACCTCGCTGCTCGCCTTCGGATTTCTGTGGCTCATGACGCCGCGGCACCAGACCGCCGCGGGAGGCGGCGCGGCCTTGCCGGAGGATGAGGGAGCCGGTGCCCCCTCGGGGCGGGCCCTCGCCAACGGCCCCTTCCTCTTCTTCCTGGCCGCCATCGTGCCCACGGTCATCGTCTTCTTCCAGATCGACGCGGCCTTCCCGCTCCACCTCGTGAAGGACCTCCACATGCCCGAGGCGGTCTACGGCCTCTTCTTCACCGTGAACACGGTGCTGATCATCTTTCTGGAGGTCCCCCTCAATGCCGCCATGGCCCGATGGTCCCACCGGCGATCTCTGACCCTGGGCGCGCTCCTGACCGGAGCCGGCTTCGGGGCGCTCGCCCTGGCCGGGGGCTACTGGAGCGTCGGGATGACCGTCGTGATCTGGACCTTCGGCGAGATGATCCTGTTCCCGGGCAGCGCTGCGGCGGTGGCGGACTGGGCGCCCCCCGACCGGAGGGGGGAGTACATGGGACTATACGCCATGACCTTCAGCCTCTGTTTCACGGCCGGACCTTGGCTCGGGACCCTGGTCCTGGAGAAGCTCGGATCGCGCCCCCTGTGGGGCCTCTGTCTTCTCCTGGGGTGTTGCACGGCGGCCATGGTGGGTTCCATGAGGAGCCTCGGTAGCCGCCGCGAGGCCGCCGAGGCCTGAGCGGCGGCCCCGGCAGGAAGGAAGGTGACGGATGGAGCGGCGGAGGGCGGAGACCTGGCCGAGAGTCATCCTCCATGCCGACATGGACGCCTTCTTCGCGGCCGTGGAGCAGCGCGACCGACCCGAGCTGAGAGGGAAGCCCCTCCTCGTGGGAGGCACGGGCAACCGGGGCGTCGTCTCCACCGCCAGCTACGAGGCGCGCCCCTTCGGCTGCCGAAGCGCCATGCCGATGGCCCAGGCCCGACGCCTCTGTCCGCAGGCCGTGGTCCTTCCGCCCGACTTCGACCGCTACAAGGCCGTGTCGGAGGTGGTCATGGGGGTCTTCGCCCGCTTCTCGCCGCTGGTCGAGCCCCTCAGCCTGGACGAGGCCTTTCTGGACATGACCGGCGCCGAGGGTCTGTTCGGTCCGCCCGAAGAGATGGGGCGCCGGATCAGGGGGGAGGTATCGGAGGCCACGCGGGGGCTCACCATCTCCGTGGGCTTGGCGCCCTGCAAGTTCGTCGCGAAGGTGGCCAGCGATTTCCGGAAACCGGACGGGCTGATGGTGGTGCCGCCCGGAGAGGTGACGGCCTTCCTCTGGCCCCTGGACGTCTCGCGGCTCTGGGGCGTCGGGCCCAAGACGAGGGAGCAGCTCGAGGGAATGGGCCTTCGGAGCATCGGCGACGTGGCTCGCGCGCCGCTGGAGAGGCTGGAGGGGCGCCTCGGCGAGTGGGGTCGGCGGATTCACGAGCTGGCCTGGGGCGTGGACGACCGCCCCGTCCTCTCCGAACGGGAGACCAAGAGCGTCGGCGCCGAGACCACCCTGGAGAAGGACGTGGTCGGAGAGGGGGCGATCCTTCCGCACCTGCACCAAGCCGCGGGCAAGGTGGGACGCCACCTGCGCGCCGAAGGCCTTCTCGCCGGGGCCGTGCGGGTCAAGCTCAAGACCTCCGGCTTCCGCATCCTGAGCCGGCAGATGGCGCTCGCCGCTCCGACCGACTCGGACCGGGAGCTGGAGAGGGCGGCGGAGGTGCTCCTCGGCCAGTTCGACCTCACCATCCCCATGCGCCTGGTGGGCATGGCCGCCTTCGATCTCTCGCCCGCGGGGCAGCGTCCCGTGCAGGGGGATCTCTTCTCGGCGGGAGAGCGGGAGCGAGAACGCAAGCTGGACAGGACGCTGGACGAGCTTCGCCGGCGCTTCGGAGAGGACGCCGTGCGGTGGGGCGGGGAGGAGGAGTGAGACCGGCTCTGGGAAATAGGTGCGGCCAGGGCGGGGGTTAAGGAGAAGTGGGACGGTGGCATCGCCCGGCGATACCAACCCGTAAAAGGCCGGCCGCCCGAACCCACCGGCGCCACGACGGCGCCAAGGAGAGTGTGGATGATCTTTCAGGCAGCGGCGACGATCGTGTACGGACTCCTCATCGCGGGGGGAGGCGTGGCCGGGTTCGTGGCGGCCAAGAGCCTGCCCTCCCTGATTTCTGGAGGCCTGCTGGGCGTGGCGGCCCTCGCGGGGGGCCTCCTGATGGCCATGGGGCATCCGGTCGGTTTCTGGCTCGCGGTGGCGGCGGCCGTGCTGACCGGGGCTTTCTTCGGGGTCAAATTGGCCACCGGGCTGGCCAACGGCAAACCGGTCGGACGGGCAGCGGGAATCCTCGCCCTCAGCGTGGCCCAGCTGGCGATCCTGGCCTTCATCGGGTGAGGGGCCCGCTCCTTGGCGTTGCACCCCTCGCAGCCCGGCATCACATTAGGGACGAGAAGACGAGGTGGGTCAGAAGGGGTTCTGTCGCCCGGAAGGGGGCGGCCGGGCGGAGGAGGGTGCGCCCATGAGCGTAAAAACCATGCTGGTCGGCCACGAGCTGTTCAAGTCCCTGCCGGTCCATGAGGTGGAGCGGATCAGCGGCTTCGCTTCCGCCAAGTCCATGGAGAAGGGCGAGACCATCTACAGGCACGACGGCAAAGCCAGCCACGCCTTCGTCCTGCTCGAAGGAAGGGTCCGGCTCCTGCTGCCCGCCCACACGGGGGAGACGAACCTCTCCTTGGGCCGCGTGGAGAAGGGGGAGCTCTTCGGCATCGCCCCGCTGCTGGGGATGGACCGCTACACCACGACGGCGGTGTGCGACGCCGCAAGCTCCGTCCTGGCCCTTGAGGCGGCTCCACTGCTGAAGGTCCTGAGGGAGTATCCCGCCGTGGAGGCCCAGGTGATGCAGACCGTGGCCCGGGCCTACCTCTCCCGGTACGAGATCCTCCTGGCTCGGCTGCAGGTCATCCTGAACCAGGCGGCGGGCGGATAACCCCCCGGAGCGGGGCGCGGGAAGGCCC
>JAJYCJ010000114.1 GCA_021778515.1 Acidobacteriota bacterium
GCATGACCGAGGTCATGGATATCCTCGAGCGCAGTCTCCACCACCTGGGCAACGACCCCCACCTGGTCCGATCCATGACCCATTTCGATTGGATCAGTACTCTATCTTAGATGTATAAGTGGTATCAAGATGGCGCGCACGGAATGTCGGGGGGGCCACAGACAAAGAGAGGGCCAGCCGAAGCCGGCCCCCTCTTCCTTCGGGTCAGGATCTTGGTACGTCTAGAACTTCCAGCCCATCTGGATACCGCCCAGCCACGCCGTGCCGACGTACTTGCCGTCCGGGGTGATGGGGTAGCTGGTGGGGTAGATCTGGCCCTGGCCGGGGAGGTACACATCCGGCAGGCCCGTAGATCCGTAGCGGTACATGTTGCTGGAGGTGATGTTGGCATCGGAGAACTTCAGGTACATGACGTACCAGTCCAGGTTGAAGGCGCCCTTGTGGTAGCCGGTGCCGAACTGGACCGACCAGCGGTTGGCGTCAGGCAGGACCGGGCTGAGGGTCTTGTCGGGGACGGGAGCCTGGTCGTAGAGGAGGCCCCACCGCAGATCCCAGTTGGGGTTGACGGTGTAGGTGAAACCCAGGCGGTAGCACCAGGTGTCCTTCCAATCGAACACGAACTCCTCGTCCGCGACGAGGGGAACGCCACTGTAGGAGGTCGGGTTGGAGAAGTGGGCCATGGATTTGCTCCAGGAGCTCCACTGGGTCCAGGTCACGTCGAACTCCACCTGGAGGGGGTTGCCCGAGTAGGCGAAGCCGAAGCGCGCGCTGGCCGGCACCGAATCGAGGCTCAGCTTGGTGCCCTCGCCGGGGAAGTAGGCGGCCAGGGGGCCGATGGCCGCGGAGCTCCGGATGGAGGTGTGGCCGCTGTAGTTGAATTTGGCCTTGCTCGAATAGAAAAGGCCCAGGGAGAAGGGGTCGTTCTTGTACATGTAGCCCACGTTCCATCCCCAGGCCTGGTTGCGCAGGTGGGTCATCAGGCGTCCCTCCGACGGAGCATAGTAGGGGATGCCCGGCGGATAGGGTGGCGAGGGATAGCGGTTGGGGTTGATGGCAGTGGAGAGGGCCGAGGTGTTGACGGAGCGGTAGAGGTCGAGCTGGGAGTCGTAGTAGTCCGCTCCGATGGAGAAGGCATGATGGTCATCCAGCTTGAAGGCCAGGACCGGCCGCACGTTCATGGTCACGATTTTGGCGTGGCGGCTCGCCCAGCGTCCGGGGAAGTTGCCGCTCCAGTCCGTGGCGAGGTCGTAGGGAGCGTTCGCCATGATGCCGAAGCTGACCCGGTCGTTGATGGGCATGCTGAAGTAGACCGCGGGAAGGAAGAAGTTTTTCGCGTTGTCCTTGAAGTTCCCCATGGAGGGGCTTTCGTACTTCACGTCGGCGTTAATGTAGGTCATGTTGAACTGCAGATCGGCGTTTTTCTGAAAGGCCAAGCCGGCGGGGTTGTAGAAAACCGCCGTCGCGTCGTTGGGCCTGGCGACGACCGCCCCCGCCTGAGCCGCAGCTGCCGCGCTCTGCTCGTAAATGAGCGTCCCCGAGGCCATGGCCCCGACGGAAACAGCGCACAGCAACAAGATTCCCACGACTCCTCTCATCCTCATATGGACCTCCTTTCATCCTCTGGCCATGAGAATAATGCCCGATTTTGGGGGTGTCAAGGGGTTCCGGCCGGGGGCAAAGGCCCGCCGGGCGGCCGGGGGAGGTCCCGCGAGAGTGGAGACCCATTGAAAAAGGGCTTCCTGGAGGTCAAGACCCAAGAAAGGCTAGGCCCCGCGGCGCCCCGCTGGGTGATCGCGGGCGGCCGCCAGGGTTCCCAATCTTCGGAGGGGAGGGGACGGCCACGCGTGAGGGGCCTGGCACGGCGGCACCCGGCCCGCCTCGTTTCCGCCGAGTGGCCGAAGGTCCGTGCATTGCGGCCCGTCCTTGGGGAATGCTACACTGACCGCAGAAAAGGGGGGCCGTTGCAGCGAAGGTCTTCGAGGCATGTCCCCTGAACGTCGGGGCGGGGGCGCACGGGCCGAAGGATCGGTGTGCCCCGCCGGAGCCCGGTGGCCGGCGATCGCGTGCCGGGAACGGGAAAAAGGGCCTTGCCGAGGGGGTGAGCCATGCGTTTCGGTGTTCCCAAGGAATGCGCGATTCAGCCGAACTGTGACGAGCGCCGGGTGGGTCTTTCGCCCGCCGGCTGCCGGGATCTGGTGGCCATGGGGGCCGAACTGTACATCGAAAGCGGCGCGGGAGCTCCGGCGGGATTTCTGGACGAGGCCTACCGCAGGGTAGGGGCCCAGGTGGTCTACTCCCGGGAGGAGGTCTTCGGCCGCTCGGACATGGTGGTGAAGATCGGGAGGCCCGCGATGGAGGACCTGGAGCTCATGTCTCCGGGCTCCGGCATCATGGCCTTCCTCCACCTGGCCCTGGCCGGCGACGCCTACACGGCGAAGCTCGCCGAGCGCGGCGTGACGGCCATCGGATACGAAATCATCCAGGAAGGCGACGGGACGCTGCCCGTCCTCAAGATCTCCTCCGAGATCGCGGGCAAGATGGCCCCCCAGATCGCCGGGAGGCTCCTGGAGACCGGCGCTGGCGGTATGGGTATCCTGCTGGGCGGAGCCCCGGGCATTCCTCCGGCGGACGTGGTGATCATGGGGGCTGGAGTTCTGGGCTACCACGCGGCGCGCTCCTTCCTGGGACTGGGCTGCTCCGTCTACGTCTTGGATATTTCGCAGATCAAGCTGGAAGCCATCGACCGCCACTTCGAGGGGCGGGTGGTGACGGCCCACGCCACGACCGAGAACGTGGAGAAGTTCTCCGCTTTCGCCGAGGTCCTGGTGGGAGCGGTTCTGGTGGCCGGCGAGATCGCCCCCATCATCGTGACCCGGGAAATGGTCCAGCGCATGCGCCCCGGCAGCGTGATCATCGATTTCTCCTTCGACCAGGGGGGCTGCGTGGAGACCACGCGCATGCAGGGACCGGCCGGCGGCGTCTTCGTGCGCGAGGGGGTCCTCCACTTCGCCGTGTCCAACTGCCCCTCCTACGTGGCGAGGACCTCCACCTACGCCCTGACCTACGCCCTGCTGCCCTTCCTCAAGAGCATGCAGGAGAAGGGGCTCAAGGAGGCCCTCCGGACCTGGGCGGATCTGCGCCGCGGCTGTTACGTGTACGAAGGGAGCGCGGTGAGCCGCCACGTCACGAGCAGCCCCGCCGACCTGAAGCGGCTGCTGGGGGAGGGCTGAGCCATGGCATGGATCGACGGATACAAGGCGAAGCTCTGCTCGGCCGATGAGGCCGTGTCGCGCATCAAGTCGAACGACTGGGTGTGGCTGAGCGGGAACGCCGCCGCCCCCTTCCTCCTCATGGAAGCGCTGGGCCGCCGTGCGCCGGAACTGCAAAACGTAACCCTCTCCCACGTCCTCCTCATGGGAGAGGATCCACTGTCCAAGCCGGGCATGGAGAAGGCCTTCCACCACAACTCCCTCTTCGTCGGACCGGCAGACCGGCCTTCGGTGAACGACGGGCGCTCCGCGTACGTGCCCATTCATCTGCACATGATCCCCAAGGCCATCCGCACCGGGGCCTGCCGAGCTGACGTGGCCATGATCCAGTGTTCCCCTCCCGACGAGCACGGCTTCATGAGCCTGGGGCTGGAGGTGATGGCCCAGAAGGCCGCCGTGGAGATGGCCAAGACCGTCATCGTCCAGGTGAACGACCAGATGCCCAGAACGCTCGGCGATTCCTTCCTCCACGTCTCGAAGGCCGACCACATCGTGGAGCACAGCTTCCCCCTCCTGGAGCTCCGCGGGAAGGAGGCCACGGAGGTGGAGCGGAAGATCGGCGCCCTCATCGCCGAGATGATCCCCGATGGCGCGACCCTTCAGATGGGCATCGGCGGCATACCCGATGCCGTGCTCACGCTCCTGGAGGGCAAACGCGACCTGGGAATCCACACCGAGATGATCTCGGACGGGCTCGTGCGGGCCATGGAGCAGGGGATCATCACCGGGAACAAGAAGACCCTGCACCCGGGCAAGGTGGTCGCCACCTTCATCCTGGGCACGCGGAAGCTTTACGACTTCGTCCACGACAACCCGCTCTTCGAGGTCCACCCCGTGGACCACACCAACGATCCCTTCATCATCGCCCAGAACGACAACATGGTGGCCATCAACTCGGCCCTGGAGGTGGACCTGACGGGCCAGGTCTGCTCGGACTCCATCGGCACCTACATCTACAGCGGCTTCGGGGGGCAGCTGGACTTCATCCGCGGCGCGGCGGCCAGCAAGGGGGGGAAGCCCATCATCGCCCTCCCCTCCACCGCCAAACAAGGCACCATGTCGCGCATCGTGCCCAAGCTCAAGGAGGGGTCGGGCGTGGTCACCACGCGGGCGGACGTCCACTACGTGGTCACAGAGCACGGAGCGACCAACCTCTGGGGCAAGAACCTGAACGAGCGCGCCAAGGCCCTCATCGCCATCGCGGACCCCGCCTTCAAGGAGATGCTGGAAAAGGAGGCCCGGGAGCGCCACCTTATCTAGTGCCCATACGAGATGGGCCCTCCGGGGGTGGAGAGTGGAGGGTGGAGGTTGGCGGACGAGCCTCTGCAGATTCCCTCCGAGAGGATGCTGGCGAGGAGACGAGGGCCGTAGGAGGCATCATGCGAGTGGAAATCGAATACTGCGGCGTCTGAAACTACGAGCCGAAGGCCGCCGGTCTGGCGGCCAAGATCAAGGCGGCGTTTGGCGTGGAGCCCCGGCTCATCCGCTCCTCGGGAGGCGTGTTCGAGGTGGTGGTGGACGGGGCCCTGGTCCACTCAAAAAAAGGATCGGGGCAGTTTCCCGATGAGGACGAACTGATCCGCCGGCTCCGGAAAAGAGCCGGCTGAGATGGGCCCGGGAGACCGGCCGTGGATATGAACACCGTCATCGGAGTGGTGGAGCGCAACGCCGACAAACTGGCCGCGCGCTGGCTGGAACGGCTCCGCAAGGAGGCGGGGATGGAGGATTACGTGCGCGAGCCGGCGCCCCTCCTGCTGGACCACGTCCGCGGCGCCTACCAGGAAATCGGCACCTATCTGGACCAGCCGAGGCACCAGGTCATCGCCGAACACTTCCGGGCCACGGGAAGGCGTCGGAGGGAGAGGGGGCTGCCGCTGGCCGAGGTGATCAGGGCCGTGCACCTCGCCCGTACGGTGCTGTGGCAATACGTCATCGAACAGGGGATCTTCGACTCCACCGTCAACCTCTACCAGGCCTTGAACCTCTACAGGCAGATCGTGGGTTTCTTCGATCAGGCCGTGCTCTACGCCGTGGAGGGGTACTTCGAGACGGGGAACCCAGACCCCTGAACCCAAATCCCGCGATTGGACATGGGAGTGGCTCCGAAAGGCAGATGGAGGGTAGTTCCCGTGAAAGACGGTCTTCACCCTCGAAGGGATTTGGGTGACCTCCGAACCCGGCCCAGGCCGGGCGAGGAAGCCCCAAGGGTGGGGCCCCAACGGGCTTTGCCCGTGGGGCGGGGCCCCGGAAGGCAACGCGACGATTCGTCAGGCTTTGCCTGCGAATCGGAGGAGGAAGCCCATGGCCCTCCCCGTCCAAGAGACAATGCCTTTCCCCCGTGTGTCCGAGACCTGGCCGAAGGCACCCGTATTTCAATCGCGGAATTTGGGCTGAAGAAGGGGTGATACCCCTGCCCCAAACAGACCCCCCTGCCGCCGCCCGGACGCGCCTTCCTCGGCTTCGCTCCGGGATGGCAAGCCCCGCAAGTGCAAGCTGAAATCGTTTGGGGCGGCCTTGAGCGCGTGGCAAGGGGAGGGGAGGGGAGAATGGAGCCATCGGCTCCTCTCCGTCCTCCGCGCTCCCCATTCCACCGCCGAATCAGGTCGTGACCGCGGGCAGGTGCGAGAGCGCCTCCTCGATGGCTTCTCCCGGGCAGCCCCCGTTGTTGATCTTGCCGTCGATGAACGCCTCGTAGGCCGACAGATCCAGGAGACCGTGACCGCTGAGGGAGAAGAGGATCGTGGCGGTGCGGGCCTCCTCCTTCAATTCGAGCGCTTTCTTCACCACCGCCGCCACGGCGTGGCCCGATTCGGGCGCGGGGATGATGCCCTCGGTCCTGGCGAAGAGCATGGCGCTCTCGAACACCGCCTGCTGCGGCACCGTCTCGGCCTTCATGAGGCCCTTCTCCACGAGCGCGCTGACGATGGGCGAGGCTCCGTGGTAGCGCAGCCCCCCCGCGTGCACTGCGGGCGGGACGAACCCGTGGCCCAGCGTGTACATGCGGAGGATGGGCGTGAGGCCCGCCGTGTCGCCGAAGTCGTAGGCCATGCGCCCTTTCGTGAGGGTGGGGCAGCTCTCGGGCTCCACGGCGACGGCGGTCACGGGCCGCCCCTTCAAGGCCTCACCCACGAAGGGGAGGGCCAGCCCCCCGAAGTTGGAGCCGCCGCCGTGACAGCCGTAAACGTAGTCAGGATAGTCCCCCGCCAGGGCCATCTGCTTCTGCGCCTCCTGCCCGATGACGGTCTGGTGGAGGAGGACGTGGTTCAGCACGCTGCCGAGCGAGTAGTGGGTGTCCTCCCGGCCCGCCGCCTCCTCCACCGCCTCGCTGATGGCGATGCCCAGGCTTCCGGGGGAGTCGGGATGTTCGGCCAGGATGGTCCGCCCCGAGGCCGTAAGCGGCGACGGGCTGGCCAGGACCTCGGCGCCGTAAAGGCGCATGAAGGTCCTGCGGTAGGGCTTCTGGTCGAAGCTCACTCGCACCATGTAGACGCGGCACTGGAGGTCGAAGAGGCGCGAGGCGAAGGCCAGGGCGCTGCCCCACTGACCGGCCCCGGTCTCGGTGGTCAGGCGATGGATGCCCGAGATCTTGTTGTAGTAGGCCTGCGGAACCGCCGTGTTGGGCTTGTGGCTACCCGCGGGCGAGACCCCCTCGTGTTTGAAGTAGATGCGGGCCGGAGTGCCCAGGGCCTTCTCCAGCCTCCGCGCCCGAATCATGGGAGTGGGGCGCCACATGGCCAGCACATCGAGCACCGGCTCGGGGATGGGAACGAGCCGGTCGTGCCCCATTTCCTGCTCGATGAGCTGGGGCGGGAAGATGCGCGCCATCTCGTCGAAGGTCACGGGCGCGCCCGTGGCGGGGCTGATGGGCGGGGCCAGCTCGAAGGGGAGGTCCGCCAGGACGTTGTACCAGTGTGTCGGGATCTCGCGGATGGGGAGGAGGACGCGGTCCTCTCCCGAAGCCTGGTTGAGCCTGCCGGTTCCGGTCGTCTTGTCTGCGTGCGCCATGGGATCCTCCAATTGTCTTCGGCCAACAAAAAAGCCCTCCGTTTCCGGAGGGCTTCGTACGCGTTCGCTTGGTACGATGAGGCTACAGAGCCGCCTCGCGCCCTCCGGTTGCGCCGGCGCACCACCACCAGCCGAGGATGGGGTTCGTGATCGGAGCTGAACCGAAGGGCATCATGGCCTCTGGGCCTCCAACACGGGGAGGCTACCGCAAGGTCCGCGAGGTTGTCAAGCACGCGTCCCTTGCGGGCGGAAGAAGAGGGACCATCACAATGGGGGAGGGGTGGATGACCCGCCGTGGCTCGCCCACGACCCAAACATTCGGCGTTCCCGGCCGCACCCCTTTCCACCTCCGCCCTTGGGTTCGTTCCTGGAATGAACTAACCTACCTAGAATGCCGGTAGCCCGAGGTGGGTGGCCGGCGGGGAATGGGGAGAGGCACGGGGCCGTTGATGCCGTGATGACCGATGGGGATGGAGGCTCGAGATGAAGGCGGGGGAGTAGGCATGGCCGGTGGAGGAGCGCCCGAGACGCGGAAATCCCTCTCCGAGGTGCACGGCAGCGTCCGGGTGCCGTGGACCGGCAACCTGCTGGGCCGCATCTTCGCCGTGGCGGGTCCGGCCTACCTCGTCAGCGTGGGCTACATGGACCCGGGGAACTGGGCCACGGACCTGGCTGCCGGGGCCCACTACAACTATGCCCTGCTCTGGGTGCTCCTGATGTCCAACCTGATGGCCGTGCTATTGCAGGCCCTGGCGGCACGGCTGGGCGTGGTACGCGGCCTGGACTTGGCCCAGGCCTGCCGGAGAGAGTATCCGCGCCCGGTGAACGCGGCCCTGTATGTGCTCTGCGAGATTGCCATCACCGCCTGCGACCTGGCGGAGGTCATCGGCTCGGCCATCGCCCTGAAGCTCCTCTTCGGCCTGCCGATGGTGTGGGGCGTGCTGATCACGGGGGCCGATACCTTCGCGCTCCTCTTCCTGAGCCACCTCGGGATCCGGAAGATGGAGGCCTTGATCCTCGGCCTCATCACGGTTATCGGCACCGGTTTTCTCGTCGAGATCCTGCTGGCCAAACCCGAGTGGGGCGGAGTGGCAAGGGGATTCCTCCCGATCCTGCCCGACAAGGCGGCCCTCTTCGTCGCCATCGGCATGCTGGGGGCAACCGTCATGCCCCACAACCTCTACCTTCACAGCTCCCTCGTCCAGAGCAGGACCATCGGCGACACCCTGAAGGAGAAGTGGCAGGCCATCAAGCTCAATACGCTGGACTCGGCGGTGGCCCTTAACATGGCTTTCTTCGTGAACGCCGCCATTCTCATCATGGCGGCGGCCGTCTTCTACCGCTCGGGGCACCGGGGGGTGGCGGAGATCCAGGACGCCTATCGTTTGCTGGAACCCATCCTCGGCGTGGCGGTAGCACCCGTGGCCTTCGCGGTGGCCCTTCTGGCCTCCGGCCAGAGCTCCACCATCACGGGCACCCTGGCGGGCCAGATCGTGATGGAGGGCTTCCTCAACATCCGCATCGCGCCCTGGCTGCGGCGCCTCATCACTCGGCTGCTGGCCATCGTCCCCGCGGTCCTGACCCTCGTCTACTTCGGCGAGCGGGGCACGGGCCCCCTCCTGGTCCTTTCTCAGGTGGTCCTATCCCTGCAGCTCCCCTTCGCCATCATCCCGCTCGTGCACTTCGTCTCCGACAGGGACCAGATGGGCGAACTGGCCATCGGCCGGCCCATGAAGGTCCTGGCGTGGATCACCGCCGCCGTCGTGGTCGTTTTGAACGCCAAGCTGGTGTCCGACTGGCTCGCGGAGTGGACCCACGCCGCGGGAGACCGGGCCATCTGGATCCTTCTGGTGGCCGTCCCACTCAACCTGGCCGTCGGCGGCCTTTTGCTGTACGTTACGGTCAAGCCTTGGTTGGGGGGCCTGGCTCGGCGTGCGCCAGCGGCCCCGCGGCTGGGAGTGCACGCTCCCTCGGAGGGGTTGGACCTGGAGATGGCCGCCAGTCCGTACAAGAAGATCGGGGTTGCCCTGGACTTCTCGGGCCGGGACGGAGCGATCCTGAAGGAGACCCTGAAGATGGCCGGCGACGGTCGCCCGGAGCTGGCGCTCATGCACGTCGTCGAGAGTGCCGGGGCTCGTTTCCTGGGAAAAGACTCGGCGGACGAGGAGAGCCAGCACGACGCCGAGCGCCTGGAGGGCTACGCCGAGGCGCTGAGAGCGAAGGGTTTCAAGGTCACGACGAAGCTCGGCAGGGGCAAGCCGGTGCCCGTATTGGCGACCATGATCGAGGAGTTCGGGCCCGACCTGGTGGTCCTGGGTGCCCACGGCCACCGATTCTTACTCGACC
>JAJYCJ010000115.1 GCA_021778515.1 Acidobacteriota bacterium
GCTGGCCAGAAGCTCCTCATCCTCGATTGCGGTTCCCAGACGACCCAGCTCATCGCCCGCCGTGTCCGCGAGCTCGGGGTCTACTGCGAGGTGGAGCCCTACGGCCTGCCCGTGGAGGCGATCCGGGCTTTCGGCCCCATCGGCGTGATCCTCTCGGGGGGGCCCCAGTCGGTGTACGCCGAGGGGGCGCCCAGCCCGGACCCGCGCCTGCTGGAGCTGGGGATGCCCGTCCTGGGGATCTGCTACGGAATGCAGTGGCTCGCGCGGCGGCTGGGCGGGGAGGTGGTCCCCGGCGACCGGCGGGAGTACGGTCCCGCCGAATTCAAGGGAGATAGGGCCTGCCTGCTCTTTCACGCCCTTCCCGAGTCCGGGACCGTCTGGATGAGCCACGGAGACCGCGTAGCCCGCCTGCCGCCGGGTTTCCGGGTGGCGGGCTCCAGCGTGGAGGCGCCCGTGGCCGCCATGGAGGAGCCGCACCGGCGCCTCTACGGCATCCAGTTCCACCCCGAGGTGACCCACACTCCCCACGGCACGGCCATGCTCAGGAACTTCCTCTACGGGGCGTGCGGAGCGAAGGGGGATTGGAGCATGGACTCCTTCGTGGCCACGGCCTGCGCCGATCTTCGCGCCCGGGTGGGGAAGGATCGGGTGCTCTGCGCCATCTCGGGCGGCGTGGACTCCTCGGTCATGGCGCTGCTGCTACACCGCGCCGTGGGCGACCAGCTCGACCTGCTCTTCATCGACCACGGCCTCCTGCGCAAGGAGGAGGCCCGGCTCGTCCAGGAGAGCTTCGCGCGCAAGTTCCACCTCAAGCTCCGCTCGGTGGACGCCTCGGAGCGCTTCTTCCAAGCCCTTCAGGGCGTGTCCGACCCGGAGGCCAAGCGAAAGGCGGTGGGACGCGCCTTCATCGAGGTCTTCGAGGAGGAGGCCACAGCCCTTGGCGAGATCCGCTTCCTGGCCCAGGGCACCATCTACCCCGACCGCATCGAGTCGGCCGCGGTGTCGGGGGCGGCCTCCGTCATCAAGAGCCATCACAACGTGGGCGGCCTTCCCGAGGGGATGCGCATGGAGGTGGTGGAACCCCTGCGGGACCTCTTCAAAGATGAGGTCCGGGCCCTCGGCAGGCTCCTCGGGCTGGACGAGATCTTCGTCCGGCGCCAGCCCTTTCCCGGGCCCGGGCTGGCGGTCCGCATCCTGGGGGAGGTCTGCCGCGAGGACGTGGCGATCCTGCAGGAGGCGGACGCCATCTTCCTGGAGGAGATCCGGGCCGAGGGGCTCTACGACGAGATCGCCCAGGCCTTCGCCGTGCTCCTGCCGGTGCGGACCGTGGGCGTCATGGGGGACGGCCGCACCTACGACCGCGTGGTGGCTCTGCGGGCGGTGACGACCCAGGATTTCATGACGGCGGACTGGTATCGGTTCGAGCCCGATTTTCTCTCCCGCGTGGCGGCTCGAATCGTCAACGAGGTGCGCGGCGTGAACCGCGTGGTGTACGACGTCACCAGCAAGCCGCCGGGGACCATCGAGTGGGAGTGAGAGCATTCATGACGCGGAAACAGGGAAACAGAGAAACAGGGAACCAGGGAGAGATCTTGGCCAAGTACAAGAGAGCTATGCGCAGCCGGTTATTTCATTCTTTCTCTGGCTCTCTGACTCCCTGTTTCGCTGGTTCTCTCCGTGTGAGGCACCATGACCGATAGGCAGTTCGTGCATCTTCACCTGCACACGCAGTACTCGCTGCTCGACGGCGCCTGTCGGCTCGATGACTTGGTTGAGCAGGCGGTGGCGCAGAAGGCGCCGGCCCTGGGCATCACCGACCACGGGAACCTCTTCGGCGCGGTGAAATTCTTCAAGAAGGCCTCGAAGGCCGGCCTCCGGCCGGTCATCGGCTGTGAGGCCTACCTCGCGCCGAACTCCCGCTTCGACCAGGACACCATGGCCCCGGGCGGCGGCAAGCGGCCCTATTCCCACCTCATCCTGCTGTGCGAGAACGAGAAGGGGTACCACAACCTCTGCCAATTGGCCACGGCCGCCTTCCTCGAAGGGTTCCAGTACAAGCCCCGCATCGACAAGGCGCTCCTGCGCGAGCACCACGAGGGGCTCATCTGCCTCTCCGCCTGCCTGGGCGGCGAGGTGCCCCAGAACCTCTTGAGGGGCAAGCCCGAGGAGGCCCTCCGGTCGGCGCTGGAGTTCAGGGAGATCTTCGGGGAGGGGAACTTCTTCCTCGAGCTGCAGGACCAGGGGCTGCCCGAGCAGGCCGAGGTGAACCGGCAGCTCGTGGAGATGTCCCGGGAGACCGGCATCCCCCTGGTGGCCACCAACGACGTGCACTTCCTGAAGAAGGACGACTTCGAGGCCCACAACATCCTCCTGTGCATCCAGACCAAGACCACGCGTGAGGAGCGGAAGCGAAGCGGCAAGTTGGCCTACAGCCCGGAGCACTACCTCAAGAGCCCCGCCGAGATGTGGGAGCGCTTCGGCCACCTGCCCCAGGCGCTGGAGAACACCCTCGCCATCGCCAAGCGCTGCCACTTCGCCTTCGACACGGGCTCCAAGCATTACCCCGTCTTCAGGGTGCCGGAGGGGGAGACCCTCAACTCGTACTTCATGAAGGTGGCCCGCGAAGGCTTCGAGCGCCGGCTGGCGCAGGGGCTTCTCGGCCGGGCGGGGGCTCACTCGAAGGGGGACTACGAGGAGCGCCTGCACCGGGAGCTGGATCTGATCCAGAAGATGGATCTGGCGGGCTATTTCCTGATCGTCTGGGACTTCATCCGCTACGCCAAGGACCGGGGCATTCCGGTGGGGCCTGGCCGCGGGAGCGCGGCCGGCTCCTTCGTCTCCTACTGCATGGGCATCACGGACATCGACCCTCTGAAATACGGCCTTCTCTTCGAGCGCTTCCTCAACCCCGAGCGCATTTCCATGCCCGACATCGACATCGACTTCTGCATCCGGGGCAGGGGAAAGGTCATCGAGTACGTCACCGAGAAGTACGGCCGGGAGAATGTGGCCCAGATCATCACCTTCGGAGAGATGAAAGCGCGCCTCGCCATCAGGGACGTGGGCCGGGCCCTGGCCGTCCCCCTGGACAAGGTGGACAGGGTGGCCAAGCTCGTGCCGGAGGAGCTCGGGGTCACCGTGGAGGGCGCCTTGAGCCTTGCGCCCCAGCTCAAGAGCCTCCACGGGACGGACGCCGAGGTTCGGGAGGTGCTGGAGATCGCCAAGCGCCTGGAGGGGCTCACGCGGCACGCCTCGACCCACGCCGCCGGCGTGGTGATCGCCCCCAGGCCCATCACCGAGTTCCTTCCGCTGCACCGGGGAAGCGGAGGGAAGGAGGACATCACCACCCAGTACAGCAAGGACGAGATCGAGGCCCTGGGGCTCCTCAAGATGGACTTCCTGGGCCTGCGCACCCTCACGATCCTCGACGACGCCCTGCAGCTCATCCGCCGGTCGGGTCAGGAACCGCCCGATCTCGCCGCCGTCCCCCTCGACGACGAGGCCACCCTCGCGCTCTTCGGCCGGGGCGACACGGACGGGGTGTTCCAGTTCGAATCCGGCGGCATGAAGGACATCCTCAGGCGCCTGAAGCCCCAGCGGTTCGAGGACCTCATCGTCCTCAACGCCCTCTACCGCCCGGGCCCCCTCGATGCGGGCATGATCACCGAGTACATCGCCCGCGCCCACGGGCGGAACAAGGTCACCTACCCGGTGCCCGAGGTGGAGCCCATCCTAAAGGAGACCCTCGGAGTGATCGTCTACCAGGAGCAGGTGATGCTCATCGCGCACCGCCTGGCGGGCTTCACCCTGGGCCAGGCCGACACCCTGCGCAAAGCCATGTCCAAGAAGGACTCGGCGGCCATGCAGCACCAGCGCGAGCTGTTCCTTGCGGGCTGCAAGGAACGCCAGGTGGATCCCAGGAAAGCCTCCGAGCTCTTTGACAACATGGAGACCTTCGGGCGCTACGGCTTCAACAAGTCCCACTCGGCGGCCTACGCCCTGGTGGCCTTCCAGACGGCCTTCCTCAAGGCCCACTTCCCCATCCACTTCATGGCCGCCATGCTCTCGGCCTGGGCCGAGAATACGGACGAGATCCTCAAGTACATGAATTCCAGCCGGGAGATGGGGATCCGGCTCCTGCCGCCGGACGTGAACCGGAGCGAGGAGAGCTTCAGCATCGAAGGCGAGGCCATCCGGTACGGCCTCTCGGCCATCAAGAACGTGGGGCTCTCCTCCGTGGAGGCGATCCTGGAGGCCCGGCGGCGGATGGGCTCCTTCTCGGACCTCTTCCAGTTCTGCCGGGAGGTGGACCGGTTCCACGTGAACAAGCGCGTGCTGGAAAACCTGGTCCAGTCGGGGGCCATGGACTGCTTCGGTGCCTCCCGGTGGGACCTCTTCGCCTCCATCGAGGCCGCCGTGTCGGGCGCGGCGCGGTCCCAGACCGACAAGGCCCGCGGGCAGGCCGGCCTCTTCGGCGAGGAGGAGGCCTCTCCCCAGGCCGAGGCCTACCTCAAGGGCGAGCCCTGGCGGGACATGGAGAGATTCAGCCGGGAGAAGGAGAGCCTCGGTTTCTACCTCTCCGGACATCCCCTCATGGAGCAGGAGGAGGCCCTGCGGCGGTACGCTTCGCACAGCCTGTCGGATCTCTCCTCCATCTCGGAGCCCACGGAAGTCACGGTGGGTGGAGTGGTCAGCGCCTGGCACCAGCGAAAGAGCAAGAGCAAGGGAGAGATGTACGGCCTGCTGACGATCGAGGACCTGGAGGCCAGGGCGGAGGTGCTCCTCTTCTCCGACACCTACCAGACCTACCACGAGCGGGTCGTGAAGGACCGGCCGCTCCTGGTGGTGGGCCGGGCCACGCGGGAGGAGCAGAAGGTGAAGGTCATCGCCACCGCCGTGGTACCCTTGGACCAGGCCGACGCCGAGTTGGAACCGAAGGCGGTGGGGCTCCTGGTGCGAGTCCCCTCCACCCTCTGCGAGGAGGACTGGCTCATGGAGCTGGAGGGCGTGCTGGGGCGCCACAAGGGCAAGCTGCCCGTCTACATGGACGTGGTGGAGCCGGGCCGGGCTGTGACGCGCCTCCTCCTGGGCAACCTGTGCCAGGTCTCGGCGGGCGCGGCCCTGCTGGCGGACCTGGAGGCGGCCCTCGGGAGAGGACGGGTACAGTACCTGTTCCGCCCCGTGAACGGGAACGGCAGGGAGAGGAGAGCATGAAGGATCCCCGCGACTTCGAACGACCCATCCTGGAGCTGGAATCCCAGATCGAGAACCTCACGCTCTTCGGGGAGGGCCAGGGCAGGGAGAAGGAGCTGGCGGCCCTGCAGAAGAAGCTCGAAAAGGTGCGCAGGGAGGTTTTTTCAAAACTGACCCCGTGGCAGGTGGTGCAGATAGCCAGGCACCCGCAGCGCCCCTACGCCCAGGATTACCTCCAGGCCCTCATCACCGATTTCGTCGAACTCCACGGGGATCGCTTCTTCTCCGACGATCCCGCCATCATCGCCGGATTCGGGCGCTTCCGGGACCGTCCCGTCTGCGTGGTGGGCCACCAGAAAGGCCGCGACACGAAGCAGAAGATCTACCGGAACTTCGGCATGCCGCGGCCCGACGGCTATCGAAAGGCCCTGAGGATCATGCGGATGGCCGAGCGGTTCCGCGTGCCGATCCTCACCCTCATCGACACGCCGGGCGCCTATCCGGGCATGGACGCCGAGGAGCGGGGGCAGGCGGAGGCCATCGCCGTCAACCTGGAGGTCATGTCGAGGCTCCGCGTCCCCATCCTCGTGACGGTGACCGGGGAGGGGGGCAGCGGCGGCGCCCTGGCCCTCGGCATCGGCGACCGGGTCAACATGCTCCAGCATTCGATCTACTCCGTCATCTCGCCCGAGGGCTGCGCCGCGATCCTCTGGAAGGACGCCACCCAGGCCGAGATCGCGGCGGCGGCCCTCAAGCTCACCGCTCCCGACCTCCTGGAGTTCGGGCTCATCGACCGGGTGGTGGAAGAGCCTCTCGGCGGGGTCCACGTGGCGCCCCAGGAGGTCTACGACCGGCTGGGCGCCTTGTGGGCGGAGCAGTTGGAGGAGCTCGCGGCGATGGACGAGGAGACCCTTCTCGCCAGACGCTATGAGAAGTTCAGGGCCATGGGGGCCTTTCTCGAAACGCCCCCGCCGCAGCCCGCGGCCGCCCGCCGTGCCAGGGCCAAAAGAGGAGAGTAGCGGGAGACCATCGGGAGCCGGCGGGTCGGGCGGTGGGGGATATGCCCATCCTTCCGCCCCGTCCATCCGGCCGGTGCTTGAGGGGCGAGGCACCGGGGGCACTGCCCAGAACTCTTGGCCCGGTGCCGCGCAGCCTTGACTTTGGGACCGCCGGTGCCCTATCGTACGCCCTTAGACGGAGGGGGTGGATCCACCCATGAGCCTCTACCAGGTCCAGATCGAGAACCAGGCCAGGCCGTGTTATGCGCAGTGGGACGGTCCTCCCATCCTGCGGCCCTCCGCCTGCGTCGTTCAGACCGAACAGGGCGCCGCCTTCGCCGAGGTGCTGGAGGCCCGCGGATTCCTTCACGATCACCTCACGAGCCAGCAGGTGGTCCCCTTCGTCCGCGTCGCCACGGAAGAGGACATCAAGCGGCGCCAGCGCCACCGCCAGCTCGAACGCGAAGCCTTCCTCTTCTGCCGGGACCAGGCCCGAACCCTGCGCCTGGAGATGAAGCTCGTCTACGCCCACGTGTTCTTCGACGAGAGCCGCCTGCTCTTCGTCTACACGTCGGAAAATCGCGTGGATTTCCGGGAGCTGGTCCGGATCCTGGCCCACCAGTACCGGATGCGAATCGAGATGCGCCAGGTGGGGGTCCGCGACGAGGCCAAGAGCCTGGGCGGTTACGGCCACTGCGGACAGCCCCTCTGCTGCACCGCCCACCTCCAGCAGTTCTATCCCATCACGATCAGGCTGGCCAAGGAGCAGGGGCTGAGCCTGAATCCCGTGAAGATCTCCGGCCGATGCGGCCGGCTCATGTGCTGCCTCCGCTACGAATGCCCGGCGCGCAAGAAGGGCCCCACGCCACCGCCTGCCGAAGAATAGCGCGGCAAGGAGCCTCCCATGCCAGACCGCAAGCTCATCCGTCCCAATCTGCGTGACTATAAGACCGTCCGGCGGGAACCCCGCGAGGAGAAGGAAGAGGAGCCGGCCCCGGCTTCCGGCGCCTTCGTGCCCGCCCGCCGCAAACAGGTGCCGCCCGAGCAGACCAACGCCGAGAACTTCTACTACCTGAAACAAATGGGCAGCAAGACCCCCATGATCATCGTCCTGACCGACGGGGAGGAGCTGAGGGGCTGGATCGAGTGGTACGACCGCGACTGCATCAAGGTGCATCGATTGAACGAACCCAACCTGCTCGTCTACAAGCACAGCATCAAGTACCTCTTCAAGGAGCGCGAGGCATGAGTCGTCCAAGAGTCCTCATGACCACCGGTGATCCGGGCGGGGTCGGACCGGAAATCCTCCGGTCCGTTCTTCAGACCGGCGAACTGCAGGCTGCCGCAGAGATCACGGTGATCGGTCCGCGACGAGCGGTGGAGAGCGTCCCCGAGGGGGTTCGGTGGGACGATGTAGATCTTCCGACGCTGCGCTTCCACAGGCGCCCCCATCCCGACAACGGCCGGGTGACCCTCCTCACGCTCGAGGAGGCGTGCCGCAGGATGGGACGGAATGAGGCGGACCTCCTGGTGACCGGCCCGGCCTCCAAGGAGGCCGTGCGCCGGTGCGGAATTCCTTTCACCGGCCACACCGAGTACTTCGGTCAGGTCTTCCAGGCCAAGCCCTACATGATCTTTCTGACGGGCTCCATGCCGGTGGCGCTCTTTTCCATGCACCTGCCCTTCAGGGAGATCGCCGAGGCCCTCACCAAGACGTCGCTGGAGGATTTCATAAGGGGCCTGTCCACGGCCTGGACCCGACAGCTCAACAGCCATCCCCGATTCCGAGTGGCGGGCCTGAACCCCCACGCGGGCGAGGGCGGACTGCTGGGCGTGGAGGAGAGGGAGATCATCGAGCCGGCCATCGAAACGCTCCTCACCGAGGGCATCGAGGTGGAGGGCCCCATCCCCGCGGACAGCCTGTTCCTGCACCCCGACGGGCCCGATACCGTGGCCGTGGCGCTCTACCACGACCAGGGCATGATCGGCGCCAAGATGATGAGCCAGGGGCACGCCGTCAACTGCACGCTGGGCCTGCCCTTCCTGCGCACCTCGCCGGACCACGGCCCGGCCTTCGACATCGCGGGGACCGGCAAGGCCGACCCCGAGAGCACGCGCCGCGCGGTGCTGGAGGGCATCCAGCTGCTGGGACAGAGGCGCTGACGTGCTGGAGATCGGCAGGCTTCGCTCGGAGCCGGAGGCGGTCAAGGCCGGATTGCGCCGCAAGGGCGCCGACCCGGGTGATGTGGACCGCGTCCTCGGCCTGGACGAGCGCAGGCGGACGACCATCGCCGCCACCGAGGCGCTCAAGGCTCGCAAAAACGAGGTCAGCAAACAGATAGGGGCCCTCAAGCGGGGGGGCGGGGACACGGCGGCGCTGCAGGCCGAGATGCGGGCCGTGGGAGACCGGATCCAGGCCATGGATCAGGAGGTCGCCTCCCTGGACGCCGAGATCCGGTCCCTGATGCTCCGCATTCCCAATCTACCCCACGCCTCCGTCCCCGACGGCCCCGACGAATCGGCCAACCGAGTGGAGAAGGTCTGGGGGGAGCCTCCGACTCTCGATTTCGAGCCGAGGGCCCACGACGAGATCGGCACGGCCCTGGGTATCCTGGACTTCGAGCGCGCGGCCAAGATCAGCGGGGCGCGGTTCGTGGTCTACCGGGGCGCCGGGGCCATGCTCGAGCGCGCCCTCATCAGCTTCATGCTCGACCTGCACACCTCGCGGCACGGCTACACCGAGGTGCTTCCGCCCTACCTCGTGAAGGCCGCGGCCCTGGAAGGGACGGGCAATCTCCCCAAGTTCGAGCAGGAGCTCTTCAAGGTGGACGGCGGGGAGTTCTACCTCATCCCCACCGCCGAGGTGCCCGTCACCAACCTCCATCGGGACGAGATCCTGGAGGAGGCCCAGCTCCCCGTGAAGTACTGCGCCTTCACGCCCTGCTTCCGCTCGGAGGCGGGCTCCTACGGCAAGGACACCAAGGGGATGATCCGCCAGCACCAGTTTCACAAGGTGGAGCTGGTGAAATTCGCCCATCCGGAGCACTCCTACGAGGAGCTGGAGGGGCTCACGAGGGATGCCGAGGCCGTGCTCGAAGCGCTCGGCCTCCACTACCGCCGGATCACGCTCTGCACCGGGGACATGTCCTTCTCCTCGGCCAAGACCCACGACCTGGAGGTCTGGCTGCCCTCCCAGGGGCGCTTCCGGGAGATCAGCTCCTGTTCCAATTTCGAGGAGTTCCAGGCGAGGCGTGCGAACATCCGCTACCGGCCGGAGGGGGGCGGGAGGCCCCGCTTCGTCCACACGCTGAACGGATCGGG
>JAJYCJ010000116.1 GCA_021778515.1 Acidobacteriota bacterium
GTGGCGGCCTTTCGAGGACGGATTCCTCGCCGAGACGGAGCACCGCATGCAGGCCATGGACCACGACTTCCGGCTCATCGTCTTCAGACGAAGAGGCCAGGGGAGCCTCTTCGAGGAGGATCCCTTCTACACGCTCTTTCTCGTCCATACTCTTGGGCCCGCCTTCGCCCGCTGCCAGGTCCAGAGCCTCCGGTTCCGCCTCTACGCCATCGCCGGCAAGATCGTCCGCCACGCCGGGGCCCTCCTCCTCAAGGTCCCCAGGGAAACCTTCGGGCTCCTTCACGGCCTTCGCCTCCGGATCGCCGAGGGAACGGTCCCGTAGGCAGGGCCGCACGGCAACGCCCCGCCTCCGTTTACCGCTGCCATCGTCCCTCAGGCCTCCGTCTGTCCCCATGTCGCCCTTCCACGCCCGTCGGTGCCCAGCCACAGCGCTTCTTCCCCGAATGCATCCCTATCGGCCACCCCATGGGACCGCTTCCGCGCCCAATACCGCCTTCCGCAGATCCCCTCCCGCCACGCCTAGCCTTCAATCGCGGGATTTGGGATCACCATGACCTATTCAACGCACACTCGGAATGTTTCTCATGGCCTCAAGGCTTCAACCGGGGAGAGCTTGTTAATGAAACGAACACCAACTCCTAAACTCATGATTAGCCCCAGCAGGCTTACGAAGAGTACAAAGATTAGATCATGGCCAGTGAAAGCAATCGGGTATTTTGGCAAACCAGACGCTGTTCTGATAGTAGGGCCCTGTTGGATAAACCAATAAGCCACTGCCCCCCCCAACAACCCCAATATCATGCCGGATAGACACAGGAGAGCGGCGGTCGCCGCGAATTCCGCCTGAATGGCCCCTCTGCTCGCGCCCAAAGCCCTTTTTATGCCAATCTCCCGTCGCCTGTGAGACACATACATAAGCAGAACATTTGCGAGAATGCCGAATCCGCCAAGAAATGAAAGGGCGGCAATTATGGTCCCAGTAACAAGCATGGGATGGGCGGCAGACCTTATTCGGGCGGCAGCAGAACGACCGGTTTCGATTCGCAAAGGTGCTTTCCCTGGCGTCCAATTCGGATACCGCGACACAAGAAACTGCTCCATTTGATTCGCAATTGAGTCAACATCATACCCTGGCCTGACCAAGAACCGTATACGGGCAGGACCATCTTCGCGAAACAGCAGCCTCAAGGCCGTGCTAAGTGGCATCTCGAAATCCTTGTTGTGAGTCAAGCGTGGCGTAGATGAGATCAGCGGACCATCCTTTCGTAAGCCCTTGACAGTGAATGGGACGCCCCACACGAAGACAGTCTTCCCTACCGGACTGACGCCTAGGCCCAGGTCCCTTGCTAAAGTCTGCGTAACCACGCAAACCCTGGCAGCCGAGATCTCGTCCTGGTCGTTGAGCAGAGAGCCCGCAATTGGAGAGTACCCTCGAATAGTGTCGTAGTCCGGTTCGACGGCTGCAAGCGCAACGCGTACAGGCTTTCCATCCCCGGACAATTTGGTCACACAAAATCCCGTTCCAGAGAAAAGCACTTTTCCGCCGAAGTTCTTCCGCAGGGCCTCCAAATCCATCCGCCGATGTCGAAAGTCTGGGGTATTATCGGACTGAACATAATAAATATTGCCTTCGCGAGGATTTATCACGGAGAGGCGCACCTGATTCACTTGCCGTTGCACACCAGATCTTAACCCCATGGTCAGGAGTAGGCAGGGTGTCCATAGCGAAAGTGCAAGAATTATTACGAGGGACTCCCGTTTTTGGCTTAAGAGCGAGCGCGCGGAGTGCGCAGCCAGTCTTGGGACATTTGCGTCTAGGTGGCGATTTAAACCGAGTGAAGCAAGAACCCCAAATACCGCCTTGGGCATGCCAGGCTTTTGGCGTGTCTCCATTGCTGTCTCGCTCTTCACTTCAGACATAGCCTTACTCCCTGTTGTCCACGGAGCCGAGGAGAAGCATCGAATCCCACCTTGGTTCTATCTCCGAAACTGCCGCAAGAAGGGCGAGTCCGATTCCCGCCGCCCCGGTCAGCATACTCACATCGGCGTATGTAAATTTCCGTTTGGTGTGGTGACCCCAAGAGGCGGCCACTGATAAGCAGCCAGGTGGAAGTTCCTTTGCCGGGAACCAGTTCTTCCAGACGCGCGACAACTGATGAGCCAACGCTTCTACGGCACAAACAGCCTCTTCGCGGTCCTGCTTCTCCAAAATGGGCACCCAAGACAAGGAGGTCAACGAAGGGCCTCCGATGGACTCCACTGGAAGATGCTCCTCGCCATCCTCAACTGCAAAAGGACGGCCGCCAGTAGGAACATCAAAAAGGTAATGCCACAGGCCGGAGGTGAGATGGATACATATTGTTTCCAATCAAATGCATAGGCAGAATGATCGGCCATGTAGTGACGAATCGCCCATGCGGCTCCTCCGGCTTCGGCGCATCCGGCCGTTACCGCCAAGATGGCGATGATAAGCGACTGATAAACCATCTCTAGGGTAATGTGGCCCTTGGTGGCGCCGTACGCCCTCTTCAGCCCGATCTCGCTTCTCTTTGCAAGAAAAGCGAGACGCGCGAAGAAGTGGAAAAAGGATAGCCCTAGAATCAGAGCAGCCAAGGTAAAGAACCAGGCCATGAGACGCCCTGGACGGGACACCTCCATAAAGTCTCTATACAGCTGCGAGGTCATGGAATAGTAGAAGTCATCGGGCGCCGTTGCGGAGAGAGCATGCCGCTTTCGAATGAGAGCTTTAGCTTCCTGTAGGAGCGCATCGGGGGACGTACCCTTTGGAGCCGCAACCATGATGGGGCCCAATTCGTCCTTCTTCATCAGCCGCTGGCTGGCCACTGAACGGGGAATGATAAGAAAGGGCACCAAAGCATTATACGGTGCTGGATCGCAAATGCCCTTCACCGAGAAGGGGATGCCGTCAATGAGGAGGTGGGCGTGCAGCGCAGCATTGTCTGAAAGGCCAAGGCGATGGACCAATGTCTCGCTTATACAGGCGACCGTATGAAAGTCCTTTTCGTCCTCTCTGGTTATGGGGCCTCCCCTAGCCATGCTCCACCCTGGCGGAAGAATGGAGGGGATGGGGGCCACAACGAAGGCCTTTCCATGCGCTCTGTCACACTCGATGGGCAGTACATTTTGCAATTCACTAACAACCTCGGCACGCCCTGCGAAGACATTGCAGAGGGCATCATAGTCCGGGATGGAAAAGGGCTTGCACGAGGAATGGAATCGGTGCATTGGGAAGAGTGTAAAGCCATTCGAAACGGGAGAGGCTGCCTGGACGGCGGCTCGTATACTACCGGGCATCGAGAGAGAGAAACACAGACCGCCGGCAGCAAAGGATAGGGCCAGAATGCTGAGAAGAAGTCTTAGCCAGTCTCCGAAGAGAGCCGTTGTGGCCGAGCGAAGTCTATGCAGAGAGAAACGCATGGTTATCCACCCCGTTGATATAGCCTTACGTCAATAGCCTGGCCGGCGCTTCGCGTAGGACCATCCTGTGGGCAAAGTAGGCCAGCAGCATCAGAAGCGCTGGCCAGAAAAAGAGAGACCAGAGAATCGGCTCTCCTTCGGCTTGAGGGTGCCCTGGATGAGGACGGTTTCCCGGCCGGTGGCCGGGTCCACGCGCACGAGGGAGCCGTCGGGCGCCAGGGCCAGGAACGCGGCGGGGCCGGTGGGCAGCACCTGGCCCGATGGCCACCAGGTGCCGGAGAGAGGGGCGAGCCCGGCGGCCACCAACCGGCTGGAACCGGTGGCGCACTCGACCGACACCAGGGACAGGTGCCGGTACCACTCTTTGACGGCAGGGCCGGTCCCCACGAAGAGCTCTCCCGGCGCAGGCTCCGAGCCAAACACCACCTCGCCGATGTCTCCCAGATTGGCCGTGGCCTTCAGGGCTCCGTCGTCTCCGTAGAACCAGAGATTGGACTTTTTCTTCGAACCGCCCCATGCCACCACGCCGCCCTCGGGCAGGAAGGCCGCCCGGATGGCATGCCCGTCCGGCCCCAGGGGGGTGATCAGCGCCCCCGTGATTCCGTCGCGCAGAGAGGTCGTCCAGTGGCCCCCGTCGACCTGGCTCACGATGAGGCGGGAGCCTGTCCGATCGGGCGTCACGAAGATGTAGCCGGTGAGGCCGCCGATCTCTCCCGTGGTCTCCAGTTTTCGGGAGGCCACATCGAACCGCCGGATCGTGACGCTGCCCGGGGACTGCTTCGCTTCGGGGCTCAGAACCCCAAAGAGGGCCACGTGCCCTTCGTCGGGGAAGAGCATGCGGCTCTTCCAGAAGACTTCGTTTGGAGGATTCTCTCCGTTCCGATTCAAGACGCGGGCCGAGGCGAGCAGCTTTTCTCCCGCCAGCTCGTAGACCGAGAGGGTGCCGTCCGATAGCACGGCTAGCCGCCGTCCGCTGGGCGAGAGGGCCAGACGCCAGTCCAGGCCAGCCACCTCGATCCCCGTCTTGGTGGCCAACGGCTGGGCCGCCCCCAAGCCGGCGGTCATGATCTCGCGCCGGTCGCGCCCCTCGACCCAGGCGGCGCGGCTTCCGTCCTTCGAGAAGGCCAGCTCCTCCCGCCACTGGATGTTCAGCCGGAGAGAGGCGCCGGTCGTGGGGTTGTACAGAAAGTCCGGCGAGAGGTCGGAGCGGTGGCGCGCCCCTCCCCCCACGTAGATCCACTGCCCGCCGGGCGAGACCTTGGCGAATTGGATGTCCGCCAGATCGGCCGGGGAGAGGTGGGTGTACCAGCGGGCGTAGCCCGCGAAGCCCAGGGCGCCCACGGCGCAGAGCGACCAGAGGGTGGCGGAGAGGGCCCGATGGCCGGCGCGCGCGTCGGTGCGGCCGCGGGTCACCTGGGCGGCCCCCGCCGCCAGGAGGGCCGTCACGAGAAGGAGCGCACAGCCCAGAGCGCCAGCCGCCAGGCCGAAGAAGGCATTCTGGCGATAGAGACCGCGGCCGGCCAGAAAGACGACCAGTCCGATGGCGACCAAGATCGCCGCGTCCAGGAGCAGCCACGGCGAGCGGGAGCGGCCCAGCGCTCCCAGGACGTGGGCCAGTGCGGCCAGGAAGAGCACGTTCAGAACATACAGCAGGATCATGCCCAGCGGGCTCGGTGGGGGCCAATACCAGGGGATCTCCGGGCGGGCGGTGGCTCCCGTCAGGAGCGTCACCAATCCCCCTCCGGCCAGCGTGGCCGGCAGGAGGATCACGAGGGCCGAACCCAGCGAGAGGATGAGCACGGCCCCCATGCGGCCGGCCCAGATGGCCAGGCCGCCGATGGGGCGGGCGAAATCGAAGGAGAGGCGGCGCTCGGCCAGCTCCCGCCCCAGGACGGTGGCGCCCAGGACCAGCGCCAGCAGCTCGCCCGCGCCCACGGCGATGGCCAGGGCGCTGGCGTCCCGAACCTCGGCGTACCCGTAGGTCATGCCCGGCAGGGCCGCCAGGAGGAAGGGCAGGAGGCCCGCCACGAGGGCCGCGGCCCAGATCGCCTTTCTCAGGCCCAGCTCGCGCGACAACACGGCGGTGAAACCTCTCATGGCCGTCCTCCCTCTTCGCCGCAGAGGGCGATGAAGATCTCCTCCAGGGACAGGGGCGATGCCTCGGCGTCGCTCGCGCCCGGCGCCTCGGCGAAGCGGGCGAAGGCCTCCTCGGAAAAACCGGAGACCACCGCCTCCATGCCCCAGGAGGCCTGCTTCAGCGCGAGCGGGTCGAGCGCCTTCATGGCGTCGGACCCGTGCGGGGTGACATCGGACTGGCCGAAACTCACCCGGCGGAAGCGGGCCTTGAGGTCATCCAGCGGCTCGTCCACGAGCAGCCTTCCTTCCTTCAGAATTCCCACCCGGTCGGCCATGGCCTCCACGCCGGCGAGGTCGTGGCTCGTCAGGAGCACGGTGGTGCCGCGCTCGGCCAGCTCGTCCACGAGCTCCTCGAAGAGCGCCTTTCGGGCCACCACGTCGAGGCCCAGCGTGGGGTCGTCCAACACCAACAGCTCGGGCAGGCTGCCGAGGGCCAGGGCCAGGGCGAGCTGCCCCTTCTGGCCCTTGGAGAGGCGGGCGAAGGGCACGTCGCCGGGGACCGCGAACCGCCGGAGCCTCGTCTCCACGCCCTTGCCGTCCCAGGAGGGATAGAGGCGGGAGCAGAAGGCCGCGAGCTGGCGGGCCGTCATGTCGGGGGGAGCGTCCGGCTCCTCGGGCACCACGCCGAGGCGGGCCATCAGCCGGGCGCGGTTGGACCAGGCGTCCTCGCCGAAGATCGTCGCCGCTCCCTCCTGGGGCCTCCGCTGGCCGAGCAGGCAGCGAATGAGGGAGCTCTTGCCCGCGCCGTTCCGCCCCAGCAGGGCGAAGACCGAGCCCTTGGGAACCGCGAAGCTCACGGCCTCAGCGGCGGTGGTCTTCCCGTAGCGCACACTCACGTGATCGAAGTGCAGGGCCTTCTGTCCGTCATGGCTGCTCACGAGCGGCCTCCCTTCTCGCCCAGGCCATCCCAGGCGGTCGTCACGGCGCCCAGCGCCTCCTGCTTCGCCGCACCCAGCGTCAGGGCCAGGCTGGCGTATCGCTCGGCCCCCTCCCGCAGCGTGCGCCTTCTCTCTCCCGAGGCCAGGGCGGGCGCATCGGCCGCCACGAAGGTTCCCTCGCCGCGCCGGACCGCCAGGACCCCCGCCTCGGTGAGGCGCTGGTAGGCCTTGGCCACCGTGGCGGGGTTGATCCTGAGATCTCTGGCCAGCTCCCGCACCGACGGCACGGGCACCCCGCGCGCGAGGGCCCCGGAGGCCACCAGGCGCCGGAGCCCCTCCTCGATCTGCCTCCAGATCGGGACGGCGTCCGCCGGGTCCACGGTCAGTCGTCTCTTCATCGCGAATCCTCCCTGCATGGGGCCCCGCCCAATCGTTTCGCGGGACTTCACCGGCGGCCAGCCGGGCGCCCTGTGCATCACTGTATCGGTACAGTAGTACACCAAATCTCCGTTGTCAAGCTCCGGATGAACCCAAATCCCGCGATTGGACATTGGAGTGGCTCCGGAAGGCTCATGGATGGTAGTTTCCGTGGAAGACGATCTTCACCCGCCAAGGGATTTGGGTTGCCTCCGACCCCGGACTTGATCCGGGGGAGGAAGCCCCAAGGGTAGGGTGGGGCCCCAGCGGGCTTTGCCCGTGGGGCGGGGAGGGAATGGCCCTCCCCGTCCAAGAGAGTATGCCTTTCCCCCGTGTGTCCGAGACCTGGCCGAAGCCACCCGCATTTCAATCGCGGAATTTGGGATGAAAGTATTGGAAGAGGCCGCTTGCCGGGAAAAGGAGAGGTTTCGCGGGCGCCGGCCTGCTTTTCCTGGCGGCAAGAGCCAGACCGAAGAGCGGGGAGCGCGGGGCCGTGCAAGCGAAGGGGGGAGGCGGCCGCCTCCCCCCGTGCGTCGGGCCGGTCTGGTGTCCTGAGTCCTTACGGTGCGTCGGCCGGGGGCGCAGCCTGGGTTCCGGCCCCGGGGGCCAGGGCGTCCTCGACGTCCTGGAGCATGCCGGACTCGCGGCTTGCGGAGGCGGCTTTCTTGTCCTTCAAGACCACGACCTTGACGCCAGGGCCCTCCCCGAGCATGGTTCCGGGATCGGGGTGGGCCAGGATGGTGACTTCCAGTGTGTGGATGCCCCGGTAGTCGCCGGGGGCGAGGGTGAGGGTGACGCCGCTGGTGGCCACGCTGAGAGGTGCGTCGAAGGTGACCATGGAGGGGGTGAAGGCGGCCTCCAGGTCATCGTTCCCGACGGCGGCCAGGGCGGCGTAATTGGGATAGACGGCCCGGTTCGCCCATTTTCCGGGTCTCATGCTGAAGGTGAAGGAGAGGGCGGTGCCGGGGTTGAAGGAGGGCACCTGGAAGATGACCACCGACTCGCCGCCCCTGGAGACCACCGTCGCCGAGGGGCCGGTGCTGGAGGGCTCCACCGAGTAGTTGATGCGGGCCGGTTCGTTCGCCCTGGCCGCCACGGCCAGCATGAGGAAGAGTGCCGATAGCGGAGCGATGGCTCTCATTCTTCTCATGGGTCCCTCCGTTCGGGAGGGGAGCGGGTGGTGACCCGCGCCCCGAAGTCGCCGCTTCCCCGAATGCAAGGGGCGTACCATCCCTCCCCGACTCGGGGCGGGACCCGTGGAGGCTTTTGAAACAACGGTGGGACGGGGTCCGGGAGAGGAGTCGGCGATGGCCGGTTCGGGTCCCGCCGGTCGCCATGTGCGGCCATTTTGGCCCGGGCCGAGGGTGGAGACCAATGCGCCGGCGGGCGCACCGCTCCGCCCGGAGCCGGGCGGCGGATTGTCCTGAAAAAAAGGGAAGGCGCCCGCCTCCGCGCGCGGGCGCCTCTCCTTGAGACAAAAAGACCTAGGATTTCACCAGTTTGCGGGATCGTCGGATTGAGGGGCCGCCTTGGCCGGAGCCGGTTTCGGAGCGAGGGCGTCCTGAAGATCCTCCAGCATGCCCGCCTCGGCCGAGGCGGAGGACTTGGAGCTCTTGAGGATCACGACCTTGACGCCGGGGCCGGTGCCGAGTTTGGCGCCGGCCTGCGGAATCGCCTTGATCTTCACGCTCAGCCTCTTGATGTGGCTGTAGTCGCCCGCGGCTACGGTGACGGTCACGGCGGAGGTGGGCGCCGAGCCGCTGGAATCGAAGCTCACCTCCTGGGGTGTGAAGGTGGTGGCGAGCTGGCTGCTGCCGATGACCTGCAGGTTGGCGCCGATGGGATAGGCGAGCTTGTCGGCCCCCTTGCCGGGGTTCATGGCCATGGTGAAGGAGAAGGTGTCTCCGGCGGTGATGCTCGCCACCTTGAAGATGACCACGGTCTCGCCGGTGCGCGAGACCACGGTGGCGGAGGGGATGGTGGTGGAGGGGTCCACGGAGTACTGGATCCGGGACGGGTTCTTGGCCGAGACCGCCGTGGCCAGCGCGAGGGCCGCGGCGACCACTGCCCACTGTCGAAACGTCTTGTGCACCATGAGAGACCTCCTGAGAAGACGCCGTAGGAACGTTGAATCCAGCGAACCCGCCCCCGCCCCGTTTCCCCGTCATCCGACGCTGAAGGGATGATAGCACCGAAACGGGCCACCACATCCATACATCGAGGTGGACCCAAACGGCGCCCCGCGGGAAGGGGGTGGAGAAGGGGGGCACCCGCCCCCCTCCTTCCAGGCATCGGACCGGGCCGCTGTCCTCATTCGCACCGGGATGTCTCGGCCGGAAGGCCGCTCGGGCCGGAAGCTCCTGGGCCCGGTCACCGGAAACTCGCCCGCAGCGCCGCCGTCCGTGGAATCATGACCCGGCCTTTCCGGCCCTCGAGGGCCCGTCCCGACGCCCGATCCGCCGCGGCCGTGGAC
>JAJYCJ010000020.1:0-24464 GCA_021778515.1 Acidobacteriota bacterium
TGATCACGTGGCGCTCCTCGTGAAGGACGTGGCCGCGGCCGTGGGTTGGTACACGCGAACCTTCCGCTGCCGCGTGATCTACCAGGATGAGACCTGGGCCATGCTGGCCTTCAGGAACGCCCGCCTAGCCCTGATGGCGCCCGGCAGGCATCCATCCCACATCGCCTTCCCGCGCGAGGACGCCGCGCGGTTCGGCCCGCTGGAAGCCCACAGGGACGGCATCCGCTCGATCTACCTCACGGACGGGGACGGCAACAGCATCGAGGTGCTGGAGGTCGCATCGCTGTCCTCGGCGCGCGAATCGGGCGGCTGACGCGGGGGAACGTCGGGCGGGAGGGTTCAGGTCGGCGTCTGCGTGGCCAGGCGGCCGTGGCGGCCGGGCACGGGGCGCAATTCGAGCCGCCCGGGGGGCAGGGAAGTGCCCTCGGCCCTTCTCAGGGCGAGGAGTTCCCCCAGGGCAAGCGGGGCCAGTCCGCGCGCCCTGCAACCGCACAGGAATTCCTCAAACTGGGACGCGTAGGGTCCCCCCTCCAGTTCGGCGTGCACCGTGAGGACCGGCCAACCGCCCCGGCTCCCTTCCTCGGCCATGGATCGAAAGAAGGCTTCGGCGCTCTCATGGGTCCACCCCAGCGCCTCGTCGAGGGTGGGCAGGGTGGATGGGACCTGGGGCGTCGCGAGGCTCTTGCCGCGGACCACCGGCAGGAAGGGTTCGGTGCCGCGGCAGTCGCTGGCGAAGGAGAGCCCGAAGCTCTCCTGCACGATCAGGGCCCTCTCGTCCGTGAACCAGGCGGGGGCGGCGAAGGTGGTTGGCTGTTCGCCGAAGATCTCGCGGTAGGCCGCGCGTCCGCGCGACAGCTCCTCCTCGACGCGCCCGTAGGAGAAGCGGAGCAGGCGGTCCTGCCAGGAGCGGTGGTCCCAGGCGTGCACGCCGGTCTCGTGGCCGCGCTCCCTGGCGCGCCGGGCGATCGCGGGGAAGGCCGTGGCTACGGGCCGAGAGGGGAGCAGAGTGCCGGAGAGGACGGTGCGCCAGCCGTAGACGCGCGCCGCGCCGGTCCTGCGCATCTTGGCGAGAAAGCCGGGGCGCAAGGCCTGGAAGATGGCGCGCCCGGAACGGTCGGGCCCCATGGCGAAGTAGAAGGTCGCCCGCACTCCGGCGCGCTCGAAGATCTCCAGCAGGCGGGGCACGCCGTCGCGCATCCCCTCGTGCGTGTCCACGTCCACGCGGATGCCGAGGGGCTGGAGGGCGGCGTTCACGAGAGGCTCCCGCCGCCGGAAGGGCCCCTTCTCATCCCCAAATTCCGCGATTGAAATACGGGCGGCTTCGGCCAAGGTCCAGGTTCATGGGGGAAAGACTTTGTCACTTGGACGGGGAGGGCCAAGGGCTTCCTTCTCCGATTCCCAAGCAAAGTCTGACGAATCGTCGCGTTGCCCTCCGGGGCCCAGCCCCACGGGCAAAGCCCGTTGGGGCCCCACCCCACCCTTGGGGCTTCCTCGCCCGGCAGGGGCCGGACTCGGAGGCCGCTCCGCTCCCTTGGCGCGTGAATACTGGTCTTCCCGAAAACCACTAGGTGTCTGCCTTTCGGCGCCACGGCCATGTCCCATCACGGGATTGGGGTCATCCCTCCGCCTTGACCCATTCTTCGAGGAAGGCGTCGAGGGTCCATTCCAGGGCCTGATCGAGAGTCGTCGCGGGGTTCCAGCCCAGAATTCCCCGGGCCTTGGCGATGGAGGGCTTGCGCGTGAGGATGTCCTGGTAGCCCTTGCCGTAGTAACTGCCCGCATCCACTCCTTCGATGCGGGGCGGGGAATAGCGCGGCACGCGCCCCTTTCGGGCCGTGAAGAGGACCGCCAGCTTCTCGGCGAGCTCCTTCACCGAGCACTCGTTGGAGGGGTTGCCCAGGTTGAAGATCTCTCCGTCGCAGACGCCGTTCCGGTTCTCGATGACCTTCATGAGGCCGTCGATGCCGTCCTCCACCCAGGTGAAACATCGCTTCTGCCCGCCCCCGTCCACGAGGCGGATGGGCTCGCCCTGGCAGAGGTTCACGATGAACTGCGTGAGCACGCGCGAGGAGCCCTCCTTGGCGGCGTCGATGTCGTCCAGCTTGGGGCCGATCCAGTTGAAGGGGCGGAAGCAGGTGTACTGGAGGCCCTCCTGCTGGCCGTAGGCGGCGATGACGCGGTCCATGAGCTGTTTGCAGCAAGAGTAGATCCACCGGGGTTTGTTGATGGGGCCCAGCACCAGCGAGCTTTCGTCCTCGATGAATTCGGCGTCGGGGCACATGCCGTAGACCTCGGACGTGGAGGGAAAGACCACGCGCTTGCCGTACTTCACGCACTGGCGGATGACGCGCAGGTTCTCCTCGAAATCCAGCTCGAAGACCCGCAGCGGCGACTTCACGTAGGTCGCCGGCGTGGCGATGGCCACGAGCGGCAGGACCACGTCGCACTTCTTCACGTGGTATTCGATCCACTCCTTGTTGATGGTGATGTCCCCTTCGAGGAAGTGGAACCGGGGATGGCCGAGCGAGTGTTCGAGCTTGTTGTCCGAGAGGTCCATGCCGTAGACCTCCCAGTCGGTGGTGGTCAGGATGCGCCGGGTGAGCGCGTTGCCGATGAAACCGTTGACGCCGAGGATGAGGATCTTCATCTCTGATCTCCTGTCGGGCCCAACCGGGTCCCCTCTTCCATTCCTTCCAGCCGGGCCAGGGCGCACGCGGGCAGCTCGGGATCGCGCCCCTTCTGGATCGTGACGAGTCTCAAGGCCCCCCTGCCGCAGGCGACGACGATACCGTCCCGAGACACGGCCGTGACGGAGCCGGGTTCGGCGCGCGGCCCCTCCACGGGCAGGGCCCACCAGACGTAGAGCCGGCTTCCTCCCCATTCGGTGAAGGCTCCCGGGTAGGGGTGGGTCACCGCCCTGACCAGGTTGTAGATGCGCTCGGCGTCCCAAGTCCAATCGATGCGACCGTCCTCCGGCTTTCGCCCGCCGAAGTAGGTGCCGGCGGTCAGGTCCAGGGGACGGGACGGGGCCCGGTTCTCCAGGAGAAGCGGCAGGCTCCGGTCCAGCAGCTTCGTCGCGGCGGCTTCAAGCCTGCGGAAGAGCGTGAAGGCGGTGTCTTCGAAGGCGACGGGCACCGGTTCCTGATCCACGAGCCCGCCGGCGTCGGGCTTGGCCACCATGTAGTGGAGGCTCACGCCGGTGTCCCTCTCCCCGTTCACCAGGACCCAGTTGACGGGCGCCCGTCCCCGGTAGCGGGGCAGGAGGGAGCCGTGGAGGTTGAGCGCGCCGCGGGGAGCCAGGTCGAGGACCGCCTGGGGAATCATGTAGCGATAGTAGAAGGAGAAGAGGAAGTCCGGCCGGTAGCCTCGGACCAGCTCCGCGTAGGCCGGATCCTTGGGATTCGTGGGCGTGTGGACGGGAATGCCGCGAACGCTTGCCCTGGCGGCCAGCGACTCCCACCAGATCTCCTCCCTGGGGTCGTCCTCGTGCGTGAAGACCGCCGGGATGGTGAAGCCGTGGCGGAGCAGCGCGTCAAACCCCAGGCAGCCCATGGTGTGGTACCCCATCACGAGGGCCCTCATGGCTTCGCCTCCGGCTCCCGGCCGATGACCTGCCGGACGACGTACCGCGGGCGCTTGCGGACCTCCATGTAGATTCGGCCCACGTATTCCCCGAGAAGGCCGATTCCGAAGAGGAGGACGCCCATGAAGAAGAAGAGGGCGGCGAAGAGTGTGAAGACGCCGCTCACCGCCCAATCTCGGCCCATGATGAGGCGGCCGGCGATCAAGACCACGGCCACCGCCATGGAGAGGATGGCCGTGAGCACCCCCACGGTCATGGTGGCGCGCAGGGGGAGGAGGCTGAAGGAGGTCATGAGGTCGAACTGCAGCCGGATCAGCTTGAAGAAGCTGTACTTGCTCTCGCCCCGGAGCCTCTCGGCGTGGGCCACCGGGATCTCCGTCACCCGCCCCGCGAACATGTCCGCCAGCACGGGGATGAAGGTCGAGATCTCCTTGGAGGCGCACAGGGTCTTGACGACGCCGCGCCGGTAGGCCCGGAGCATGCAGCCGTAGTCGTGGAGCTGGACCCCCGTGGCCATGGAGGTGACGCGGTTGATGAGCCGGGAGGCCAGCCTGCGAAAGAGCGAATCCTGGCGCTGCACCCGGATCGAGCCCACGACGTCGTAGCCCTCCTCCATCTTGGCCACGAGCTTGGCGATCTCCTCGGGCGGGTTCTGGAGGTCCGCGTCCAGGGTGACGATGATCTCGCCCCTGGTCGCCTCGAAGCCGGCGAAGACGGCGGCGTGCTGGCCGTAGTTGCGGTTGAAGTCCACCACCACGAGGTGGGGATCCTGGCCCGCCGCCTCCCGCAGGATTTCCAGCGAGCGATCCCGGCTGCCGTCGTTGACGAGGATCACCTCGAAGGGCCGCCCGATGGCCTGCAGGGAGGTCTTGAGGCGCCCGAGGAGCTCCGGAAGGTTCTCCTCCTCGTTGTAGACCGGAATGACTACCGAGAGATAAGGTTCCGGCATGCTCCCGCCCCTAGGAACGTCGGGCCAAGACGTCCTTGACCGCAGTCACGACGTAGCGCACGTCCTCTTCGCTCATGGCCGGAAAGAGCGGCAATGAGCAGATGCGCTCCGAGGACCAGGAGGCGTGCGGCAGTCTGGACGCCAACCCGGGGTATTTCTGCTGGTAGTAGGGCTGTTCGTGGACGGCCTTGAAGTGGATGCCCGTGCCAACGTTGCGCTCCTTCAGCTCGGCGATGAAGGCGTCCCGGCTCATCCCCGCCTTTTCGGTGACACGGACGGCGTAAAGGTGCCAGGTGGCCCGGTGCGAATAGGCGGGAAGCGCCGGCCTCTGGATCTCCTCCACCTCGGCGAAGAGCTCCTGGTAGAGAGCCGCGAGTTCGCACCGCCGGGCGTTGAACTCTTCCACCGAAGCGAGCTGGGGAAGCCCGAGGGCCGCCTGAAGGTCCATGAAGTTGTACTTGAATCCCACCCGGGTCACCTCGACCTGGGGCGAGCCGCCTTCCGCGTAGCGGTTCCAGGCCTGCTTCTCCAGGCCGTGGAAGCGGAGGGCGCGCAGGGTTCTTGCCAGTTCCTCGTCCTTGAGCACGAGCACGCCCCCCTCCCCCGTGGTCATGTTCTTGATGGGATGGAAGGAGAAGACGCCCAGCCGGTCGAAACATCCGACGTGCTGTCCCTTGTAGTGGGTCCCGACGCCGTGTGCCGCGTCCTCGAAGATCCAGAGGCCGTGCTTTCGGGCGGTTTCAAGGAGCGGGTCCATGTGGCAAGGGGCGCCGCCGAAGTGGACGGGCAGGATGCCCACGGTGCGGGGTGTCACCGCGGCGGCCACCTGCTCCTCATCGATCTGAAGCGTGTCGCGGTGGATGTCCACGAAGACGGGCCGTCCGCCCAGGGCCTCGATCATGTTCACGGTGGCGACCCAGGTCATGGGCGTGGTGATGACCTCGTCGCCGGGCTTGAGCCCCAGGGCCATGAGTCCGATGTGCAGGCCCGCCGTGGCCGAGGAGAGGGCCAGGGCGATGGGGAAGCCCGTGAAGCGGGCGAACTCCTCCTCGAAACGCTGGGCCTTGGGGCCCGTGGTGATCCAGCCGGAGCGGAGGGTATCCACCACCTCGTCGATCTCTGCCTGGCGGATGGTTGGACGCGAAAAGGGGAGGAAGTCGGGTCGCTTCTGGAAGGAGGTGCTCATACGCTGATTCTCCTTGGCGCTCAATTCGGACGGTTCCAAAGGGTGATGGTTCGGCTCCGTCCGAAGGTGCGCGACTCCACGAGCCTGTACCCTTCCCGGCCGAGCGTTTGCTCCTGATGCGGGTCCTGGCCCTGGACCAGGAGGTCGGCGGGTCCGTGGAGACCGGGTTTATTCTCGCTCAAATAGTCGTCCGGCAGGGCGATCACCCGCCTCCCCGTCACGAACGGGATGATACCACGAAGCGTTTCATCCGCACCAAGCGCGTAGACGGGGGCTCCCGCCGGGAGTTGGCTGTCGAGGTGCTTGACGAAAGGGGTCATGTCCTTCTTCAACGCCACGACGGGAGCCACGCCGATGAAGAGCGCCACGCAGAAGACGCCCGCACAGGCCGAGGCCCACCCCTTGAACTCCCGGGCGCTCCGCCGGCGGCGCACCGACCTCCAGAGGCCGATCGAGCAGACGAGACCGGTGGCGAGCATGACCAGTGGCGCGACCCGCCCGCCGCGCCCGTAGATCAGCAGCGCCGCGGGGAGCGCCAGCGCCCAGAGGGCCAGGAGGGCGACCTGGAGCCAGAGCTTCAACCGGCCCTTCGAGCCGGGGGTTTCCGCCTTCGTCCCAAGCTCCTCCGCCTGCCAGCCGAGAAGGAGGAAGAGGGGTGGAAGCAGCGGCAGGAGGTAGATCTCCCGTTTGGTGGAGGCGAGGCTGAGGATGACCAGCCCCCCCGCGACCAGCGCCGCGGCGTAGACGGCCGGGTCGGGGAGATCGCGACGGCCGTCGAGACGTCCCCTCCAAAAGCGGGGCCGGAAGGCCATGCAGAGGGGAATCAGCCAGGGCAGAACTGCCAGTGCCAGGGTCCACGTGTAGTAGAGCAGGGGCTGAGCGTGGCCTGTCCCCACGGGATGAAGGAAGCGGTCCACGTGGTTGACCCACGCCCACTGGTAGAGCGCCTTGGTCCCACCAGCCAGGGTGATGGCGGCTGCCAGGATACCGAGGCCGGCCAGGAAGACCCCCGCGCCCCAGACGGGGTGAAATGGTCTCCACGGGCGCCGGCGTCTCTCTGCGACGAGGTAGATGAGGAGCCCGGCCCCCAGCACGACCGGTCCGACGAGACCCTTGGTCCACAGGGCCAAGAGGTTGGCCGCGTAAAAGAGCACCAGGAAGCGGCGGCCCCCGCCGGCCAGCACCTCGTATCCGGCCCATGCGGCCAGGGTCATCCACAGCATGAGGAGGGGGTCCAGGATGATCCAGTGGGTGGCGTAGAGAAAGACGGAACTGGTGGCCATCATGACCACGGACGCCAGCCCGATGGCCGGGGAGGCGGCGCGGATGCCCCACCGGTAGAGGACGAGCAGGGTGAGCAGGCCGCAGAGGGCGCTGAGGAGGCGGGCGGCCCAGACCGACGGCCCGCCCGTCAGGGCGAAGAGTCCCGCTCCCAGCCAGTAGTAGATGGGCGGCTTTTCGTAGAAGGGCGAGAAGTCCAGGGTGGGGATCACCGAGGGAGCAAGGTACATCTCCCGGATCATCTCAGCCTCGCGGGGCTCGTCGGGTGTCCACAGGTCCCGGCTCAGGCCGAGAAAGCCGAGGGCGGCCAACAGCAGGCCGGCCAGGAGCAAACCCCGGCGCGAGGGAACGTGGGCGGCGGCTTCCGCGGATCCCTCCATGTCACTGGCCCTCCGGGCGGTTGGTCAGCAGCAGGAGCGTGCGCTGCTCCTCCAGGACCGTGGCGCGGTCGAGGCCGTCGGCCTTCATCCGGGGCAGCGATTCGTGATCCGTCACGAGGTAGACCCTCTGCCCGGAATCCCAGATTTTCTTGAACTGCGCGGCATCTGGAAAGCGGTCCTCCCGCACTTGGCGCGGGAGCTTGGAGATGCCGAAAGCCAGTTCCCCCTGAAAGTCCGCCACGTCCATGAGCCGGTGCAGGTAGACCGGCAGGGTCTGGGGATAGTAGTTGAAGGAGAAGAGGCGGTCGCCCGGGCGCAGGTGGGCCTGCAAATAGGGCACGAAAGCCTTTGAGCTCCGACCCACGGCGATTTGCGGCGCGGCGGCCCAGATCGCCGCGAAGAGGAGGGCCCCGGCGATGAACAGGCTGTACGCCCGCGCGGTGGAGGAAGCATTCACGAGCCAAGCCGCCCCGGCTAGGAGCGAGGCGAGGACGGTCAAGATTCCCAGGGCCAGGAGCAGGAGATGGAGCCGGCCCGACGGATCGAAGGCGGGCACCCGCCCGAGCCCCGCCGCCGCGAGGGCGGCGCCCAGTACGAGAACCAGCAGGCAGCCGAGAATGATCCCCGCTCTCTCCAGGCGCCGCCAGAGGAGTGTGGGCGCACCCTGGCCGAGCAAGACCATGGCTGCCAGCACGGCCAAGGGGGGAAAGGCCGGCAGGACGTACGGGATGAGCTTGGACTGGGAGGCCGAGAAGAAGAGGATCAGGAATCCCGCCCAGCAGACCAGAAAGACCACGGCGCGCCGCTCGCGAAGCGCTCGGCGAAGGGGCAGGCCGCCGAGGAGCGACGGCACCCCCAGCAGCAGCCCGGACCAGGGCAGGAGCCCCAGGGCGACGACGGGCAGGAAGAACCAGAAGGGCTCCTGCCGATCGGAGACGGGAGTCAGGTAGCGGAGGAAGTGCTCTCGTACGATGTAGATGCTGAAGAAGTCAGGGTTCCTGATCTGGGCCAGCACGTGCCAGGGAAGGGCCACGGCGAGGAAGAGGAGCGTTCCGCTGACCCACGGCACCCGCTTCAGGACGGCCCAGCCCGAGGTGAGCAGGATCGTCAGGAAGGCGATGGCCCCCGGAAGCGCGATCCCCATGAGCCCCTTGCTCAGCACGGTGAGAGCCGCTCCCAGGAACATGCCGTACCAGAGAAGCCGCTCCTTCCAGCCCCCCGTGGCCTCCCAGGCCAGCCAGAAGCAGGTCATGGTGAGGCTGAAGAAGAAGGTAAGGGTCATGTCGATGATGGCGAGGTGGGACAGGGCCAGGTAGAGGAGGGAGGTGGCCAAGGTCAGGGCGGACCATTCACCGACGGCCCGTCCTCCGCATCTGCGCCCCAGGAGGTAGGCGAGGCCCAGGCCGAGGAGGCCGAAGGCGGCGCTCCAGAACCGGCTCGAGAATTCGTTGATCCCGAACAGGCGGATGGAGAGGGCATTGAACCAGTAGTAGAGGGGCGGCTTTTCGAAGTAGAGCACGCCGTCGAGGTGGGGCGTAACGAAGTCGTGCCTCGCCAGCATCTCCCTGGGAATCTCGGTGTAGCGCCCCTCGTCGGGTTCGAGGAGGGGAGGGCGTCCCAGGGCCGCGAAGTACAACATGAGCAGGAGGGCCCCGACGATGAGCCTGACGGGGCGCGCCCATCCATCCCCCCCCGGCGATTCCCTTTCGTCCGGCATGTCGTCCTCGCTCCCTTGCCAGCGGGCGGCCCCCCGACACCCCCGACGGATGGGCGGAGAGCGCTCCTGCGCGGAAGGTGCCGCTTGCTCACTGTACCCGTTCGGATGGTTCCCTGACAATCGTCCGCCGCTCCCATTCATGGCGGCACGGGGTGAACCATGACGGTGCGAGGAGGCCAGGGGCCTGGGATCGCGGGCATTCGAGGTGCTCGCCTTGCCTCCCGCTCCCCGGCTCCCGGCTCGCACGGGGCCCAGGGGCGCCGGGACGGGCCTGCCTCCGTTTCGCTCCCGAGGGCAAACCGCACCAGTGCGAGCTGAAATTGTTTTGGATGGCCATGCGGTAGAATGAAAGATCCACAAGGCGGCCGGGATCCAGAATGCGGAGGACGGCTCGAAGCGGAGGCCTGAAGATGAGCAAATCGCACGGGCGCAAGTCGCGGCGTCACCACCTCACGCGAAGGGCACCGCCGGGGGCCCCTCCGGGAACCCTTATAGCGGACCCGGAGGCGGCCCCCTCTCACGTCCGCGTGATGTCGTACGGCCCGCACGAGCTGCGGGAGAAGGAGGCGGAGGAGCCCTCCTCCCTTCCGGGCTATCTGGAGAAATGGCCGGTGACCTGGGTCAACGTCACCGGCCTCGGCGACCTCAAGACGGTGCGGCAGATCGGCGAATCCTTCGGGCTGCACATGCTGGCCCTGGAAGACGTGGTGAACGTCCACCAGCGCTCCAAGGTCGAGCACTACGGGACCTACGACTTCATCGTCTCGAGGGCCGCGCGAAGATCCGAGCGCTTGGAGACGGGGCAGGTCAGCCTCTTTTTGGGGAAGAACTTCGTGATCACCTTCCTCGAACAGGAGGAACCGCTCCTGGAGCCGGTCCGCGAGCGCCTGCGAAAGGGGTCCGCCCAGGTGCGATCCGGCGGACCGGACTATCTGGCCTACGCCATCCTGGACGCCCTCCTCGACAGCTACTTCCCGCTCCTGGAGGACCTGGGCGAACGGCTGGAGCTCCTGGAGGACGAGGTGGTCCTTCGGCCCGGTCCAGCCGTGGTGGCGAGGATCCACGAGGCCAAACGGGACCTGCTCACGATTCGCCGCGCCGTGTGGCCACAGCGGGATGCCCTCGGTATCCTCTACCGCGACCCCAGCACCCTCGTGGCCGCGGAGACGCGCCTCTTCCTCCGCGACTGCTACGACCACACCGTCCAGATCGTCGATCTCATCGAGACCTACCGAGAGATGGCCTCCGGCATGATGGACGTGTACCTCTCCAGCGTGAGCAACCGCATGAACGAGGTGATGAAGGTCCTCACCATCATCGCCACCATCTTCATCCCCCTCAGCTTCATCGCGAGCCTCTACGGCATGAACTTCAACACGGAGGCATCGCGCTGGAACATGCCCGAACTGGGCTGGCGCTACGGTTACCTCTTCGCGCTGGGGGTGATGGCCCTGATGGCGGGAGGCATGCTCCTCTACTTCAGGAGGAAGGGGTGGCTAGGCGCGCAGGCCGCCGCGCCCCCTTCGGACTCGGAGCCGATGGACTAGTCGCAGCGCGGAGAAGGGGGAGACTCCTGCTGGGCGGCCGGCTCAGGGGGCGGCGGGCGTTCGGCGGGGGAACGTCTGCTCCACGTAGTCGTCCACGAGCTTCTGGAAGGACTGCGCCAACTCCTCGTAGGTTCCCTGAAGCGTGGTGAACTGCTTGCCGTCGATGAAGACGGGGCACTTGGGCGTCTCTCCCGTGCCGGGCAGGCTGATGCCGATGTTGGCCGCCTTGGATTCGCCGGGCCCGTTCACGATGCAGCCCATCACCGCCAAGGTCAGCGTCTCGACCCCCTCGTAGCGGACCTTCCAATCGGGCATGCGGTCGCGAACGTAGCCCTGAATACTCTGGGCCAGCTCCTGAAATGTGGAGCTGGTGGTGCGGCCGCAGCCCGGGCAAGCCGTGACGCTCGGCGCGAAGGAGCGCAGGCCCAGCGCCTGAAGGAGCTCCAGGCAGGCGTAGACCTCCTCGCGACGGTCCCCGCCCGGACGGGGCGTCAGCGAGACCCGTATGGTGTCTCCGATGCCCTCTTCGAGCAGGATGGCCAGCGCCGCGGCAGACCAGACGAGCCCCTTGGTCCCCATGCCCGCCTCCGTGAGTCCCAGGTGGAGCGGCTGATCGGTCCTTGCCGCGAGGTTCCTGTAGATCCTGACCAGCTCGGCCGGCCGGGAGCTCTTGCAGGAGATGATGATCTGATCCCTCCGCAGGCCGCAGGACAGGGCCAGCTCGGTGGACTGGAGGGCGGAGAGGACCATGCACTCGCCCAGCACCTCCTCCGAGCTCCTTCCGAGGGCCCTCTCCGTGTTTTCCTGCATCTTGGCCGTCACCAGCTCCTGATTGAGGGAGCCGGCGTTGACCCCGATGCGGACGGGCTTTCCGTTGTCCACCGCGATCTTGCAGATGGTGCCGAACTGCTCGTCCCGCTTCCTGCCGTGACCCACGTTGCCGGGATTGATCCGGTACTTGTCGAGGGCCCTGGCGCACTCCGGGAATTGGGTGAGGAGCAGGTGGCCGTTGTAATGGAAGTCGCCGATCAGCGGCGCGCCGACGCCCGCGTCGAGCATCCGCCGCTTGATTTCGGGAACGGCGGCCGCGGCCTCGGGGACGTTCACCGTGACGCGCACCATCTCCGAACCCGCCCGGGCCAGTTCCAGGCACTGGCGGGCCGTGGATTCCACGTCGGCGGTGTCGGTGTTGGTCATGGACTGAACCACCACCGGCGCGCCCCCTCCCACCAGGACCTCGCCAACCTTGACCTGAACCGACCGCTTGCGGGCGCCAGCAGACATGGGACCTCGCTTCCAGGTGCGGTGCTCACCGCATCGACATCTTAACACCCGGCCGGTCCCTCTTACTCCTGGGGGCGGCCGAGGGGTCCCCTTCAGCCCACGGGGCCCACGGGAGCCGGACGGACTTTTACGCTACTCCGGCGCTGGTCATCGCGGCTCGGGGAAGGCCTGCCTCATGAGGGTGGACTCCTTTCGATGGCGCTCCAGGGCCAGTTCGATGAGCCGCTCCAGGAGCCTCGGATAGGGCAGGCCGCTCACCTCCCAGAGCTTGGGGTACATGCTGATCCGCGTGAAGCCGGGCAGGGTGTTGATCTCGTTGATGAGGGCCACGCCGTCGGAGCGGAGGAAAAAGTCCACCCGGGCCATGCCTGCGCACTCTAGGACGGTGAAGGCCTTCACGGCGAGGGTCCGGATCCTGTCCGACGTGGCAGCGTCCAGTTCAGCGGGGTATTTCAGGTGCGCCCCGTTCTCGTCGATGTACTTGGCCTCGTAAGAGTAGAACTCGTGGGTGGGGATCACCTCGCCGCACAGGGAGGCTTCCGGCCGGTCGTTGCCCAGGACGGCGCACTCGATCTCGCGGCCCTCGATGGTCTCCTCCACCAGCACCTTTCGGTCGAAACGCAGTGCCTCTTCCATGGCGGGGCGGAGCTGATCGGGTCCCTTGACCTTGGTGATGCCCACGGAGGAGCCCAGGTTGCAGGGTTTGACGAAGAGCGGGAAGCCTCCCAGGTCCTCGGCCAGCGCCTCGAGGTTGCATTGAGACAGATCCCGGGCGTGGACCACCATGAAGCGGGGAACCGGCAGGGCTGCCTCGCGCAGGAGCCGCTTCATCACGTCCTTGTCCATGCCTACGGCGGAGCCCAGGACGTCGGCGCCCACGTAGGGGACGTTCAGGAGCCTGAGAAGCCCCTGCAGCGACCCGTCCTCGCCGTAGGTGCCGTGCATGATGGGGAAGAAGACGTCGATGGCCCCGAGCTGCGCTCCCGAGGTGGGCGAGACCAGGGCGAGCCCCTGACCCTCCCTTTCCAGTGGGACCACCTCCGGGGCGGACCTGTTGAGGGCGATGAGCCTCGGATTGGCGGCATTCAGGATCATGGAGGAGTCGGCCCCCATGTGCCATACGCCACTCTTGTCGACCCCCAGGAGAACGGGCTCGTAGCGCTCGCGATCGAGCGCCTCGCAGATGTTTTTGGCGGATTGGATGGAGACCTCGTGCTCCGCGCTCCGCCCGCCGAAGATAATGCCCACGCGCATTTTCATGATATCTCCCCAGTCGCCGCCGGCCACCCCGGCCGTCCTCTCGGCCGTAACGGCCGCGCGGCGCAGCTATAGTAGCAAAACGGGTGCGCTCCCCGCGCGCGGGCCCCTCGGTCGAGGCGGCCGGGAAAGAGGTCACGGTTCCCGGTGGTTGAGCATGGCCGTGGCCTGGGCCGTGGGCATGACCACCAGCTCCGTGATGTCCACGTGCGGGGGGCGCGCGGCGATCCACAGGGCGATGTCGGCGATATCCTCGGCCGACAGAGCCTTGAGCCCCTGGTACACCTTCGCCGCCCTCTCCTCGTCTCCGCGGAAGCGCACCACCGAGAAGTCGGTCTCCACCATGCCAGGATCTATGGTGCTGACCCGAATGGGCGTGCCCAGGAGGTCCACCTTGAGCGCGCGGGTCAGGGCCTTGACCGCGAATTTCGAGGCGCAGTAGACGTTGCCGCCGGGATAGACCTCCCGCCCGGCGACCGAGCCGATGTTGATGACGTGGCCCCGCTTCCTCGCCACCATGCCGGGGAGGAGCGCGCGGGTGACGTAGAGGAGCCCCTTCACGTTGGTGTCGATCATCTCGTCCCAGTCGTCGGGGTTCCCCTCCTGAAGCTTGTCCAGTCCCCGGCCGAGGCCGGCGTTGTTGATGAGGAGGTCCACCTGGCTCCAGGCCGATGGGAGGGCGCCCAGGGTGGATTCGACCGCTCCCCGGTCCCTGACGTCCAGCTCGATGGTCAGGCTCTCGGCACCGTGGCGGTCCCTCAGCGCATTCTCCAGCTCGGCCAGCTTCTCCCGCCGCCGTGCGGCCAGGACGAGGCGGCAGCCCGCGGAGCCAAAGGCCAGGGCCACCGCGCGGCCTATGCCCGCGCTCGCCCCCGTGACTACGACGGTTCGACCCGCTAGATTCGTCATTCTCTGATCTCCTGCTTGTTCCTACAAGGTTGAAATGGGACCGGAGGCCACCGTGGGCCGCTGGCCCGCTCCCGCGCCGGAAGCGAAGTATATCCCCAATCGGAGGGTGAGGGGAGGACGAAGCGCGCGGGACCTTTCCAAGGGCCCCGGCAGGTTCTATATTGATAATCAAAAGACCACCAGCTCCCTCGGCCGGACTGTGCGAGCCAGGGGCGCCGGACGAAAGGGGGCCTGCCATGGAGGAGAAGCACGGTGCACACGTGATCGTGACGATCGCGCGCGTGATGGGCAGCGGGGGGAGCTTTATCGGCAAGCGCTTGGCTCAGCGCCTCGGCTGCCGCTACCTGGACCGGGAGATTCTGCTCGAGGCCGCGAGGCGTCTCAGGCGGGACCCCGAGGCATTGGAGGCCTTCGACGAGCGACACCTTACCTTCTGGGAGCGCACCCGCATGGCCTATGCCTTCGGCGCCCCCGACTCCCCCTACGCGCCACCGCCCGTCACCGTGGACGACAAGGATCTCTTCGACGTCCAGAAGACGATCATCCAGGAGGCGGCCGAGCGGGGCCCCGCGGTCATCGTCGGGCGCGGCGGCTTCGCCCTGTTGAGGGGCCTCCCGGGCCACCTCTCCGTCTTCCTCCACGCGCCCCTCGACCTGCGTGCCCGCCGCGTCCGGCGGCTGTACAGCCTGGGGTCTCTGGAAGAGGCCAGGGACATGGCCGAACAGTCGGACCGGGAGAGGGGACATTTCGTCAAAGCCGTCGTGGGCGCTAACTGGCTGGATCCAAACCAGTACCACATCTGCCTGGACACGGGAAGACTCGGCACGGGAGCGGCGACGGAGCTGCTCTATCAAGCAGCTCTGGAAGTGGCCAGGAGCGTTCGGAATAAAGAAGAGCCGGAACTCCTTTAGCGACCTTGGTGAGGTCGGAAGCAGCCATTCGACGGAAAGGAATCCCATGGTGAATCCATCCAGGCACGGCCCGTGGGCCGTGGTGACCGGAGCGTCGGCGGGGCTGGGAGAGCATTTCGCGCGGCAGTTGGCCGCGGCGGGCCTCGACCTCTTTCTGGTGGCGCGCCGGAAGGAAAGGCTGGAGGTGCTCTGCGACCAGCTCAAGCGGGCCCACGGCGTACAGGCTCGCTACGCAGTGTTGGACCTCGCCCAGGAGGGATCGGATCTAGCCCTCGACCGGGCGACGGCCGATCTGGACGTGGGGCTGCTCGTGGATAACGCCGGGGCCGGCTACTTCGGGAGGTTCGACGGGCAGGACCCGGAGCGGTTGGCGGCCATGATCCGCCTGAACTGTACCGGCGTGATGCTCGTGGCGCATCGATACGTCGGGCGCTTCAAGAAGAGAGGGAAGGGTGGCATCGTCATCGTCGCCTCCCTGGCCGGGTTCCAGGCGACCCCCTGGATGTCGGTGTACGGGGCCACCAAGGGCTTCGACCTCCTTTTCGGAGAGGGCCTCGCGCAGGAGCTGCGCGGCAGCGGCATCGACGTGCTGGTCCTGAACCCGGGGTCCACCTCCACCGAATTCGGAAAGGTGGCGGGCTCAACGGGAGGCGGCCTCAGCATGCGCCCCGAGAAGGTGGTGGGCGGAGCCCTTCGGGCGCTGGGACGCAAGGTGGTCTACGTGCCCGGAATGACCAACAAGCTCGTGGTCCTGGTGGATCGTATCTTCCCCAGGGGCTTCGTGGCGTACATGAGCGGGCGGACCCTGAGGAAGATCACCCCGCCCGAGCATCGGTAGGGACATACACCCGGCAATTCTCGTGTTTCCTGAATGAGTGGCCGTTCGATGGCCAGGCCGAGGGCATCCCCCGCAACCCCGGCGGAAAAGTGCCCGGAACGCCGCTCCGCCATCCGAACTGAAGATTGGGAGTGGACCCATGGCCGACAAGGCTTCACGTTCCGGACTCCGCTACGGCGCGCCCGAGGTCCTGGAGTACGTCGCGCGTCTGCACGCACCCCACGACGAGGCCCTTCAGCGCGCCTTCGATGCGCCCGAGGGCAACGGCATGCCGCCCATCCAGGTGGGCCCCTCAGAGGGCAGGCTCATGCACCTGCTCCTGTGCATGGCGGGGGCCAAACGGGTGGTCGAGATCGGGGCCCTGGCCGGCTATTCGGCCATCTGGCTGGCGCGGGCGCTGCCCGAGGACGGTCGCCTCTGGAGCATCGAGCGCGAGCCCCGCCATGCCGCCGTCGCGCGGCGGAACATCGAGGGCGCCGGGCTCTCCCGCCGGGTTACGGTTCTTGAAGGCGAGGGCCTCGACATCCTACCGAAGCTGGAGAAGGAGGGCCCCTTCGACGCCGTATTCATCGACGCCGACAAGGGCAGCTACGACCGATACGGGCGATGGGCGGCGGCCCATCTCAGGAGAGGGGGTCTCCTGTTGGCCGACAACGCCTTCCTCTTCGGCCAGCTCATGGAGGACTCGGCAGAGGCGCGAGCGGTGCGGCGGCTGCACGAAGAGGTGGGGGAATTCTTCGAGACGGTCTGCATAGGGACCGGCGACGGGCTGTTGATGGGGATCAGGCGCTGAGGGGACCTTCGCGCGGAGAATGTGCGGAGGTCATCCGCGGGGGGATCCGGCGGGCCCTTCGACGCCCGCGGGCATGGTCAGATCGAACTCAAATCGTCTCACGGTCCCGGGAGCGCCATCGAAATCGAAGGCGCGTTCTTCGACGTAGGCCCTCCCCTGGGAAGTGATCATCACCACGGTGGAACAGCGAGTTCCGTGGATCGGGGTCACGACGAAGCAGGGGGAGAGGAGGCGCTCCCACTCCAGGCCCACTCCCGTGTCGGGCAGCTCCGAGTCGGGGGCGGGGGACCGATCCGAGAGGAGGCGGAAGAGCCCGGTGCACAAGTCGCCGTTCGGGCCGGCCAGGGCGGCGCGAAGCCGCTCCTTCCCCGTGGACACCTTCGGCCAGGGCGCATCCAGCGGGCCGTTGCTCAGTCCATGGAGGCCCGGCCCCAGCGGTCCGGATCGCGCCTCGCGGTTCGAGAAGTGGAAAAGCCGCTCGACGGTGCCGAAGACCATGGAAAATCCCCGGAACCGATGGCCTTCGGCACGCAGCCTGTCCAGAAACGAGGGGGCCTCCTGCTGGCCCGACAGAAACTCGGCCACGAGAGTCCCTCTCGAAGGGGCTTCGCGGCTGTCTCGGGCCCTCTCCCGAAAGTTGGTGAGGGCGGAGAACCGGCCTGCGCGGGTGAGTCCCAGCCAGGTCCCGCCGGCCTCCAGGTCGCGCCCCGCGAGGAGCCCCGGCGAGCGCTCCCAGAAGCCGAGGGGAGCGGCCGGCCGGGCGTACATCTCGTCGCGGTTGGCGGCCACCACCAGGGCGTATCTCGGGTCGGGTCGGATGGCGAGGAGCAACAGGCACATAGCGAGTGCCAGTCTACCAGGGTAAGCGTTCTCCGTCGAAGTGGAAGAAGCCGCCACTCTCCCTCATCGTGAGCCCGTCCAGGACCCGGCGCATGCCCGAGACGCTCTCCTCCACGCCGGTCGGGGCCTTCGGACCGCCCATATCGGTGCGGACCCAGCCGGGATTGAGCACCACCGAAATGATCTTCTTGCCCTTGAGGTCGACGGCCAGGCTCCTTGCGACCATGTTGACGGCGGCCTTGCTGGACCGGTAGAGGTAGTAGCCCCCCGAGCCGTTGTCTGCGATGCTCCCCATGAGGCTGGTGACGGTGGCGATGATCCCTCGTGAACTCCTCTCCAGGTTGGGAAGGAAGGCCTGTGCCATGAGGAGGGGAGCGATGGTGTTGACCTTCAGCACCTCGATCCAGGCCTCCGGCTCCGCCGACCCCAGGCCCTGGTCTTCGGGTCCGTAGACCCCGGCGTTGTTCAGGAGGACGTCTACGGGATGTTCTCTCAGGCTTCGCGCCAGATTGAGGATGTCCTCCGCGCTTCGCACGTCCAGCCCGTGGACCTCCACGTCCGCGCCGTGCCGCTCCTGAAGGTCCATCAGGGCGGAGGATCCCTGCGGACGCCTGCAGGTGGCCAGCACGCGCCAACCCGCCTCGGCGTACTGCCGCGCGAACTCCAGGCCGATGCCACGACTGCAACCCGTGATCAGGACGTTCTGCTTCATGTCGGGTCTCCCTCGCGGCGGGAAGCACCCTGGCCTCCGCCTCATGGAACTTGAACGCTCAGAGGCGCCCGCTTATTTGGTCGAACCGGGTGCGCAGGCTGGCCCGACTTCGAATGGGAGACGGAAGTCGCCGCCCAGCTCCCGTCGGCGGGATTCTGCACCAGGATGTGCCACTCGGGCCTCCGCCAGATGGAACCAAAGGCCCCTCCGACGAGGCAGAGCGCCTGCGCCCTGCTGGCCCGGTCCCCCAGCGCAGAAGGGCTCCTGTGCCGCTGGGCGATGGCGTCCAGGGCCACCACGAAGTCCAGGAGGGTGGACCAGGTGCGCCAAAGTAACGGCGCCCGAGCGGGGGCACGATGTCGCCTGATCGCCTCGTGGGCGCCCTCCCTCTTGCCTGGTTCGCCCGTCGGCGTTATCCTGAAACCACGCCGCGCCGGTCCCATCCCTCGGAAGGAGCCTCCCGTGAGCGAGCCGAAAAAAACCTCGATCCATGCGAAATCACCGCGCCGAATTCCAGCGCCAGCGCACCCCGTGAAGAGGAGGGAACCGCTCCCCTGGCACAGGCCCAAGCCCGACGAGGAGGACCCCGCTGCCCGGCAGAGGCTCGAGGCCATCGCCAGAAGCTCCACCTACCGCCAAGGCGATCAGGATGTGGATTTCCTCGGGTTGGATGCGACCCGGGGCGTGCGCCTCCAGATCGATTACCTCAAAACCGAACAGGAGCTGGAGCGGCAGGACATCGAGCACACCATCGTGGTCTTCGGAAGCACACGCATCCGCGAGCCCGAAGCGGCCCGCCGGTGCGTCGCGCAACTGACCGAGGCCCTGCGGGGCGATCCCGGCGACGAGGCCCTCAGGAGCCGCCTCGAAGTGGCCAAGCGCCTGCTGGCGAAGAGCCGCTACTACGAGGTGGCGCGGGAGTTCGGCAGGATCGTGGGGGAGGCCGGCAAGAAGGCGCGTGACGGCCAGCTCATGATCATGACGGGCGGGGGACCGGGCATGATGGAGGCGGCCAACCGGGGCGCCTTCGACGCGGGCGCCCGCTCCATCGGCCTCAACATCACGCTTCCGCACGAGCAATATCCCAACCCGTACATCACGGCGGAGCTCTGCTTCCGGTTCCACTATTTCGCGCTGAGGAAGCTCCATTTTCTGTTGAGGGCCAGGGCCCTGGTCGCCTTCCCGGGCGGGTACGGCACCTTCGACGAGCTCTTCGAGACCCTGACCCTCATCCAGACCCGGAAGATCCGGCCCCTGCCGGTGGTTCTGGTGGGTGAGGAGTACTGGCGCAGCGCCTTCGACGTCGATTTTCTCGTGGGAGAAGGGGTGATCGACCCGGAAGACGCGGAACTCTTCTGGTACGCGGAAAGCGCCACCGACATCTGGGAGGGAATCCTGCGATGGCACGAGGCCAACGGGACGCCGCTCATGGCGGCCATGGACTGATTATGGGTTGCTTCGAGATCGGCGGGGATCATCGGCCCCGGCCGAAGACGCTGCGGTCGTGCCGCGCAAACGAAACTCGTGAACTTCACGCTCGGTTCGGTTGGATCTGGCCTTGAAAGGGCAGGAGGTCTATTGGATGAATGCACAAGCTAGAAGGCCGCTGTTCGCGCTCGTGATCGTGCTCGCCCTGGTGGCCGCCGTGGCGCCCGGCGCCCAGGCGGCGGGGGCACGCGGGGGTTCCCCCCTCGTCATCGACAACAGCCAGACCGTCGTGCTGCCGGGCAACGTCTATCCGCTGGCCCGGCCGGAGTACGACGTGGGGCCGGCCTCGCCGTCGCTGCCCATGGACCGCATGATCCTGGCCCTGAAGATGAGCGGAGAAAATCGGGCGGCGCTGAAGAACCTGCTGGCCGAACAGCAGGATCCCTCCTCACCCCTCTACCACCAGTGGCTCACACCCCAGGAATTCGGGGCGCGGTTCGGGGCCGATCCGTCGGTCCTCGCGGTGACGAAAGGCTGGCTTCGCTCCCGGGGGTTCCGCATCGATTCGGTAGCCAACGGCGGTCTCTGGATCAATTTCACCGGGGACGTTCAGAGCGTGGAACGGGCCTTTCATACGAGCATCCACGAGTACCTCGTGAAGGGCAACCGGTACCACGCCAACGACCGCGATCCCTCCATCCCGGCGGCCCTCGGCCCTTACGTATCGGGCATCGTCTCCCTCAACGATTTCCCTAGGAAGGCCATGCACACCCCCTTCCGCCCCGTGGAGCCGTCTCAGATGACTCCCGAATACACCTCCTCCACGGGAAACCACTACATGGCGCCCGCCGATTTCGCCACCATCTACAACCTGACGCCGCTCTACAGCGCAGGGATCAACGGCAGCGGCAGCGCCATCGCCATCGTGGGGCGAACTCACCCCTCGACGCTCCTCACCGATTTGAGCAGCTTCCGAAGCTTTTCCGGTCTCTCCGCGGGCACCCTGAACGTGATCGTCAACGGTACGGACCCTGGAGACTTGGGCCAGGGCGAGGACTTCGAGGCGGACCTGGACGTGGAGTGGTCGGGGGCGGTAGCTCCCCAGGCCACCATCGACTTCGTCATTTCGGCCTCCACGAACACGGCGGACGGCGTGGATCTGTCGGCCCAGTACATCGTGGACAACAACATCGCCCCCGTCATGAGCACGAGCTTCGGCCTCTGCGAGGCCGACCTCGGGAGCGCCGGCAACGACTTCTACAGCAACCTCTGGATGCAAGCCGCCGCCCAGGGGATCACCTCGCTCGTGGCCTCCGGCGACAACGGCGCGGCCGGCTGCGACAGCGCGAGCGCGAAGACGGGCACCGCCGTGGCCGTCAGCGGCCTGGCCTCCACCCCCTACGACGTCTGCGTGGGCGGCACGCTCTTCATGGACTCCTCGAACCCCGGGCAGTACTGGAGCACGGCGAACAATCCGACCACGAATGGGTCCGCCCTCTCCTACATCCCCGAAGCGGCGTGGAACGAGAGCGGGGCCTCCACCACCTGCCCCACCGGCGACACCTGTTCGAACCTCTACGCCACGGGGGGAGGGGCCTCTACTCTTTACTCCAAACCGGCCTGGCAGGTCTCTCCCGGCGTGCCCGCCGACGGCATGCGGGACATCCCCGACGTGGCCCTGAACGCCGCCACCTACGACGGCTACATCGTCGCCTCGGGCGGGAAGCTGTACATCGCGGGCGGCACCTCGGCCTCCTCGCCCTCCTTCGCGGGCATCATGGCGCTGGTGGTGCAGAAGACCGCCGAGCGCCAGGGCAACGCCAACGTTCGCCTCTACCAACTCGGCAACGCCCAGTACACGGGGACCGGGCCCGTCGTCTTCAACGACGTCACCACGGGGGACAACTCCGTGCCGGGCGTCACGGGCTTCTCGTGCGGCACGGGCTACGACCAGGCCACCGGATTGGGCTCGGTGGACGGGGCCGCGCTCGTGAACGCCTGGTCCTCAAACAACTGTCCCACCATCACCCTGTCTCCTTCTTCGCTTTCCAACGGTGCTCCCGGCACGGCCTACAGCCAGACCTTGACGGCGAGCGGCGGAACCAGCCCATACACCTTTGCCGTAAGCTCGGGACCTCTACCATCGGGATTATCCCTTGGAAGTGATGGCGTACTGACCGGCACGCCCACCACCGCAGGGACAAGCGGGTTTGACGTAACGGCCACCGACTCTCAGGGTTGCAAGGGATTGGGTTCCTATGTGCTGGCCTTCGTGAGTCCTCCCGTTATTGCAACGATCAAGAAGGCACCCAATCCCTTCAGGCTCATCGTGACGGGGAGCAACCTGCAGGATGGCATCCAGGTTTCGATCAACGGAAGCCCTTACGGCGATGTGACGTGGAAGAACACGGGCAAGCTCGTCATTAAGGGCGGCAAGAGCCTCAAGAGCCTTGTCCCCAAGGGCGCCACCACGAGCTTTACCTTCGTCAACCCGGACCAGGGAACGGTCACCTACTCCTGGAGCTGGTAGAAGAATCCCCCTCTGATACGGTCCCAACGTGGCGGGCAGGAAGCCGAGCGCTCTTCCTGCCCGCCTTTTCTCTTTGCGCGCCCTCTCTCGTCCTTCATCCTTCCCCAAAGCAGAGGTCCGCCCGAAGGCGGACCTTGCTGAGGGAGGGAGGTATGGAAAGGAGGAGGCTGAGGAGCGGTGTGGCTGCCGCCCTCTATCAGGTTAGACGGATGGGGCCGAACTCTGTCTAGGGGGCCGGGAAGAAGTCGGTCCCGTTTCGCATGGGTGGGGCCCGGCAGCGCTCGGCGAGGGACCTCCCCGGGAGGGAGCGTCCGGCAGCCCCCGCATCGCCATCCGCCCCGACCTCCTTTCGCCCCCCCTCGGGTCGGGCAGCCGGTGGCTCGTTTTGCCCCTTCTCCCCGTCGTCCTCGGACCACTGCCTTGAATTGCCTCCAGCACCCGTGCTTACTGGCGCCAATGAGCTAGGAGGGTCCGATGAAGACATTGGTCGTGAACTGCGGGCTTTCTTCGATGCGGTACCAGCTCTTCGACATGGAGACGGAGAGTGTCGTGGCCAAGGGCCTCGCCGAACGGATCGGAACGCCGGGGGCGATCCTCAGACACGACTCGATAGGGCTCGGAAAAATCACGGTGCGCTCGGGCATTCCCAATCACGCCGCCGCCGTGGAGGACATGATCGCCGCCCTCAAGGACGACGAGTACGGGGTCGTGAAAGACGTGGGGGAGATCTCCGCCGTGGGCCACCGGGTCGTCCATGGAGGGGAGAAGTTCTCGGACTCGGTGATTATCAACCAGGAGGTTCTCGATGCCGTCAAGGAGTGCATTCCCCTGGCACCGCTGCACAACCCCTTGAACCTCATGGGAATCGAAGCGGCGCAGGAGCTGTGCCCCGGCGTGCCCCAGGTGGCCGTGTTCGACACCGCCTTTCACCAGACCATGCCCAAGCACGCCTACCTGTACGCCATCCCTTACAAATACTACGAAAAGCACGCCATCCGGCGCTACGGGTTTCACGGCCTCTCGCACCAGTATTCGGCCAACCGAGCCGCAGAGATTCTGGGGCGCCCCATCGAGCAGCTCAGGATGGTGACCATCCATCTCGGCAACGGTTGCAGCCTTACCGCCGTGAACGGGGGGCGCTCCCTCGACACCTCCATGGGGACCACCCCCCTGAACGGACTCATGATGGGACAGCGGAGCGGAGACATCGATCCCTCCCTCATCCCGCTCCTCGCCGAGATCGAGAAGACCGATTCCATGGGAGTCCTGACGATCCTCAACACGGAAAGCGGGCTGCTCGGGGTCTCCGGAGTCAGCGAGGGCATGCTGGAGCTGGAACAGGCCATCGAAGCCGGGAACGAGCGTGCCGCCGTAGCCCTCGAAATGTTCTGCTACCGGATCAAGAAGTACATCGGCAGCTACGCCGCCGCCATGGGCGGGCTGGACGTCATCGTCTTCACGGGCGGCATCGGGGAGAACGACCCGTCCGTGAGGGAGCGCTCGTGCTCGGAACTGGAGTTCATGGGAGTGGAAATCGACGCAGGGCGCAACTTCTCCGAAGGCTCGGAGAAGATCATCAGCCGGGATGGCAGCCGGGTCTCCGTTCTGGTGATCCCGGCCAACGAAGAGCTGATGATCGCCAGGGAGACCCTCCGCCTGGTGGGAACGCCGGCGCCGAAGCCGCGGCCCAACCGGTGAAGGAGCGGTCTGCGCCCGTTCCGGGAGGCGGCGCTGAAAGCCCGTGGCGCGGGGGGAGAGGCCTGCCCGCAGGTCCATCTTTCCCGGAACGGACCCCGATGCATCATCCCAAATCCCGCGATTGGATATTGGAGCGGCTCCGAAAGGCTCATGGATGGTAGTTTCCGTGGAAGGCGATCTTCACCCGCCAAGGGATTTGGGTGGCCTCCGACCCCGGACTTGACCCGGGGGAGGAAGCCCCAAGGGTGGGGTGGGGCCCCAACGGGCTTTGCCCGTGGGGCGGGGCCCCGGAGGGCAACGCGATGATTCGGCAGGCTTTGCCTGCGAATCGGAGAGAGAAGCCCTTGGCCCTCCCCGCCCAAGAGACAATGTCTCCCCCCCGTGAACCTGAACCATAGCCGAAGCCACCCGCATTTCAATCGCGGAATTTGGGATCATGGAGACCTTTGCTGACTCCTCGCGTCGCGCGTTCCTGGGTGCTCGGCCCCGGCCGAGCGCCTCCTGCGTCTCTCCCTGCGCCGGCGAAGACCGTTCTCGGCCCACGTGAGAAAGCCCGCGGCCCATGTCCCAACGCCCAGCCGCGTCAGGACACGATCAAGCTGCCCGAGGATCGGCGGCAGC
>JAJYCJ010000020.1:24564-39270 GCA_021778515.1 Acidobacteriota bacterium
GCGCCTCCTGCGTCTCTCCCTGCGCCGGCGAAGACCGTTCTCGGCCCACGTGAGAAAGCCCGCGGCCCATGTCCCAACGCCCAGCCGCGTCAGGACACGATCAAGCTGCCCGAGGATCGGCGGCAGCCAGAGATCGGCGCTCACCAAAGCCAGGATGGCGACGGCTCCGAGGAACACGATGACGACGTGAAGGAGCATCGCGGTCTTCTCCCCGCATCGAGGTGACGCCATTCCGTGATGAACGCGAGTCCGGCTGTGCACAGTATAAGCCCCATTTGCGCCGCCTGGCGCGGGGCCGCATCCGGGCTGGTATCATGAACGTGCTCCGACCACGGAGGCGGTATTGGGGAGAGGATGCAGTGAGCGATCAGTCCATCGTTGTGATCGGCGCAGGCGCATCGGGGCTCATGGCGGCCATCTGGGCCTCCGGTGCGGCGGGGCGCAGGGTGGTCCTGCTGGAGGGCACGAGAGACGGCGGGCGAAAGATCCTGATCAGCGGAGGGGGACGCTGCAATGTCCTTCCCTCGGCTTCCGCGCCCGAGCGGTTCGTCACCGAATCCTCACCCCATACCCTCCGCCATATCCTCCGCGCCTGGCCCCTCGATGAGCAAGTGCGTTTTTTCGAAGAGGACCTCGGCCTGAGGCTGGTCCTTGAGCCGGAGACGGGCAAGCTCTTCCCGGAGGGCAACAAAGCGAGCGAGGTGCGCGAGCGCCTCCTGAGCCTCGCCAGGCTTCGCGGGGCCGAGTTGAGGTTCGGCGTCCGCGTGGCCGACCTCGGCCCCTCCGGGAGCGGGTGGGGGCTGGTCCTGGCCGACGGCTCCGAAATGTCCGCCGCACGAGTCGTATTGGCATCGGGGGGGCTTTCGGTGCCGGCCACGGGGAGCGACGGGTGGGGCTTCGAGATCGCCCGGCGGCTGGGGCATACCGTCCGACGCACCTATCCGGCGCTCACGCCCCTTACGGCCGAGCCCGCGGTGCACGCCCACCTCGCGGGCGTGTCCCTTCCGGTAACCCTCGAGGCCCCGGCGGGCAAGAGAAAAACCGTGGCGCACGGAGGGTTCCTCTTCACCCACAAGGGCTACAGCGGTCCGGCCGTTCTGGACATCTCCCACACCGCGGTGCGCAGCCTCCTGCACGTCGGCGCGAGACAGGAGATCTACGTGCGGTGGACCGACCTGGATGGACCTTCCTGGGAGGGACAGATTCTGCGGCACAGGGGACCCATCGAGGGGTTGATCGCCAGGCACCTCCCCACGCGCCTGGCCGAGACCCTGTGCCGGGAGGCGGGGGTGGGGCCTGAGGTGGTGGGGGCGCAGCTCCGGCGCGACCTGCGGCTCCGGCTGGTCGGACTCCTCACGCGCTACCCCCTACCGTGGACGGGCGACGAGGGATACGCCAAGGCCGAGGTGACGGGCGGGGGAGTGGACCTGGCGGAGGTGCATCCGCGCACGCTGGAGAGCCGGATTCACCCGGGGCTCCATTTCTGCGGGGAGGTGCTGGACGCCTTCGGCCCCATCGGCGGCCACAACTTCCAGTGGGCCTGGGCTACGGGGCGGTCCGCCGGGCTGGCCGCGGGGACGGGCGAATCGGCCTGAGAGACCAGCCGGGCGCCCCACGTGGAAGAGGTCACTTCGTTTCGCCGGCGGTGAAGAGGGCCCAGGGCTCGGATGGGCGGCTGGGCAGGATGTCCCTCATCCAGTCGAACTGCGGGTGCGCATCGAGGAACTTCGCGGCGTCGAAGGCGCGGCCGCAGGGGGCGCCCCAGCGCGCCGCGAAGCTCATCTTCTTGGCCATGGCGCTGTCCAGGACCTTGGCGTCCACGCTGCCCGACGGACTGAAGGGCTCGCCGAATTTGGGATCCGCGTCCAAGTCGTTGTGGGCGCAGAGGGTCCTGCTGTCCGGCTGCTCCTTTCCCAGGTAGGTGTCGAAATGGTCGGCTTCGAAGGCCTCGGCGAGCTTTACGTCGATCCTGCCGGCGTACTCCTTCATGAGCTGGTGCCAGCGGACGCGGCGCGCCACCCCCGAAAAGCGGATGTCCGTCTCCCTTTCCCCCGTCTCGAAGCGCAGGATCTTGGGATCGACGGCCACGTTGGAGCCCGTGAAGTAGCCGTCGCGCTTCTTCTGGAACCCGACGTACTTCAGGCCCAGTTCCAGCCTCGCGATCTCGCCGGTGTTCACGTTGCCCAGCAGCCAGGCGTTGGCGTAGCCGCCGTTATTGCCCTCTTTCATCATGGAGCACCACTGGTCGATGGAGTCGGCGTACTGGGTGGCGCGGCGCATGCGGACGAATTCGGGAACGCCTCCGGCCTCATAGCCCTCGAAGTCGCCGAGGGTCGTCTCCAGGCCCACCAGGCCCGCGTCGGTCACGAAGAAGTCGGTGCCGCTGTGGATCCAGCCCGGATAGGTCTGCATGAGGATCCGGTGACCCTTGTCCGGAGCGATGTCCAAAATCACGTCGGGCAGGGGATAGCTGTAGTCCTGCATGCTGTTGTGGGCCATGACGATGCCGTGGTCCGCCGTCATGCTGCCGGTGGCGATGAATGCGCTGCAGCCCTCCTGAAGGGGCGGCGTGGCGGGCCCCTTCTTGAGCTTCTTCTGCTCCTCGGGCCACCAGTACCAGCTCAGCTCGTACATGGCGTTGTAGGCGAGAACCTCGTCCCGTGAAACGTCCACGCCCGCGGCCCGCATCCCTTCGGCGATGCCGCCGAGCTCGGCCAGGTATTCGGGCGGCACCTTGGCGGTGAACATGGCCGAGGCCTTCTTCACGAGCCAAGCCCACGGCATGGCGGTCTGGTTCTCCCAGGTGACGCGGTCGCCCTTCAGCCCCTCTGCGATTTCGGGCGCCAGGAGGTAGCCGTACTGAAAACCGCGCTCGCGCGGCCCTCCCTCGATGTGGAGGTAGATCCAGCCGGCCTTCTCGTGGCGCTCGGCCTTCGCGAGCCAATTTCGTTGAGCTGCGGCGAGGGGCGGCGTGGGGGTTGCGGCGGGCGTCGCAACCTGAATGAGGAGAACGAGCCAAGCCAGTAGCGGCAATCCCCGGCCAACCCCCATCGCGCGCTTTTGCGTCATCTTCGCCTCCTGAGACCGGACGCCTCCCGCCCGTTCACAAGCGATCGGGGGGACCAGCCGCCATTCTGGTTCCAGAAGAGACCGGCGTCCAGGGGTCTGTCGGAAGACGGGAGCGGAAAGAGTCCGCTCCCGTCACCTGTTTGACTCGGCTGGCCGCCGCAGCTTCGCGAGCGGTCCTAGCCCTATTCGCCGAGCGAGATGTGCATGGCGATTCGGCCGGCGCGCTCCTCGCGCTCCTTGACGAGGGAAAGAAGAGCGGCGGTCAGGGCCACTGCGATCATGACGATGTAGACCTTGTCGTAGCCCACCATCATGGCGTGCCGGTGGGCTCTCTCCATCTTGGCCGGCGTCAGCCCCTCCACGGCGAGCTTGGCCGTGATGAGGCGCAGCTCATGGGCGTAGATGAGCTGGGCGAAGGCGACGCCTCCCATCATGCCCAGGCTGCGCATCATGTTGAGGAGGCCGCCGGCCACGCTGAGGTCGGCCTCGGGGGCCGCGCTCATGACGGAGCGGTTGTTGGGCGGAGTGAAAATGCCCATGCCCAGGCCGAGGATCACCAGCCGCCAGGCCACGTCGAATGCGCTGGAGTTGCTGTGCAGGGTGGCCATGGCGAAGAGTCCCACGGCCATCACTACCATGCCCCCCACGGTGAAGGGCCGCACGCCGAACTTGTCCGACAGATAGCCCGCCAGGATAGCCACGATCGAGAGGGTCAGGGGCACCACCGTGAGGACGGTGCCAGCATGGCCGGGCCCCAGTTTGAGCACGCGCTCAAGGTAGAACGGGAGCAGGAACATGGGCGAAAACAGGGCCATGTAGGAGAGCATCCCCGAGATGTTGCCGATGGTGAAGTTGCGTTCCAGGAATAGTCCCAGCTTGATGAAGGGCTTCGGGACCACGATCTCCATGGCCAGGAAGGCCCCGAGGCAGAAGAGCGCGGAGAGGAAGAGGACGTGCTCATGGGCCGAGAACCAGTTGTGGTTGGTCACCTGGGTGAGGCCCAGCATGAGGGCCAGTAATCCCGCCGAAAAGGCGAATGCGCCCGGATAATCGAAGGAGAACTTCGGCCTGTTGGCGGAGGGCTTGGGGAGAATGAGCCACCCCACGACGGTACCCAGCAGGGCGATGGGGACGTTGATGTAGAAAATGGACTGGGTCGAGAACCTCTCGACCAGAAGGCCTCCCAGAAAAGGGCCGAAGGACATGGCCGCCGCCTGGATGGCGCCTTGGATGCCTATGGCGCGCCCCCTCTCCCGTTCTGGGAAGACCTGCGTGATGAGAGCCAGGCTGTTGGCCTGGAGCATGGAGGCGCCCAGGGCCTGGACGACGCGCCATAAAATCAGAGCGAAGATCCCGCTGGCCGCCCCGCAGAGGTAGGAGCCGATCCCGAACACGATGAAGCCCGCGTTGTACAGGGGGCCTCGCCCCAGCATGTCGGCGAGCTTTCCCATGACCGGGAGAAGCAGCGTGAGGGTCAGCAGGTAGGCGAGGGAGACCCATTCCACGATCTCCAGACGGGTGTGATAGTGGACGTTCATGGTGGGCAGGGCGATATTCACGATGCTGGCATCCAGCGCCGACATGAAGGCGCCGATGAGCACCGTTCCCAGCACATACCACCGATACCCCTTGCTCTCCGAGAAGAAACTCAACGGCCTCTGCATGGCTCCCCCCCATCGCTCCAAAAATGTGCTTCCCCGCCTCATCTCCCGTGCGGGAGCGGCAGGAAATGCCGTTTCGCCCCGCCGAGGCCAGGTGCCCAGCGGGAGCCGCGAACGCGTGGGCCATCACCGGCTTCTTGCCGCGGTGCGCCTCGCGTTCCGAAGTAGTGCTAGGGTATGCGGTCCATCATGCGGCCCCCCCGGCGCCGAACCTGCCCTCGCTGTGTCCCTCTGCGGCGCGCCGCCCCGGTCCTTCCGGAGCCGGCAGCCGCCTCCTGCCCCATCGGAGCGGGCGATGGGCTCGCCAGCTTCAACTATCCAGGACCTGCACCAGGTCGTCCGTGACCAGGCGCTCCACTCCCGTCGTGCCCTTCACGAGATCCTCCACGGCCTGCCATTGCCTGTGGTTGCGGACCTTCCCCCGCAGGGCCACGGTGCCGCCGTGCGCATCCACCTCGAGTACTAAGGCGGCCGTCTCGGGATGCGTCAGCAGGGCGGCGCGCACACGGCTCGAGAGGGCGAGGTTCTCGATGGAGGCCTGGGATTCGGAAGTGAGGCGGAAGGACTCCTCTCCGGCCAGGCTGCTCACCGTGCTGCAGGCCTCATCGATGGAGATTCGCTCCAGGTTGATGATGAGGTCGTACAACACCGGGTCGCTCCAGTCGACGCCGTACAGGAAGCGGGTCCAACGCGCCCGATCGCGGTCTTTTTTTTCTATGTAGGCCATGGCCTCCCCGCGGCTGACGTGGAGGCTCTCCTGCACCACGCGGGTGCGGTGTTCCATGGGCGCGATGATACGAACCCTGAGGACGTGGCTCACGCCGTGGAGCATCAAATGGCCCGCGTTGCCAAGGTAGATGAGGTTGTCCCTGCGGGCCTCCTCGGCGAAGCAGGCCTGGAACAGCGTCATGTACTGGCGCCTCTCCTCGGTGAAGTGATCCAAAAATCCCGGCGGCTTATCGATCGCCTCGTGGAGCTTCTCTTCAGAGGTCCCGCATGCAGAGGCGTTGGCGATGATGGTTTCGCGGTCAATGGAGCGGTAGCCCAGGCGCTGCGCAAGGCACTGAGCGAGATCTTTGCCTCCCGAGAAAGTTCCCCTGGAAATCGTGATGATAGCCATTTCGCCCCCTTCTACGAGAGCCTCCGTGGGGAGGCCCCCCTGCGACGGTTTCGCAAACGAAGGACCAAGCCCTGATTATAACGTGGTTGAGCACCAACCTTTCACGCCTCGTGACCTATCACCGTAGGAACAGGGTGTAGCTGAGAACCGTCAGCACGAAGGCCGTGAAGACGGTGTACTTGAGGTTCTTTTCCACGAAGGCGAAGTAGACCATGGAGGCCAAGACGCGAATGTAAGGAGTGAGCAGGAGCGTGACGATTCCCAGGCTGATCAGGAGCCGCGCGCGGAACTTTCCCTCGACCGTCAGCTTCAGCTCCTTGGTGAGGAACTGAAACAGATTCATCTTGTTCAGTTCGTAATCGAAGACGAAGCTTCCCGATTCCGCGAAACGCCACACCATCCCGCTGAGGAGAAGGGCGCAGCTCAGCAGCACCCCCACCAGGAGGATGGTTCCCACGAGCCCTTCGATCTTGTGCTGAAAGGCCTGGAGCTCAGGAGAGAGTTCGGCGGCAATCCCATGTTCGCTCATGGTTACCCCCTGATCCCGCGAATGATCATCTCGGCGCCCAGGATCAACAGAACCACCAGGAAGAAGTTGCGCACGGATGAATTGCTCAGCTTCACCAGCACCCGCGTTCCTATGAAGGCCCCCACTACGACGCCCAGGATGACCGGCGCGGCGAGCCCCGGGTCGATGAAGCCGTTGGCCAGGTAGACGCTGGTGCCCGCGAGGGCTGTCACGCCGATGATCAGGTTGCTCGTGGTCGTGGAGACCTTCGGAGGCAGGTGCATGCCCAGGTCCAGAACCAGGACCTTCAGCGCCCCGGCGCCAATGCCGAGGAGGCCTGCGATGAATCCGGCGCAGAACATGAAGGGACCGCCGAAGTAGGCACGCACTCCGTGGTAGTGGATCGTTTCCTTCTGGGCCTCGTCGTGATAGCTGCCCCTGAGTTCGAGCCACTTCGAGAACCCGTCCTGGTAGGCCATGGGGTGCCACTGTTTGCCCACCTGAAAGACCATCGTGAGCCAGATGGCCAGGAGAATCGCCCCGAACGCGATGAAGAGCGGCCGCTCGCTGCACGCGAGGGTGACGGCGGCGCCGACGACCGCGCCGAGGATGGTGAAGACCTCCAGGAACATTCCGACCTTCAGGTTGGTGATGCGGTCGCGGACATAGGCCGAGGCCGAGCCGCTCGACGTGGCGATGACCGAGACGATGCTGATGGCGATGGCGTGCTTGATGTCCAGCCCCATCAAGGTGAGCGCCGGCACGAGAACGACCCCCCCGCCCATTCCGGACATGGCGCCCACGAATCCGGCGGCGATGGAGAGCCCCAGCATTTCAGGCATTCCGAGTGTTGGCATTGTCCCCCCTGCTCTAAGTAAGGTTCGGTCCTATCGGCGAACCACGAGTCGTGCCTCCTTTCGCCCGGCCTCGGGCCGCTGCCAGCCGAAAGCGCGGCGGATCCTCGGGGTTCCCGCGCTCACCGACCAGAAGGGCGCCGGGACTGGAAGCCAGCCGATTGAACTCTCGTATGCGGCGATGCGGGGCAAGAAGGGGGGGGCGCCTGTAGGTGGTGAAGAGGGGACGAACCTCTCAGCCCTGGCCGGGACAGACCAAGACGGTGAAGACGACACTCTTCGGGTGACCCGTGAACCCTGCACAATGCCCCCCCGCGCCAAAAAGTCGCGGCCATTCTGGCAGGCCCATGGCCAAAAGGAACCTCTTTAGGGCGCCCAGGCGTCCTATGAGGCCTCCATCTGTTGAAAAAGCAACGAACGTGCCAGCGCGGGAGGGAGGATCGGCAGAGCTACGGCTCCTTTCTGGCGACCCGTGATACGGCGTCCCGCAAGGCGTCGCCCCGCGGGTTCTCGGCGGTGCCCCTGACGAGGATGTCCACCGGGCTCACCCGCTTGCCGTAGAAGGCCTCATTGAGGTCCTTGGCGGGCTTCACCACGGTGCCGGCCAAAGCGGCGCCGACGAAGGCCCCCTTGGACCGCGAGAAGGAGAGGATGTCGGCTGTGGCCGCCTGGGCGCCCTCACCGACGGGACCCGCGGCCACGCTGGCCTCTCCTCCCAGTTTGACGCTGGAACTGAGGAAGGAATCCACGCCGCTGTTGGACTGGATGAAGAGGATCACCTCGGAGTGCTCGCCCCCGATCTGGAAGCCCACGGAGACGCTGGCCAGCCTGTAGAAGGCGGGTTGGCTCCAGCGCCCGTCGGCATTCTTGGTCAGAAGGACGCCCACGCCGCCGGAGCCGGCGAAAATGAACCCCCCCTTGTTTCGATCGGGGACGATGAGGACCCCTTTGGCGTCCTGGAAGTGTTCCTTCAACCATTTCATGTTGGGGTCGGCCAAGAAGTCAGACAGGGTGGATTTCGCCGCCACCACGATCTTGTCCGCCTCGGCGGATTTGGCCTGCGCCGAGAAGGGCAGGACGGAGGCGCAGAGGAACCCCATGGCCATCATGAGGGAAAGGCTTCGTCTCGTCATCATCGTACCTCCTTCATCCCATACCCACGGTGGGTTGGGTCAAGGTCTTTCCTTGGGGGCAGAGGGCGGGCGAAAAGGGGCGGCGGATGGAATGCGGTTCCTCGCCTCATTTCCTCAAGATCCCTCGCTCTCGCGGCCATCCCTTTCTTTGCCCTCTCCTCGGCTTCCGGCGTCCTTTTTCAGGTGGCGCTCCTCCATTGTACGACAGTCACCGCCTCCCCTCCGCCTCGGGTACGCGCCACCTTCAAGCTCGTCCCGGTGGCGCCTTCCTCCGCTTCGCTCCGGGAAGGTCAACCCCGCAAGTGCGAGCTGAATTTGGGGGACAGCCATGGGGTGCGACGAGCGGTGAAATATCCCTGGCGCCCGGGCGTTGGCAAAGAGGTGGACAGCTGAAGGCTGTGGCACATCAAACGGACCCCTTGGGGATCGAATTTCCCCCATGGAAGGCCAAGGCCTTCTGATTCTTGCGGCCGAGGTGCTCGGCCAAGGAGGAGCAGTCATGAACCGGAAGCTCAAGTCGGTGGTGGTGAATGCGGCGGTGGCTGGTATGATCGCGGGATTTGCGGCGACGGCGCCTGCCTCCGCGGCGGAACGGGGTCCCGCCAAGATAACCAGCAACGGTTGCGGTGGGAAGAATGGCTGCGGCTCGTCCAGTTCGGCCTCGCAGAAACAGAAGGCGAAGAGCAAGGACCCCAAGGCCGCCAAGGTAGCCACCCCGCCTCAGACGAAAGCATCCGCCAAGGGGCCCAAGAAGGTGGTCCCCAAGGCGGCCCAGGCCAACACCTCGGCCGGGGCGCCGTCCAAGAGCTGAGGCTGCGGCGCCAGGGCATCGGCGGCCCGGCGGTGACGGCTCGCGCCGCCGCGGGGGCGCAGAGGCGGCTCGTTGCCTCCTCGGCCCCCGGTGAACGATGGGAGACCAGGCGCATGAGCGAGAACCGATGGGGATTTCCAGATCTGGGCCTGGGGGTGGGGCTGCGCTCGCCGCACTTCCAGCACATCCTTTCAGAGCGGCCCGAGATGGGTTTTTTCGAGGTGCTGACGGAGAACTATCTGGACACGGAGGGCCTGCCCCTCTACGTCCTGGACCAGGTGGCGGAGCGCTACCCCGTCATCATGCACGGAGTGTCGCTCTCCATCGGCTCCAGCGATCCCCTCGACTTCAACTACCTGGCCAAGGTCAAGGCGCTGGCCGCCAGAACGAAGGCCCGCTGGATTTCGGATCACCTCTGTTGGACGGGTGTACTGGGTCGCAACACGCACGACCTCCTGCCCATCCCTTACACGGAGGAGACGCTTCGCCATGTGAGCGAGCGCATCCGAGTGGTCCAGGATGTGCTGGAACGTCCGCTCGTACTGGAGAACGCCTCCACCTACCTGGAGTTCGTCCCCTCGCAGATGAGCGAGTGGGAGTTCATCGCGCGCATGGCCGAGGAGGCCGACTGCGGGCTGCTCCTGGACGTGAACAACGTCTACGTGAGCGCCTTCAACCACACCTTCGACGCCGAGGAGTACGTGGACGCCATCCCCGGCGATCGGGTGTGCCACATCCACGTGGCCGGGCACACGCACAAGGGGACGCACATCCTGGACACGCACAGCGACCACGTGGTGGACCCGGTGTGGGCCCTCTACGGGCGTGCGCTCAGGCGCATCGGTCTGCGGAGCACCCTACTGGAATGGGACGCGGACATTCCCCCCTTCGAGGTGGTCCACGCCGAGGTGCTCAAGGCGCGGGCCTGGCGAGATCGGGAGGCGGCCCGTGCGGCGTGATCCCAACCTCAGGACGACCGCCTTCCCCTTGGACGTGGTGGAGCGCTGGATGCAGGCGGTGATCGTGCACCCGGGCGCGGTGCAGGAGGCGCTCGCCTCCGAGGAGGCCTCGCGGGAGCTGCCAGCGGGGAGCCTGGAGGAGCTCGTGAAGCCCTCCGCCACGCTCACCGCCGAAGCGCGCGTGGCGATCTACCGCGAGATGTACCTGCTGCGGATGGTGGAGGCACTCGCCACGGACTACCCGGTGACCCAGTACGTCCTCGGCGAGGAGGCTTTCACCGCACTCGTGAAGGACTACGTCCAGCGCTACCCCTCGCGGAGCTACACCCTCAACCGCCTGGGGGACCGCCTGCCGCAGCTATACTTGGAGGAACCGGAGCGGGCGGGCGCCGCCTTCCTGCACGACCTGACGAGTGCCGAGCTGGCCCTTACGCAGGCTTACGAGGAGGCCGAGTCAGAAGTGCTGACGCCGGATGCGGTGCTCGCGGTCCCGGCGGCGGCTTGGCCCCAGGCGCGGCTGGTCCCCGTGGCCTCCCTGCGCCTCCTGGCTCTTGGCCACCCGGTGCTGCCGCACATGGAGGCCTGCAGGCTGGAGCTGCCCTGCCCGAAGCCCAGGCGCGGTGCGACCTGGCTCGCCGTCTGGCGGAAGGACTACACCGTCCATCGAAGGGGACTCAGCCGCGCCGAGCACCACCTCCTCCAGGCCCTCGCCGGAGGGCTCTCCCTGGGGCAGGCGCTGGCGGAGACCGCCGCCTCTCTCGATGCCTCCGATGCTTCCAAGAGGATTCATGCCTGGTTCCGCGCCTTCGTGGCCGAAGGCCTGTTTTCGCGGGTTGAACTGCGAGACCGACAGCCGTAACCTGAATGGGCCTGGATCATCGACATGCATCAACTGTACGAGGCTGGTGCGGACGCCGTAGTTCTCTTTCACCTCGGATTCGTTCTCTTCGCGGTGTTCGGGGGATTGCTGGCGCTGCGCCGGCCGAGACTGGCGTGGGTTCACCTGCCGGCCCTGATGTGGGCCGGAGCGGTCGAGTTCGCCGGCTGGATCTGCCCCTTGACTCCCCTTGAGGACTGGCTCCGTGTCCAGGGCGGAGGGACGGGCTACCGCGGCGACTTCATCGCCCACTACCTCCTGCCCGTGCTCTATCCGGCGGGGCTCACGCGCGGTACCCAGCTCCTCCTCGGCCTTCTGCTCGTCCTGTTCAACGCGGCCGTGTACGCATGGGTTCTGCGCTCCAGGCGGAGGAGCAGCGAAAACCCTCCCCGCCGCAATCCTTAGGCCAGGGCCACGGCCTCCCCCTGCTTCAGAATCTCGACCGAGGGCACGCCCAGCCCGAGCAGGTGCTCCCTCAGGTGAGCCTGAGCCGCAGGCTCGCCGTGGACCAGGAAGACGCGTTTGAGGCGGGTCTGGTCGAGGCTCGAGACGAACTCGCCGATTTCGCGGTAGTCGGCGTGGGCGGAGAAGGCGTTGAGGATCTTGACGCGGGCTTTGACCTCGTGGAGCTGTCCGAAGATCTTCACCTCGGGGCGCTTGTCCGCCAGGGCGCGTCCCAGCGTGTTGGCCGCCATGAAGCCGACGATGAGGATGGTGTTGCGCGGGTCGCCCACTCCGTGCAGGAGGTGGTGGACGATGCGCCCGGCCTCACACATGCCCGAGGCGGAGATGATGACGCACGGCATCGGCAGGTCGTTGAGCCGCTTGGACTCCTCGGGATCGCTGATGTAGTGGAGCGAGTCGAAGGCGAAGGGGCCCGAAGCGCATTCGAGAAAGCCCGAGCAGGCGTCCGCATCGAAGCACTCGCTGTGGGCCCTGAAGATCCCCGTCGCCGACACGGCCATGGGGCTGTCCACGTAGACGGGGATTGGCGGTATCCGGCCGGCGTCGTGCAGGCGGTGGAGGAGGAAGATCAGCTCCTGCGTCCTCTCCACGGCGAAGGCCGGGATGATGACGCGTCCTCCCCGCGAGGCGGCGTCGTTGATGACCTGCGCCAGCTCCGACTCGGCCTGGCTCATGTCGTCGTGGAGCCTGTCGCCGTACGTGCTCTCGCAGACGAGATAGTCCACGGCGGGAAGGGGGTCGGGGTCGCGCAGAATGGGCATGTTCTTGCGGCCGAGGTCCCCGGTGAAGCCGATGACGAGGGGCTCGCCGTCGTTCTGCACCTCAAGGCGCGCCATGGCCGAGCCCAGGATGTGGCCGGCGTCGTAGAGGGTCGCCGTCACACCGGGAGCTATCGGGTAGGGCCGCCGGTAGGCTGTCGTGACGTACTGGCCCAGTGCCGCCTCCACGTCGGCCTCATCGTAGAGCGGCGCGAAAATCTTGCGCCAGGGCTGGTGGTTCTCGTGCTGCTGCTTTTCGAGGAAGCGCGCGTCGTAGGCCTGGATGCGAGCCGAATCGCGAAGGACGAGGCTGGCGATGTCGCGCGTGGCGGGGGTGGAGAGGATGTCCCCCGAGAAGCCCTGCTTCACGAGGACGGGGTAGGCGCCGCAGTGGTCCAGGTGGCCGTGGGTGTTGATGCAGGCATAGAGGGAGTAAGGCGAAAATGGAAGCTCCTGGTTCTTGCGGTGGGCCTCCTCTCGGTGCCCCTGGAAGATGCCGCAATCCACCAGGAGCCGGGCGTGACTGGTTTCGAGCATGTGCTTGCTCCCCGTCACCTCCTCCGCCGCCCCGTAGGCCGTGAGCTTCAGCATGCTCTCCTCCTCCGATCCCAGGGTACCGCCCGGCGCGCCGTTAGGCAAACGCGGCGCAAGATGGGATGAGAAGGCCGCGGAGAGGCGAGGCGCGAAACGCGAGGCACGTTGGTCTGGCCGGGGATTCTGCTATGCTCAATTGGGGAGGAAAGCCATGAAATCTGGAGGCGGGTGTCGGCTCTCGGTTCTCGTGTTGTCCGTGCTGCTGGTCTTCGGGTGCGCGGGCCGAAGGCAGGCGGTGACGTTGCTGCACTTCAACGACTTTCACGGGCAGGTGGAGGCGCTGTCCGGGAAACCGGGCGAACCCACCGGGGGCCTGGCGCGCCTGGCGGGAGTGGTGGACGAGGTGAGGGCTGAAGAAGCGCGCAAGGGGAGGCCCGTCTACCTGCTCTTTGCGGGCGACGCCTTCACCGGGACGGCCTTCTCCACGCTCTTTCAGGGAGAGCCCGAATTCGAGGCCTTCCGGCTCATGGGAGTCGCGGCCATGACGCCGGGGAATCACGAGTGGGATTTCGGTGCGGGCGTGCTGGCCAAGAGGGCTCGCCAGGCTGGGTTTCCGTTGCTCCTGGCGAACGTGGAGGCGCCCGAGGCTGATCAGACGTTCTGGACGCCCTGCACGACCCTTCAGGCCGGTAAGTGGCGGATCGGGATCATCGGAGTCATCACGCCGGACACCCCCCTGACCACCGCCCCGGGGGCCACGGCGGGGTTCGTCTTCAGCGATCCGGCCCGGGCCGTGGCCCGCGTGCTCGCGGATCACCGAGGGCAGTGGGATTTCATCGTTGTCCTCTCCCATTGCGGGTTCGAGGAGGACCGGCGGATCGCCCGGACGGTGCCCGGAGTGGGGCTCATCATCGGCGGACACGACCACAAGGTCCTTCAGGCCCCGTGGATAGAAAACGGGGTCCCCATCGTCCAGGCGGGAGACCGGGGCCGGTATCTCGGAGAGGTGCGCGTCCGCTTCACGGCGGGAGGGAGGCCGGAGGTATCGGGAAGGCTCCTCCCGGTGACCTCCGAGTCGAAGGAGGACCCCGCCGTCGCCCGCCTCCTGGCGCCCTGGCTGGAGAGGGAGAGGCGGGCCCTGGGCGCCGTGATCGGGCGCCTTCCGCTGGCGCTTTCAGGGGACAGGGAGCTGCTGAGGTCCCGCGAAATGCCTCTGGGCGACCTCCTGGCCGATCTCATGCGCGAGGCATCGGGGGCGGAGGTAGCCTTCGTGAACGCCGGGGCCATCCGGGCGGGGCTTCCCAAGGGCGGCGTGACGGGGATTGACCTGTACGCCTGTCTGCCCTTCTTCGATTCCCTGAACACGGTGCGGCTGAAGGGAGCGCAAATCCAGGCCATCCTCGACCGCTGCGCGGCCATGCCGCTGACCGACGCGCCCGGCGGCTTCCTACAGGTTTCGGGACTTGCGGCCACCTTTGAGGGTGGGAAGGCGATGTCCATCCGGGTGGACGGGGAGCCGCTGGCGCCGGAACGCGACTATTCGGTGGCGTGCACGCAGTTCTTGCTGAAAGGGGGAGACGGCCACGTCGAGTTCACTCAGGGCACCGACCCTCGGGACTGGGGAATCAGCCTGCAGGAGTTGATGAGGCGCGCGCTGGCCGGATCCGGGGTCGTCATCCCATCTGGAACGGGGCGGATCGACCGGCCGGCGGCCCAGGCGATCCGCCCTGCGGCGTAGTCTGGAGGCCGGGGGCGGCGGGCCCGGAAGCCTGTCCGTGGGGAGTGGCCACGAGACGGAAGGGCCCCGGCAGTGCCGGGGCCCTCGAAGGACGAAGGGACTGGAATTCGTTCTCTGATGCCGTCGAGTGCGACCGGCCCGACCGACGGGGATTACTCTCCGTAACGTTTCTGGTAGAACTCCTGGATCTTCGCGCGGTCCTCCTTGGAGAGCCCCTGC
>JAJYCJ010000021.1 GCA_021778515.1 Acidobacteriota bacterium
CGTAGTTTTCGAGGCGCAGCCGCCGACCGCTCGGCGGCGAGCCGTAGAAAACGAGGAAGGGGACTCGCCCCGGGAATCGTAGGCGCCCTTGAAACGTAGTGCCCTCCGGGCGCGAGGCTTCTAGGGCGCGTCGATTCGAATCCCCCCCCCCTCTCCGCCAAACCAATGATAGATAGGGAGTTGCGAAGGGTGCCCCGGGGTCTCATGGGGCACTTTCCTTTTGGTGCGGTTGGGAGGGATTGCAGGTAAATTGCAACTTCGACTCCAGAAGCTTCACGGCGTCGATCGTGTCGGTCGCACCGAGGTGGGCGTACCGCATGACCATGGCGATGCTCTGGTGGCCCAGGAGCCGCTGCACCATGTGGAGTCCGACGCCCGCGGCGACGAGGCGCGAGGCGAAGGTGTGACGCAGGGTGTGCCAGCAGAGATCACGGCCGTCCAGTCCGTCGGCCTTGGCGGCGGCCACGGTCTTCTGCCAAGCCTTGTAGAAGGACGGGGAGTGCGTGTGTTCGTTCCCGAACACCTCCCCGCCGTAGAGGGGGAAGATGAGGGCTGCCGGGTTGATGTTCCGAGGTAGCTCGCCGAGGGCCTCCCGGGCGCTCTGGTTCAGAGGGATGTGCCGCGTGCGCTTGCCCTTGGCCACCTCCGCCGTGATGGTCACGAAACCCTGCTTCAGGTCGATCTGGCTCCAGGTGAGGGTCAGCATCTCGCGCAGGTGGAGCCCGGTGTTCACCGCGAAGGTGATGCAGGGACGCATGGGTGGAGGGGCGTGGCTCATGAGGAGCGCCTCCTCCTCGGGCGTGAGAAACCGCTCCCGCCGGCATTCGGGATGGAAGAACTTCACCGCCTTGACGGGATTCCTCTCGCACAGCCCCCACGTCTCGCAGAGGGAGAACGATCGGCGCAGCCTGCCCAGGTCGGCATCGGTCGTTCGCTGGGAAACCTTGTTCGGGCCGTTCACGCGCTGCGCCTTGTAGGCCTCCACGTCGACCGGCGTGATCTTGTTGAGCCTCCTTCCCGCGAAGTGGCCGCTGGAGAGCCACAGTTCAGCGTAGTGCCTGTCGTTCATGTAGGTGCTCGGCCGAACGTTGACCTCGCTCCAGATCAGGAACCGCTTCACCGCATCTTCAAACGTCGTCTTCACCTCCTTGCGCCGGTCCATGTACCGGCCTCCGCTGAACGCGCCGGCCGCTTAGCGCGGGAGGAACCAACATGTCTCATCACCCACAGTGGCTCTCGGCGAAACTACACACTTGACGGGACACGAGCACGCACAGCCCGGACAGGTCGGCTAATTTGCATCTGATCAACGAAGAAACCAGAAACGTCGGAGGGAATTGCTTCTGCCTATTTCCGTCTTCCTCCGACGGCAACTGGAAGCCTCCAGCCATGCCGGATCGCCATAAACCGGAGCCCAAAGCAGAGAAGTGCGCCTACCGTCATAGCGGCGGCGGACGGAACATGCACCACCGGTCCGATCACTACGACGGCAGCGCCAGCCAGAGCAGCAACGGCATAAAAATCCGCGCGCAACACCACTGGAATCTCTGAGATCAGGATGTCACGCATCATTCCGCCACCAATTCCCGTCACCATGCCGAGAAGCGCCGCCGCGACCGGGTCAAGGTGATAGGCGAGGGCCTTCGTTGCGCCCGTAACAGCGAAAAGCCCAAGGCCGGCGGCGTCGAAGATCAGCACGGAGCCGCTCAAACGGTCAATAAATCGATAACAATAGAACGTCAGCAGTCCCGCTGGCAGCGTGACAGCGATATATCGCCAATCGCTGAGCGCCGCGACCGGAGTCGCGCCAATCATGACGTCGCGTGCGATCCCGCCGGCATTAGCCGCCACGAAGGACAATACAAGCACGCCAAAGATATCAAGCTTGTTCTTAACGCCGGCCACGGCCCCGCTGAGGGCGAACACAAAGGTGCCACCCAGGTCGAGGACGACCTGAAACGTGTCCATTCGTATTGCAAGGTGAAAAGGGTCCACGTTTCTCTTCCGTTTAGGCGCTACTTCCGCAGCCAGGCCAGCGTTGCGACAACCAGCGTTTCAACGCCTGTCTCCACAGTTGGATGGATAACCGGTGCGAAGCGTGGGTTATGATTCGTTGGGAGTGCACCGATTGTGCCGTCCCTCTTCGCCTTCGCGTACACATCACGATCCACTCCCCCGACGAACCAGAAAGCCGACGGGACGTGCCACTCTGCGCCGAAACATCCGAAGTCCTCACTCGCCATCGTCGGCTTCGTCTCCTGCACGCTGTCGGCAGGAAAATGGGCGCGAAACGCGTCCCCCACTCGCTTGGTCGCATCAGGATCATTCGTCGTCAGGGAATAGTGGTCTATTTGCGTAATCTCGGGCTTCCTCGGAGCACCCGAGGCTTCAGCTTCAGCATTCACAATACGCTCGATGGCGGCAAGAACCAGCTTGCGGACACCCTCATCGAAAGTGCGCACGTTCAGCTTGATGATTGCTTCGTCAGGGATGACGTTTTCCTTGGTTCCCGCCTGCAATACGCCGATCGTAACTACGGCGGACTCTGTCGGCGGCACCTCACGCGACACAATGCCTTGCAGCCTCAACACGGTTGCCGCGGCCATCACGACGGGATCGACGCTCGCCTCGGGCATGGAGCCGTGAGCGCCGCGCCCGAATAGTGTGATTTGCAGGCTGTCCGCGGCGGAGGTGGTGACGCCGAGGCGTCCGCCAATCACGCCAGCGGGCATGCACATCACATGCTGGCCGAGGATGACGTTGGGCTGAGGGAAGCGCTTGAAGAGACCATCGTCAATCATCGCCTGGGCGCCCTGCGCCGTCTCCTCCGCCGGTTGAAAAATAGCGATCAGCGTCCCCTTCCAGGCATCGCGAGAATTCGCAAACAGCCTGGCCGCACCGATCAGCCAGGTCACATGCATGTCGTGACCACAGGCGTGCATCACGGGCACACTCTTACCTGCGCTGTCCTTCGCCGTGACCTTGCTGGCATAGGGAAGACCAGTAGCTTCCTGAACCGGCAGGGCATCCATGTCGGCGCGAAGCATCACTGTTGGTCCCTCGCCGTTGCGCAACAAACCGACCACGCCGGTCTTGCCAACCCCGGTAGTCACTTCAAAGCCTGCTGCGCGCAGGTGTTCCGCCGCCACGCCCGCCGTCCTCTCCTCCTGCATCGAGAGTTCGGGATGCGCGTGGATGTCCTTGTAGACCGTTTCTAATTCCGGAATCAGGCCAGCGAGATTTGAGAGAACGAGATCGGAAGGCGAAGATTTCACAGCCATGGCTCGGAGCTCCTCCCGCAATATGTCGATCGCTACTATTATGGCTCTTTCCTGAACACTATGGGTGAAAGGGAGTGAGGCATCGAAGGCCTTCAGGTATAAAGGGTTTGAGCGACCTTTGCCTGGAGGACGAGCAATGCCTCATGAGAAGCTTATCAGCAACCTGTTGGGAATCCCAGGGTGGCGTGTTCGAGAGGTTCGGCTGGAGTCCGAGACGTTGGCCGTGGAAATCGATCGAGAGGCGGGTGCCGGCTACCGGTGCGGGGGATGCGGGGACAAGTTCCTCTTCTGCTATGACCACGAACCGACACGCCTTGTGCGGGATTTCCAGGTGTGGGGTAGGGCCTGCTGGTTGGAGTTCTCCCCGGCCCGTGTGGCTTGCCCGCGATGCGGCATCCGGACGGAAGGCCCGGACTGGATCAGGCTGCATCAGCGGCAGACCTTTCGATACGAACTCTACCTGGCCCATCTGTGCGACATCCTGCCCGTGCTGGACGTAGCCCAGCTGGAGGGCATGGACAAGAGCACCGTCTACCGTATCGACCGGCACTGGCTTCAGAGGAGGGCCGAAACCACGCCCATGCCCGAGGTGAGACGGTTGGGTATCGACGAGATCGCCATCCGAAAGGGGCACCGGTACGCCACGGTCTTCTATGACCTGGAGCGCCGTCTCGTCGTCGGCTTGGTCGAGGGACGGGCGGCAAAGGCCGTCAGCCGCTTCTTCAGGCGCTGGGGCAAGAGGGCCTGCAAAGCCATCGAGGCGGTCTGCATGGACTTGTGGACACCCTTTATGCGGGTCGTCCGCCGCTACTGCCCCCAAGCCACCATCGTCTTCGACAAATTCCACGTGTTCACCTACCTGTCCACAGCCATAAAAACCTCCAGAAAGCCTACCTGCTCAGAGAGGACTTCGAAGCGTTTTATCGCGCACCCGATCGCCCCGACGCTGAGGCCTTCCTCGAAGACTGGATCGGGCGCTGCGCCGAGAGCGGTCTGGCACCCTTCATCACCATGGCCCGCCGCCTCAGACGATGGAAAGAGGGCATCCTCGCCTTCTTCACTCACCGCATCACCAATGGCTTCGCGGAAGGTGTCAACAACACCATCAAGGTCATCAAGCGCAGGGCCTACGGCTACCACGTTACCTCCTACTTCTTCCTGAAAATCCTCGCCGCCACAGGCACCCTCATCCCATCACACCAACTTACCCACAGTGTTCAAGAATGAACCGTCTCAATATTAGTTGTCATTCTGAGCGAGAATCTAGGCCCCTTGGCGTCGAAATGCAACATAATTAGAGGGAATTCATAGCAGATTTCGCTTCCGCATAGTACCATCCTTGCATCAGTACTGGGACCCTATCGAGGCGCAATCGCCTCGAGGCCAGGTGGCGACAAAGGACGCAGCAGGGGACCCCACGGCCAGTGAAAGGTCAGCCCTTCGGCTCCTCGGAGGGCCCCCCGAGGCCTCGGACCACATCCTGCGCGGCCTGGTAGATCAGGTCGACGACCGCGCTGGTCCCGAAGCGCTCGGTGTCGATGCAGAGGTGGTAGTTCTGGGGGTCCAGCCGCTCCGTCCTGAGAACAGTCCTCGCAAACTCGCCTCGGTCCCTGTTGCTCCGGAGGACGAGCGCCTTGGCCTCCTCCGCGGTGAGGTTCCCGTAGACCTTCATCACGCGCCTCACCCTCTTCTCGATGGGCGCGTGCAGGAAAACGGAGAAAAGGCCGGGCTCCCTCCTCAGAACGGAAAACCCTGCCCAGCCGACGATGACCACCGGCCCCCGTTCGGCCGCTTCCCTCATTATCGCCTTCTCCGCGGTGAACAGCTCCCTGTCATCCAGGTCCATAAGGAGGCGGCACGCAAGGCATCTCGGGCGTCCCCACGGCGAAGGCCATGGTCCGCTCCCAGAAGCCCGCACGCCGCTCGTCGAACGCCTCGAGCGCGTCCGGGTCCCTGCTCATCCGACGGGCCGCTTCCACGAGGATCTCACGGTCCAAGTAGCGGCACGCGAGACGTTTGGCCAATCGCTTTCCGAGGAGAGCTCCGCCGCTGCCTTTGGCACGGGCGATCACAACGACGAGGTGAGACTTTGGTTTCTCCGCCATAACATCCCCCCTGCGCCAAAACCCACCCGGCGACCCGTCCCGGCGCGACTTCGTTTACCGGGCCCCAAGCCTCACAGACGCCTCCTGACCCTGCCCTCCAGAGTCGGCTGGGCTTTCACGAGGCGCGGGACAGGTCTGACCGACATGGGATCTCCTTTATTCCTTGTCCGTGAATCCAAAGGAGGCGTGGGTGCCATCACAGAACGGCTTGTTGCTCGATGCACCGCATCGGCAGAGCGTGACGCGATTACGCACCTCGTAGGCGACACCGTCGGCGCCGATCACGGGGATGCCTCCCCGCACCCAAATGGGCCCGCTGATACCCTTCGCCGTGTCCTGCACCAAACCGATTGAGGGCTCGAAGTGGGGCTCGTGCGCTTTCCCCGTCGCCCGATCCTCTGCCACGAGCCGCCCGGCGGGGCAGTGGCCGGCCTCGTGCTCCACGAGCCGGCGCGCGCGCGGGTTATCGGTCCTCTCGACGAGGTTCCACACTCGTCCGTGCGGGTCACAGAAGCGGGCGAAGGCGCAGAGGCCCTCCGCGTCTTTGAGCACCATCTCTGGCCCGTCGATCCGTTCGGCCTGTTCCTCGTATGGCGCCCGGCTGGCGGTTTCTGTGCCGTCGAAGCCGACCTTGGCGTGGGTTCCGTCGCAGAAAGGTTTCTTGGCCGAGCGCCCGCACCGGCATAGGGCGTAGGTGCCCTCCGTGGGGACTCGTTCGCCCTCACGCCACTCCAGGGACTCCCCAGCCCCGTTCGTGACGATGTGCTGGTGGGCGAGCGGCACGTCCCCATCCACGAGGTACGGCCCGTCCTTCATCACTGTGATCTTGCGCTCGGGGTTCTCCTTCATGGCGCGCGCCTCCTCATAGGCCCGAAGGCCTATCTTCCGCGCGGAGGAGGGCCGAGTGTCGAGCCCGGCTCCCACGGCGCGGATCCCGCGTCGCCGCGGGGGCTTAATCCGTTACTTCGCCAGGCCGATCTGCTGCATGAAGGTGAGGTTGTCCCAGAAGAGGTACTCCTCGTCCATCACGCCCTTGGTCCAGTGCCCCACGGTACACATGTTGATCTTGAAGGGCTTGTTCGTGGGCTGGATGAACGTGCCGTCACCCTTGGGCATGGGCTTGCTGAAGGTGCCCTCCATGACGCCGATGACCGCCGTCCATTCGCCCTGGCCGAGCTTCACGGTGTGCACCTTGATGCGGGTGTCTGGGGCGTAGACGAACATGGCCTTGAGGTCCTCGATGTGCTTCTCGATGCCCTTCGTGAAGTGGCCGTCGGGCCAGTGCACGATCACGTCCTTGGAGTGGCTCTCGTGGAGGCGCGTCCACTGCTGCTGCGTGAAGACCACGTAGTCGAGCTCGTCGAAGGTGGCGAGGTGCGCCTTCACAAGGCTCTCGGCCTCCTCGTACTTCATGAGTTGTTGCCTCTCGGCCTCCGGCGCTTTGGGCTTCACTGGATCGGCGGCCCGCGTGGCGGGCGCGGCGAGGGCAAAGCACAGGGTAAAGAGGCTGAGGAGTCCCACCCGTAGGAAAGTTCGTTCGGTATTCATGTTGGTCCTCCTAATAGAAGACAAAACGCAATAGGCTCACATCTTATTCATCGCAGCCCGCTGGGTTCCGTCGCCCAGCCCGGTCCCACTTCTGGCGGCCAGGGATCCTCGACGCACATTATTAAGGCTCCTGGTTGGTGTCATATCCAGAATATTTCTCAAATGTAATCCGCGGACCAGCCGTCAGGAAGGGCAATTTCTACTCGCGAGCAAGTGCGGGAAGTGGGTAGAAAGTACTAAGCGGAGGGCCGCAGTCTCGCGCCGGCCGGAATTCGATCGGTCCTCGGTGGAGCTACCGGGCTGGTCTCCCGAATCCCTCCACGCCGTGGCTAAGAAGGTGAAGATCGCCTAGCGCCTTCCTGATTACGGTTACCGGCAAACTGGATGAGAATGGGTTGAGGAAAAGGAAAAGGCCGGGCATCCGACCCGGCCTTTGAAAGTGAAATTCCGACTCAGAAGATTGCAAGTAAATCGCAAGTACTGAATCGCGTCCCGCCAAGGAGCCTTAAATGCGTTTAAAGAGCACCAGTCCCCGAACAGCCCGAGGGGATATGGCTGCTTTAAACTTCACTCAAGTTGGGTTAACTCCTTTAAATCCAGCATTCTGGCTCCTGCTAAGCAGTTGTCCGGGCTTAAACCTGGACCGGGGGTTCGAATCCCCCCCTCTCCGCCAAAAACTTCCAAGAGGGAAGCGCTGCTCACCTCGCTGAACTCCTCTCGCTGGTGGATGGCCTGCGCGCGGGCAAAGCCCGACGCTCGGCCGCGTCGCCCGCGCTCACGCATCCGCTGGTTCGCGCGAAAGGGGATGAGAAGGGCGGGGGAGCGTCCGTAGTTTTCGAGGCGCAGCCGCCGACCGCTCGGCGGCGAGCCGTAGAAAACGAGGAAGGGGACTCGCCCCGGGAATCGTAGGCGCCCTTGAAACGTAGTGCCCTCCGGGCGCGAGGCTTCTAGGGCTCGTCGATTCGAATCCCCCCCTCGGAGTCTACCCTGAGGCAAACCGCCGAAGGGCTGCCAAGGAAGGGCCAAATTTCACCAAGAGGGAAGCGCTTGGCTTGGCCCGGCAGAAGCCCTCCGCGAGAACGGCGCCGGGCCAAGCTTTCTTCAGGCGGCTGCAAGGCTTCGACGCTGCATGCATTCGCGTCTCAGCCCGCATCCGCATCTTCGAAACGTTCTTGGCGCTCGGTTCGGCTCCGCCTCACCTCGCTGAACTCCTCTCGCTAGCGGATGGCCTGCGGGCGGGCGAAGCCCGGCGCTCGGCCGTATCGCCGGCGCTCACGCATCCGCCTGCTCTCGCGTCCGTGGATTCGAAGGGTGAAAGGCGGGGCCGGCGGGGTCAGCCCGTCATGGCGTGGGGCCTGCGCGCGGAGAAGAGGATCCGCCTGAAGCCGTAGAAGACCGGGGCTTCGGGCCAGATCTCGCGGAGCCGGGCGCGATAGGCCGTCAGGAAGGCTTCCCGGTCGGAGGGCTGGAGCCTCTCGAAGTAGGGGAGGAGGGTCGTGCCCGAGGTCCATTCCGCCACGGCGTCGCTGTCGGGAAGGAGGTGGGGGTAGGCCTTCTCGAAGACCACGAGGTCCGTCCCGCCACAGCCGTGAAGCAGCTCGGCGTACTCGGGAAGCCGCAGGACGGGAGGCCGCCGCGTGAAGCCGCCGAGGGCCGTGCGGAAGGGCTCCCGGGCGGCGATCTCCAGGATCGCCTGGTGGGCTGGGTGTTCGTTGTTGGAGGGCAACTGCACGAGGAGCTGTCCGCCGGGGTTGAGCAGGGCAAAGAGGCGGGGGATCAGGGCCGGATGATCCTCCACCCAGTGAATGGCCGCGTTGGAGAAGACGAGGTCGTAACGGCCCGTGGCCTCCTCCACCCGCCCGAGTTCGAAGTGCAGACCGGTGCGGGTCAGGGTGCGCGCGCGTTCGAGCATGGCAGGCGAGCTGTCGAGGCCCGTGACGTCGGAGCTGGGAAGGGCGGCGGCGAGGCGGGACGTCAGCTCGCCGGTGCCGCAGCCCAGGTCCAGCACGCAGAGGTTCGGCCGGACCGCGAGAAGGGCGAGCAGGTCCTCGAAGGGAGCGAAGCGCTCGTGCTTGAAGCGGAGGTACTGGTCAGGGTCCCACGGCATCGGTGCTCCTTTCCAGGGGGTCAGTGCGAGAGAATCCAGGCCGCAACGCCGTCCACGACCTCCTGGTCCACGTGGCCCGGAACGGCATAATCCTTCGGGCCGCTCTGGCCTTCGCCGGCGATGAAGAGGTGGTTGAGCTTGGGGTAGAGCTTGAAGGTCACCTCCCTCTTGCCCGACAGGGCCGTTTGAAAGGCCTGCATCTGATCGGGGGGGACCTGGTAGTCCCGCCCTCCCTGGAGGAAGAACATGGGGATGGAGAGCTTTCGGGCCGCGGCGAGCGGGTCGTAGGCGTCGAGATCCCGCCAATACCCGACGGGCACGCCCATGATGGCGGTGTCCGGGGCGACGGACTTGGCCGGCTGCCGCAAGGGGGTGAAGGCCTTCCGGATCTCCTCCAGCTTCTTCTGCTGGTCCGCCGGGTTCGCCCCGCCCTGGGAGAGGAGGTAGGCGGTCTGCCGCAGGAGCGCCTCCTCGGCCTTTTCGGTGTCGGCGGCCAAAAGGATCAGACCCGCGAGCTTGGGATCTCGCTCCGCGATCATGGGCGCCAGGGTGGCCCCCAGGCTGTGTCCGAGGAGGAACACCTTGGCGGGGTTGACGCCGGGCGTGCCCCTCAGGAGGGCCGCGGCGGCCAGCGCGTCGTTAACGGTCTCGTCCTGGACCGTGAAATCCGGGGGGACGGGGCGGAGCAGATCGCCGTGGGCAAAGGTCCGCTTGTCGTAACGAAGGACGACGATGCCCTGGGAGGCCAGGCCCCAGGCGAGGTCGCGGAAGGGCTTGTTGGGGCCGAGGGTCTCGTCCCTGTCCAGCGGCCCGGAGCCGTGGACCAGCACCACGGCGGGGAAGGGGCCCGCGCCCTTGGGCACGCTCAGCGTGGCCGGGAGCGCCCACCGTCCGCTCCCCACGGTCACCTCCTTTTCCACGAAGCTATCCGGGCGAACGTAAGCAGCCGGACCCAGGGGCTTGGGCGCCAGCACCGGTTGGAAGAAGAGGCCCGCCAGCTCGCCCTCCGGCGTGAAGACCACCTTCGCCAGGAGCACCTCGCGATCGAAGGTGCAGGTGACATAGACCGCGGAGCCCGCGGTGCCCCGTTCCAAGCGCGTCTCCCCCTGGCTCCTGAAGGCCCCCGCGTCGTCGAGGATGGACTGCCAGGCCGCTCCCAGGCGCTGGGCCGTCACCATCGGTCTGACGCTGGCGGCAAATCGGGCCTCCACGCCCGGGTAATCGCCCTTGGCCATGAGGTCTACCACTTGATGGGCCGATGCCGTCAGATCGGGCTCCGGTGGCACGGCGGCCGAGGATGGCAGGCCGATAAGCATCAGCAGAAGGAGCTGGGCCACGGCGAGCGGAAGAGATGGACGCATGGTACCCCCCTGAATTCGATACGGCCTCAGCCGGCCTCTCCGGAATCCCTCCCGGCGAGGGAGAGCCGCATGATGGGCCGGGTGGGCGAGGGCCTCGCCGCCTCGCGGAACCCGGCGGCTTCGAAGGCGGAAGGCAGGCCGGTGTAGGCGAAAGCATCGGCCGTGGACCGGCCGCGGGTGTCCACTGGGTAGCCCTCCAGGATCGTGGCCCCTCGGGAAGCCGCCCACCGGGCGGCGGCCTTCAACAGCTCCGCGGTCACGCCTCTTCGGCGGTAGGGGCGGGCCACGAAAAAGCAGGTGACGGACCAGACGGGACGGTCGTCAAGCGGTTTGAGGGTCCTGGCCCGCGCGAGGCGCGAGTAGGCCTCCCTGGGCGCCAGGGCGCACCATCCCACGGGCTGGCGGTGGTCGTAGGCCAGGAGCCCGGGTGGCGGGCCTGCCTCAACGAGGGCCCGAAGGGCCTCGCGGTTGGCCGCCCCCTTTCCCTTCTCGAAGTCGGACCGGACGAGCCTCCACCACATGCACCAGCAGCCGCCGCAGGCTCCGCGGGGACCGAACAGGGCCTCGAGGTCGGTCCAGCGGTCGGGGGTCAGGGGACGGAAGGCAAGGGCTAGCTCGGACGGGCTCTTCATCGGGTCGGCTCCCCGCGGGACATCAGCGAGTCAAGGATTCGATCTCATCGCGAAAGGCCGGATGGGTGGCCACCAGCTCCTCCCGTCGGCCCCGTTCGAAGTCCGAGAACTCGAAGCCCGGCGACATGGTCGTGCCCAGAAGGGCCCAATCGCCGCCGGGCCTGACCCGCGAACCCTGCCAGTGGCCCGCGGGCACGACAACCTGCGGCCTCATGCCGGCGCCGAGGTCGGTCCCCAGGATCTCCATCCGGCCCCCTCCGTCAGGATCAAGGATCAGTATCTCCACGGGGGAACCCAGGTAAAAGTGGAAGACCTCCTCCGTCGGGAGGCGGTGAAGGGCCGAGAACGAGGAAGCGGACAGGAGGTAATAGATGGTGGTGGCCGCTCGGTGTGGCCCCCGGGAGTCGCCTGGCAGGGCGCTCTCGGGAAAGGCGAGCGCCGAGCGGTAGGTCTCGCGGAAGAAGCCGCCCTCCTCGGGGTGGGGCTTCAGGGCCAAGAGCGCGATCACTTCCTCTGCCTTCATGCGCATGCCTCCGCTACCACCTTGTGATATAATTATGGCATAGCCTGCGGGCCTGAAAGTACGGACGATGGTTTTGCACGTCGCGAGGAAGAAGGGGCGTCCTTCTACCCGGGTTCCCCATCACGCGAGGGGCAATGGGTGGAGGGAGTGGATTCGCGCCGTTGTCCACGCAATCCCGCCCCCTCATAGAAGAGCGAAGCCATGGGCCTCCAAAAAAATGGGGGATATGCCCCGCCCATTGGCTTGCAGATAGTGTTATTTATCAATATATTGGGTGATATAGTGGCGCCGATGCCGAATAATTGGGCGCCAGCTGGATGGGGAGAGACTCAGAGTTTTAACGTACTTAGCTCGAATTGCTGGGTTATATCCCCCTTGGGGCGCTGGGTTGCGCCTGGGAGGTTTACGTGGTGATCGAACATCAGGGATATTAGCCCTCTCAGTTGGCATGGTGCCACGGGGCTGTGTCGTCGCGAGGAGGACGAGCGCTTTTGGAGAGACCAGGGACCGGTCGTACTAGAAATGAGGAAAGGGATTGGATAAGGAGTTGAAGGCGATGCGAAAAATTCTCTTGGGAGGAGCTCTAGGGCTCTGCCTGGCCGCCGTACTCCCCCTTCCACTCTGGGCACAGTGGAGCGGCGGGATAGGGGCGGGCTACGTCTGGCAGAACGCCACGGGAAACGAAGACGCCTTCGTTACCCAGTACGGGGAACGACAGGGCTTCGTTCTCGATGACTTCGACCTGGCCTACACTCCGGCGGGAGGGCAGCAGGAGTTCGCCCTGAATGCTTCGGGCTTCGGCGGAGCCGAACCGTCTGCGCAGGCTTCACTCCTCTTTCGTCCCCCGGGCGGCTGGACCTTCACCCTGAACTACGACAAGATGACCTCCTTCTTCAACCTGGCTTCCGGAGATTTTTCCAGGGTCGCCGATCGCTGGACGCTGGAGCACTACCGGGGCTCCGTGATCTACAACGGCTTCAAGGCGGTCAAGCTCACCTTGGGGCTTCGTTACACCAAGCGGGGCGGCTACGTCTTCCAGCCCATCTACGGGCAGCGAAACGCCTTCGGGGCCAAGGACGGCTACGACCAGGACATGAAGGAGGTCTCCTTCAAAGTGGAGACCAAGACCCTGCCGGTCTACCTCTCCTTCGAGCAGTCCTACGCCGAGTACGAGACGAAGGACAGTTGGTCCGCCGCGGCCTACAACGCCCTCTTCGGAACCCGGGGAAGCCACCTCGCCGATCTCTCCACCCCCAGGAAGGACAAGACCGACGTGCCCACGAGCCGCCTCATCGCGGCCTACCACAACGATTGGGTGGACGTGGCGGGCTCATTCCTGTACAGCCGGTGGAACATGGACAGCACGGGCAAGAGCCTGACCATCTACGACGTCAGCCCCAACGCCGGGCAGTTCCGGTGGCTGGACGAGGCCGTAGGCTCGGCCAACCTGGATACCCGGGCCGCCAACCTGGACGCGGCCTTCCACCTCGGGGCGGGTTGGTCCTTCCGGGTCGCGGGCGACTACAACAACTCGACGCAGGACTCCTATCTGTACGGCCCCCAGGTCCTGAGCCTCGGCCAGCCGGGCGGGGCGTGGCTCAACCTCACGACCCTCCAGAACCAGAACGGATTCTTCAACACCAAGGACACCACCGCACGCGCCGAGATCGAGAAGGCGGGGTTCGGCTGGTCGGTCTACGGTGGCTACCAGGGAAGCACCCGCGATGTCTCCTGGCGGCGCGAGAAGGATGATACGCCCGTGGACGTCTCCCGCACGGGGAAAGGGTGGTACGTGGGCGGCGTTTGGTCCCGCTCCCCCCTCCTCCGGGTCAATATGGAGTACGAGCAGGGCACCTTTTCCGAGTATATCTTCAGGACCGATCCGGATTCGGTGGATCGGTTTACCTTCAAGCTGTCCTCCGACCTGGGGGGCGGTTGGGCGTTGGGCGCTCGGTACCGGTGGGAGGAAGGCCAGAACCCCTCCACGGTGGCCTACGCCCACCATCACTCCCAGGCCTACGGCGCCAACGTGGGTTGGACCAATCCCAAGGGAACGGGCGGATTCGGCTTGACCGCCGAGAGCTTCACGCTCAACAGCCGGACCAACCTCGTTCTGCCGAGCGGCGCCTCCAGCCTCTCCCTGTACGATCTCGATTTGCAAACGGTGACCGCCAACGCATACTTCACCGTTGGAAAGGTCCGGATCGACGGTGACCTCACGAATCTGCGGGACACCGGTTTGACCTGGCCCTTCCAGACCTGGGGCGCTGACGTCCGCGCCACCATCGACGGCCCGATGCGGACTCAGTTCAGCCTTTTCTGCCAGTACCACTCCTACAACGAGGATATGCCGTCGCTCAACAACTTCGTAGGAAGGCGGCTAGGCGCGATTGTCCGGTGGAGGTTCTAATGGCGCGCAGACGCTGGATCATAGCGGCAGTGACCATGGGGATCGCACTGGCGGGGCTCTCGCTGGGCCTCCTGGGCGATGAACCCCAGAACGAGGCGGGCGGCTATGTGGGGGCAAAGACCTGCGCCACCTGCCACGAGGACGTCGTCACCTCCTTCAAGACGAGCGGCCACGGCCTGGCCATGGCCGCCCAGTCGAAGGACCTTTTGGACAGGGCTTGCGAGGCCTGCCACGGCCCCGGCGCCGCGCACGCCAAGGACCCCAGCAAGACCAACATCCAACGGGTTCCCACTCCCCAGGCCTGCCTGAGCTGCCACCCCAAGGCCGAGGCGCTCATGGCCCTCAACATTCCGGCGCACGCCCGGAACAACATCCAGTGCCTGGATTGCCACGCGCCGGCCCACACGCCCGCGGCGGCCGAGCCGCTCCTGAAGGCCAAGCCCCGTGAGCTGTGCGGCAAGTGCCACGCCACCGAAGCCGCCCAGTTCCTCATGCCCTTCACCCACCGCCAGGGGGAGAGGCCCTTCGAATGCACGGCCTGCCACACGGTCCACGGTGAGAACAGGACGGGCCGGCTGCGCATGGAGCAGAGCGGCGTCTGCATCAAGTGCCACACCGACAAGGCCGGTCCTTTCATTTACACCCACCCGCCGCGCAACGCGGAGGGGTGCCTGGCGTGCCACTCGCCCCACGGCTCGCCCAACCCGAAGATGCTGAACCGCTACCGGGTGTCCGACCTCTGTCTGGAGTGCCACACCGGCGTGCCCGATTACCCGGCCTGGCATAATCTGAGTCAACCGAGGTTCCGGAACTGCACGAACTGCCACTTCGCGGTCCATGGTTCCAACCACGATCCTCTATTGAAGGACGAATAGCGACTGGCCCGGCGCAAGCCATCGAGATAGGAGGTAGCACATGAAACGGATCGTCATTGTCCTCTCGGTTCTCGCCCTTGCGGCTTCGCTCGGGATCTTCGCCCAAGCGAAGACGGGCGGCGGGGTCTTCGTCCCCGTGCAGGGCCAGGACGTTTTGCAAACGCTCCACAAGCTGTATACACCGGCCCAACTGAGCGCGGGTGTCTACGTAGGCTCAGAGGTCTGCCTCTCGTGTCACACCCAGGCCGCGGGATGGAGGGACACGCTCCATTCCCACGCCCTGCGCAAGCCCATGGGCATGTACACGCTGCAGCCGGGCAAGGGCGTCCTGGTCAACTACCTCGGCGGGACCCAGGACGACTTCATGATGGGCCTGGACTTCAACACGGTGAGCGGCACGCCCTTCGACAGCCTGAAGCCCAATGCCCCCATCCTCTCCTACCGCGCCTCCGACGACACCTACTGGATCCAGCTGGGTCCCGGCGGCATCAAGCTCCAGGTGGTCGCCACGTGGGCCGGCCAGAGCGTGGGCAACGGCCAGCGCTACATGGTCCGCATCCCGGTCAGCGACAGGCCCAACGGCTACAGCGCGTCCATCTACTTCGCGCCCTTCTCCTGGAGCGGCACGGGCTACTCCAGCAATGCCAGCAGCTGGTACACCGGTAACGTGCCGAACTACAGCCCAGGCATCGCCAGCTCCGCCCTGGTTTCCCTGCAGGGCCAGAACTACATGGCCACCTGCTCGGGCTGCCACATCACCGGCATCCAGGCCGTGGGCCAGACCCCCGCGGGAGAGAAGGTCGTCACCCCCTACACGGCCGTCCTGGTGCCCCAGAACAGCCCCGACTACCCCGACCTGACCGGTAACGGTACTCCCTCCCTGGCCAACATCGGCTGCGAGGACTGCCATGGTCCGGGTTCGGCCCACGTGGCCAGCAACGGCGACCCCAGCAAGATCCTCAACCCGAACGACATCACCAACAACCAGCAGCGCTCCGAGGTCTGTCTGCAGTGTCACGTGCAGGTGGCCTCCGCTCCCAACAAGACCTGGGGCTTCCCCTACGACGAGACCGACAACAAGCCCTTCATCATCTCCAACCCGCCCGATCCCTTGAGCCAGTACCAGGTCTTCACGGGCGGCAAGTGGCCGGACGGCGTCCACTACATTTCCGCCCGCATCGACGACTTCACCAGCAGCGCCCACTACCAGGGCTCCCACGGCATCGCCTGCAACGACTGCCACGATCCCCACGAGGTCACGCAGAACGACAACCAGGTGCGGACCACCGTGACCCACGGCGGCAATACCGTTGCCAACGTCAACGTGGACGACGACAGCTTCTGCTTGGCCTGCCACAACGGCAAATACTTCGGCGGCTTCCCCGTGAGCGAGGTGATCAAGTGGAAGAAGGCCGGGTTTGAAGCTCCCATCCCGAACGACATCCGAGCTGCCATCGAGGCCCACACGCACCATCCCTACGGCGCGGCCAATCCGGACGGCTCGCCGCGCATCCTCGGCGAGTCGCGCTGCGTGATGTGCCACATGGCCCCGACGGCCGGCCACGGCGACGTGAGCGGCTTCTCGCACACCTTCATTCCCGCCGCGCCCGAGGACACCATCACCTACAAGGACGTCACCGGCCTGGCTTTCGGCGGCACGGGCAACGTGAACGCCTGCGCCTCCTCCTGCCACCGGAACCAGGTGCGCATCTGGACCGACGTGCCCATCGACAACAGCTCGCCCAACAACAAGTTCGGCGCCGGCTACATGAACGGCGCCGCGGTGAGCCTGGCCCAGCACCTCGTGACCTACTTCGGCCCCGGCGGACTCTGGTGGAACACCACCCCCTCGTCCGTCAAGAGCCAGGGCAAGTAAGCCGCAAACTCCTGCAGCGAGTACCCGAGGGGGGCCGAAAGGTCCCCCTCATTTCTTTGGTGAGAAAGGCCCTGCGGGGGCGAGCTCGGCCAGCCTTTCGAGCGCCTCGGGGTTGGCCACCGAGGCCGTGCTCCCCGCCTCCTCGCCCGCCAGGACTCTTCGGATGAGGCCCCTGAGAATCTTGCCCGAGCGGGTCACGGGGAGCGCGGGCACCCACAGCACGACCGAGGGGCGCATGGTGCCCCCGAGGAGGGCGCCCACCTTCTCGGCCACCTCCCGGGCCAGGGAATCCGAAGGCGCGTGGCCGGGAGCCGCCACGGCGACGAGCACCAGCCTGGTGCCCTTGACCGGGTCGGCCAGCCCCACCGCCGCCGCCTCCCGCACCGCGGGGTGGTTCATGGCGGCCGCCTCCACCTCGCCGGGACCTACCCGTTTGCCCGCGATCTTCAGGGTATCGTCTGAGCGCCCGTGGAGGAACCAGTACCCGTCGGGGTCCACCAGGGCCCAGTCGCCGTGGCACCAAACCGACTCTCCGAAGCGGGCGAAGTAGGTCTCCCGGTAGCGGGCCTCGTCCCCCAGGAAGCCGCGCGTCATGTTGGGGGCGGCGTTGCGGCAGACGAGGTAGCCCACCTCGCCGCGCACGCTGCGGCCCGCCTCGTCCAGCACGTCCACGTCCATGCCCAGGGCCGCCCCCTGCAGGGAGGTGGGTTTGAGGGGGGCCACCGGCAACGGCGCCAGCAGACAGCCCATGAGCTCGGTGCCGCCCGAGATGTTGATCACGGGGCAACGCGAGCCCCCGGCGACCTCGAAGTACCACCGGTAGGAGGTGGAATCCCACGGCTCTCCCGTGGAGCCCAGGATGCGCAGGCTAGACAGGTCGTGGCCCTGGGCGGGCCCGCTCCCGTGCGGCATGAGGGCGCGGACGGCCGTGGGAGCGAGAGCGAGGTGCGTGATGCCGTGCCGCTCCACCATGGCCCAGAGGCGGTCGGGGCCCGGGTAGTCGGGCGCGCCGTCCAGCAGGACCACCGTTCCCCGGTGGAAGAGGACGCCGAGGATCTCCCAGGGGCCCATCATCCAGCCGATGTCCGTGAGCCAGAACATGACCTCGCCCTCGCGGACGTCCAGGTGGTAGCCCACCTCCTTGGCCGTCACCACCTGCACCCCCGCGTGGGTGTGAATGGCACCCTTGGGCCGTCCCGTGGTGCCCGAGGTGTAGAGGATCATGGAGCGGGCCGAGGCGCCGAGGCGGGCCGTCGGCCAGACGGAGGGGGCCGAGGCCTCCAGATCGTGCCACCAGAGGTCGCGGGCGCCGTCCCAGGAGATGGGTTCTCCCGAATGGCGAAGCACGACCAAGCGCTTCACGGTCCCGCTGAGGTCCGCGCCCCGGTCTGCGGCGGCCTTGAGGGGAACGGGCCTGCCCCGCCTCCGCGTCCCGTCCGCGGTCAGCAGGACCCGGGCCCGTGCGTCCCTGAGCCGCGCCGCCAGGGCCTCCGGCCCGAAGCCCGCGAAGACCGGCACGGGCACCGCCCCGATCTTGAGGCAGGCCAGGAGGGCCACCACCACTTCGGCGGCCATGGGCAGGTAGAGGCCCACCGCGTCTCCTTCGCGCACCTCCAGCCCGAAGAAGGCGGCGGCCAACCGGCAGACCCGGCCGTTCAGCTCGTCGTAGGAGAGGCGCGTGACGTTTCCCTCGTCGTCCTCGGCGATCACCGCCGGGCGGCTGGGCGCGCCCGTCCTGAGGTGACGGTCGAGGACGTTGTGCACGAGGTTGAGCTTCCCCCCGAGGAACCAGTCAGTGAACGGGAGGCCGCGGCGCCGGTCCGCCAGCGTGTGGAATCCCTCGTACCACTCCACGCCCAGGTCCTCCAGCATGGCCGGGTAGAACCACTCGGGATCTTTCGCGGCGCGCTCCCTCAACTCCGAGGCCGAGGCGAGGCCGTGGCGGCGCATGAGCCTCGCCACGTGCGAGCGCTCCAGGTCGTCGGGCCTGGGCCGCCAGATCAGATCGTCGCGGGACATGGCCCCCGACCTCACGGCCCTTCGACCCAGCTCCGGTTGTACTTGGAGTCCTCCGTTCGGCGGGCGTGGTCCGTGGGCAGGAGCGGTTTGAAGGTGTCCACCATGACGGCCAGCTCATCCGTGCGCCGGCTTCCGACGGAGGCTTCGTAGGTCCCCGGATGGGGGCCGTGGGGAAGGCCCGCCGGGTGCAGGCTGATGGAGCCGGGGCCGATGCCCTTCCGGCTCGTGAAGTTCCCCTGTGCGTAGTAAAGGACCTCGTCGCAGTCCACGGAAGAGTGGGGGTAAGGGCAGGGGATGGCCCGCTCGTGGGTGTCCACCAGGCGCGGCACGAAGGAGCAGACCACAAAGCCGCCGCCCGCGAAGGTGAGGTGGATCGTGGGAGGCAGGTGCACGAGACCGGTCTTGGGCTGGTAGGCGCGGATGGGAAAGGCGAAGGGCCACACGGTGCCGTCCCACCCGATGACGTCGAAGGGATTGTGGGCCAGCTCGAAGGCCGTGAGACGGCCCTCCCGGAGCGTTACGAGGCGGCGCGGCGGGTCCAGCGTCTCGGGCCCGCCTTCGGGCCACAGGGGCTCCCTGAAGTCCCGGTGGGTGTAGGGCGCATCCATGCGGAGCTGGCCCGAGGGGTTGCGGAACTCGTGCGGGATGTCGATGAAGGAGCGGCCCTCCAGCACCAGCATTGCGGCCGGCCCGTCCAGCCGCCAGCGATGGGCCAATCCTCGGGGCATGAAGACGTAGTCACCGGCCTCGAAGGGAAGGATCCCCAGTGGGCACTCCACGCGCCCCGTCCCCGCGTGGACGAAGGTCAGCTCGTCGGCCCCCGCGTTGCACACCAGGCTCTCTTCGCCGCGATCGGGGCGAGCCATCCAGATGCCCACGTCGGGGTTGGACAGGAGGAGCTTCCTTCCGAGGAAAGGGGTTCCGCCGGGGGGGAGCTCGTCCGTGCGGAAGTGCCGCCGGCGGAGGGGGCCGTCCCATTCGGCCGGAAGCGATCCCGGCATGGGCCCCAGGTCTTCCTCCAAGACCACCCAGTGCGGAGGCTTGCGGTGGTAGAGGATGGTGAAGGCTCCGCTGAAGCCCTGCCGAGTGAAGCAGTGCTCGAAGGCGAGCTGGCCGTCCCTTTCGAAGACGGTGTGGGGTTTTTGGGGAACCTCACCGCGCTGAAGCCGATGGATCATGCATTCTTCTCCTGACGAGCGGCGGCCGGCCCGCCTGGCCTGGGCGGCCGTGCCACCTCACTTGGACCCCGCCCAGGCGTGGGGCGCGGCGAGCGTTCCGCGCGTCTCCTGCTCCCGCTCGATGGCCTCGAAGAGGGCCCTGAAGTTTCCCTCTCCGAATCCTCTGGCGCCGCGGCGCTGGATCAGCTCGTAGAAGAAGGGACCGCCCATTTCGTCGTCCTGGAGGAGCTTGCCCTCCACGGAGAAGATCTGGAGCAGGTACTTGTCGTTCTCTCCATCCACCAGGATGCCCAGCCTGCGGAGCGTGTCCAGGTCCTCGCGGAAGTTGGTGATGTGCCGCTCTTCCATGCGCTTGGGGAGCATGTCGTAATAGCTGCCCGGCGTGTCCAGGAAATCCACGCCGGCCCTCCGCAGCTCGCCCGTGCAGGCGAGAATGTCCGGAACGTGGAAGGCCACGTGCTGCACGCCGGGGCCGCGGTTGTCCTCCACGAACCTGTAGATCTGGCTGGCCTCGTAGTTGGGGCTCTGGGGCTCGTTGTTGGCGAGCTTCACGTCCGAATCGGGGTCCTTCATCACGATGGAGGAGAGGCCCGTCCCGCCCTCGTCCTTCTTCACGTCCGAGGTGTGGAAGCTGACCCGCCAGTACTCCTCGAACCCGAGCACGTCCCGGAGCCAGGTCACCCAGGGTTCCAGCGTCAGGAGGTTGGAGGTGACGTGGTCGATCACCTGGTAGCGGTGGCGGTTGTGCGCCCCCGATCCCTCCGTCGCGGTGAAGTGGACGGGAAAGGCGTCGGTGGGCCGCTCCACGAACCGGAACCTCACCTCCCCCAGTGGAGAGGCGATCTCGAAGGACCTCACCGGCCGCTCTTCCTGATCCATCTCCTCCGTCAGGGGGCCGGTGAGCGTGGCGCCCCTGCCCTCCAGAACCTGCCTGGCCCGCGCCGCGTCCCGCACCCGAAGGGCCAGCGTGCTGACCCCCTCGGGATGTCTCCGAAGCCAGCGCTCCGCCCGCGAGCCCTTTTCCGCGGACGCCACGCAGCTGAAGTTGATGGAGCCGGCCCGGAAGAGCAGGCCCTCCTCGCCCCTGTCGCGCCCCCAGCGTTCCTCCATGCGCCCCAGCTCGGGAATGTCCATCTTGTCCCGATAGAAGCGCCTGGCGCGCTCCAGATCCGCCACGACGTATTCGAAGGAATCCCAGCCGATGATGCCCAGGCCGTCCGAGTGAGATTTCGTCTCCATATCTTCTTGCTCCTGCCCGAGTGATCCGCGGGCGGATCGGGAGTTCGTCCCGGGAATCCGGTCGATCAAGACAGCCTGAAAGGCCTGTCTCCCGAGGCCTGACCTTCACTAGCAAGACCAACGCCGGCTCGGCGGGGGCTATTCCGCAAGGGCGGCCGCGACCGGAATAGTCGGCGATGGCGATCGGTTTATGCTTTCCGGAAACAGACAAAGCCACGTCCCCACGATTCTTCCGCGGAGGGGACGATTCGGGCGGCGAATGAAGCCGCGCAGGAGACCACACATGAGCGGGAAAGGCGGTTTCGAGCTCTTTCAGCGGAGGGTGGACGACCTCGTGGCCTCCCACCCAGTGGTGACGAGCAACCCCTACACCGCCTGGTTCGAGAAGGGGGACCTCACCCGGGAGGACGTGCGCCAGTTCGCCGTTCAATTCTCCGTCTTCTCGAACCAGTTCCTGGTGGCCCAGCTCAAGAAGATGATCAGCGCCGACAGCCTCGAATCCATGCGGGAATCCAAGGAGATCCTGGCCAACGAGATCGGCGTCATGTACAGGAGCGACAGGCCCCAGGCCGGCTCCGCCCAGCTCACCGACGAGGAGAAGGACCGGATGGGCGATCCCGATCTGGTGGGCACGGAGGGCTCCGTGGAAGGAGGCACCTTCCATTTCCGCGCCGGCCATTTCGAGTGGCTGCTCCGCTTCGGTGAGCCGCTGGGTCTGAGTTTCGCCGACATGGGCAAGCCGAAACACGGCTGGCCCTCCACCCTCTATTTCTGCGACGAGCTCGCCAGGATCTACGGGGACGGCGTGGGCATGGTGGGCATGGGCGCCTCCTACGCAGTCGAGCATTGGGCCGCGGCGGGTTTCTGGAAGCAGCTCATCAAGGGGCTCTCCGCCTTCAAGCGGCAGCAGTGCCCGCCCCTCCCCCTGGCCTTCTTCACCTGGCACGACCGCATCGAGGACAACCACGCCGCGCACACCTCCCACGAGCTCCAGGAGGCCTTCGACAGGCCCGACTTCAACGGCGATCTCTACCTGAAGGCGGCGGCCGAGATGCTGGACGGCGTGAAGGCCTTCTGGTGGGGGCTCGACGGGGAGCGCCTCAAGCGCCACGCGGCCTGATCGGATCCCTCCGGTCCCGTGGGAGCGCCGCCGCCGATCCTCTCGATCGCGGGGGCGCTCCGATACGCTCGCCCTCGGGCCGCGCCGTGCGCGCCGGGTCTCTCTGCCCGACCCGGCCTCGAAGGCAGGCGCAGCGAGGCCTGCGCTCTTGCCAGAAATATTGGCCGCACGGACAGGTTGTAGCAGATGGAGCCGAGGAACCGAGGCCAGCCTCCCGACCGGCTGCGAAGCCCATCCCGTTCCGGGTCCAACCCCGCCTCCCGATGAGCTGTGCGGCCGAAGGGTCGAGGAGACCGTTCAGAACGGGGCTCGGCCTGACGGGTTCCCGCTCCCATGGCAAAGGAGCTGAATCATGAACGTCGTCGTTTTTGGCGCCGCGGGGAGGACGGGGCGGCACGTGATCGGACAGGGACTGGAATCGGGGCTCCACATCACCGCCTTCGACCTGCCCTGGAAGGAGATGGAAGCGCACCATCCCAACCTCCAGATCCTCCGGGGGGATGCCCTGAAGGCCCAGGACGTTGACGCCGCGGTGAAGGGACACACGGCCGTGATCTCCGTGCTGGGGGAGCCGATGGACAGCTCGGGGCATGAACTGGCCCCGGCGCTGGAGAACATCATCGCCTCCATGCAGCGGCACGGCGTCGGCCGCCTGGTCTCCGTATCCGCCCTGGGCGTGGGGGAGACGCGCCAGCACGTGGGTTTCCTCTTCAACCTCCTCCTGACCCCGGCCTTCGTGGAGGCCTTCGTCGAGGACAAGCGGACGCAGGAGGACATCATCGTCGGCTCCGGACTGGAATGGACCATCGTGCGGCCGGGGCGGCTCACGGACGGTCCGCTGACCAAGCACTACCACCACGGCTTCGGTTCGGAGCTCCCCTCCACGGACCCCGCCATCTCCCGGGCGGACCTGGCGCACTTCGTGCTGACCGAGCTGAAGGATCGGACCTACCTGGGCCAGTTTCCGGGCATCTGCTACTGACGCCTCTCGCCGGCGGACCGGCTTAGCCGGCGGGGGTCAGGTTCGGAGATTGAGCAGGAGGTACCCCCCGGCGCATCCGAAGAGGATGGCCGGAGCCCAGACGGCCAGGGCGGGGTTGAGCCAGTCCATGGCGCCCACGGAGTTGAAGATCGCCATCATGACGTAGTAGGCGATCGAGAGGCCGAGGGCGATGGCCATGCCGTACAGCGAGCCGCGCCGGCCCGTTGCGAAGGCGAAGGGCAGGCCCAGCAGGAGAATGACCAGGGGGGCCAGGGCGTCGGGGAGCTTTTCGTAGTAATCGACCACCTGCTGCCGCGACGGGTACCCCTTGGCCTTCAACTCGCGAATCAGGGCCTTGAGCTCCCGGGAGGAGAAGTACTGCCCCTCCAGAAAAGCCGGCGCCACGAAGTAGTGCTGCGGAAGGCCCAGTTGCCGGGTGCCCTTGGACAGCTCTTTGAAGACCGGTGAGCCTCCGCGACGCCAGCGCCATCCCCGGGCGAAGGCCAGGGCGCCGGGGGCCGAGCTGGGCGCGGGAAATCGGGCCTGCTTGGCGAAGAAGCGCGAATCGAGCCTGAAATGATCGGGAGAGAAACGGTACTCCGAAAAGCCCTGGAAGGTCCTGGTGCGCGCGTCGTAGTGGTTGTAGTGAAAGAGGACGTGGCGGTCGGGGGCGAAGAGCCAGACGTCCATGGTGCTGGACAGGTTTCGGGCCACGAGTCCCTTGATGTGGTCGCGCGTGGACTGCGCCCTCCGGCTCGTCCCGGGGACCACCGCCTCGCCCATGGTCCAGAGGAACAGGCAGGCCGCGGCGGCCAGGGCGAAGGCCGGAAGACTGACGCGGTAGACGGAGATCCCCGAGGCCTTCATGGCCATGATCTCGTTGGTGCGCTCCAGTACCCCGAAGGTAACGAGGACGGTCATGAGCACGGCCAGGGGGACGAGCATCACCAGGACGCCCGGGGATTGGTTGAGAAGGTAGCTCCCCAGGAGCCTCAGCTTTTGGCTCCCGGTGATGAACTCCGACAGGCCGCGTATCTCGATGATCCAGTCCAGCAGGAGGACGGAGAGGCTGATGAGCAGGAAGGTCCTCAGCATCCTGGCGAGAAGGTACCGGTCCAGGATGGGCAGCCCGCGGCCGGCCGCGATCTTCGGCGATTCGGGAACGGCCGCGCCGGAGGCCGCCTTCTCCTGGCGGGCCGGGAAGAGAAGGGCGAGGGGGCGCATCCAGGCCGGCGCGGTGATGCGGTCCCGCGTGCTCACCAGGAGGAGGCCCGCGAGCATCAGGAGGAGGTCGGGTAGCCAGGCGGCCAGCGAGGGGGTCAGCCGCCCCGCCTGGGCCAGGTCGCCGAGGGCCGAGGTGAGAATCCAGTATCCCAGGAGCACGATGAGCGAGAGGCTGAAGCCGGCCCCCCTGCCGCCGCGGGTGTTCACCATGCCGAGCGGGACGCCGATGAGCACGAAGAAGAGGGGAATCAGGGAGGCCGACAGCCGGCGGTTGATCTCGTAGAGCAGGGCGTAGCGCTGCCTCCGGATCAGGGCGGGATCGCTCTCCTGCGCCGGCAGGTTCAACGTGCCCAGGAGCTCGGCCGTGGAGTACTCCATGATCCCCTTCTGCGGGGGCCTGACCAGCCCCCCCTGCGTTTCGACGGTCAGGGCCTGTTCGCGGAAGGTGGAAGTCTGGACGGTGCCGGGGCGCTTCCGGTCGAACTGCACCGTCTCCCCGTCGGAGAGGAGGAACTGGAGGCTCTGGCCGTCCGCCGAGCGGATCGCCCGGCCGTAATCCGCCAGGGTGAGCAGGTCCTGGGAGGGGCTCCCGTGCTGGAAGACCAGGATGTGCTCGTATCGACCCGCTTTCACGTCGGCCCGGCCGGCGTAGAGCAGGACGCCCGGGATCCTGTCGAAGAAGACCCCCGGCCTCAGCAGGCGCACGATGTTGAGCCCCTGGCTCGCCTCCGACTGGATCTCGTCCGAGGCACTGCGGCTGGCGGGGATGAGCCAGAGATTGATGGCCAGCAGCAGGAGGGTCATGACCGAGGCGAACAGAAGGGGCGAGGCCAGGAGCCGGGTACTGGACACCCCGCCCGCCCTGAGGGCGATGATCTCGCTGTCTCCCGAGAGCCGGCTGAAGGCGATGATGGTGCCCAGAAGGAGGGCCACGGGAAGGGTGTAGCTGAGCAATCCCGGCAGTCCCAGAAGGAAGAGCTTGCCCGAGGCCCCCGCCGAGAGCCCCTGCTGGATGACCAGGCTGGCCAACTGGAAGAGCAGGTTGATCAGGAACAGGAAGGAGTAGACCACGAGCCCGATCAGGAAAGGCCCCGCCATCTCCTTCAGCACGTAGCGGTGAAGAATCTTGAGGTTCAACGCGCCTCCCGGGAGACCATGGTACCGCCCGGCACCCCTCGAACGGAAGGGAGGGAGGAATTCAGAACTCCGAGACCGGAGAAACAAATAAACCACAGAGGCGGCGAGGCACAAAGGAGGCTGAAATCGCACAAGGACTCACCCCCCTCAGCACTCGTCCCCCACTCCTCGCCCCCGCCGCAGACGAGTGCGGCAGGTTCTCGCCTTCGAAGGCATTCCCGCCGTGCGCTGTCTCCCTGATCCCCTGTTTCCCCGTTTCGGTCCGTTTGACCGCCATGGACACCCAGCCTACACTGTCCGCGCACGATGCCCCTGAAGGGGCGGGTGCTCAGGAGGTTCCGGATGCGCACACTCAGAATGGCCGCTCTGTTCGCTTTAGCCGCTTGCGTGGGCCTGCTTCCCCTGGCGGCCCGCACCAAGGTGGGCGAGACCATCGATGTCCGAGTCGGCTCGCCCCACCCCATCCAGGCGGAATCGTGGCAGCGGGAGCTGGAGTTCCCCGGCTCCACCTTCGTGAAGCTCCACCTGGCCAAGCTCGCTCTCGGCCCCAAGGACGTGCTGCTGGTGATGGACGGAACGGGGAAGGAAATCTATCGCCACGAGGGATCGCTGACCGAAGGGACCTGGACTCCGGCGTCCCTCACCCAGGTCGTGACCCTGGAGATCCGGGCAGCCAAGGGCTCTAGCCCCTGGGGCGTGGAGATCGACCGGGTGGGCTTCGGCTTCGCCCCGCTCGCCGAGGCCGCCAAGACGCCCGAGTCCATCTGCGGCTCCAACGACATGCAGGACGCCGCCTGCTACGCCGGCGACGCCGGCAAGACCCAGGCGGGCGAGGCGGTGGGGCGCATGCTCTTTCAGGAGGGGGGAGCCTGGTATCTCTGCACCGGCTTCCTGGTCTCCGATCACAACCACTTCCTGACGTGCAACCACTGCATCAGCGACCAGTCGGTCGCGAACTCGCTGGAGGTCTGGTGGAAGTACCAGACGCCCGCCTGCGGCTCCGGAACGGCGGCCTACGACTCCACCAGCGGCGGCGCCCATCTGGTTACCACGAACTACGACCTGGACTACTCCCTGCTGGTCTTCTCCAACGACGATCCCGCCCAGCGCTACGGTTTTCTCACCCTGAGCGGCGCCGTGCCCACGGTGGGCGAGACCATGTGGATCGCCGGCCATCCCGGCGGGCAGCCCAAGCAGTTCTCCGTCAACTCCGACATGGACGGAGGCCTGGCCAAGGTGGACGGCGTGGGGCTTGCCGGCAACGTCCCGGGCACCGACATCGGCTATTACGCGGACACGGAGGGCGGCTCTTCGGGCTCGCCCGTGATGGATGACGCCACCAACCAGGTGATCGCTCTCCACCACTTCGGCATTGCCGGCAGCACCTGCACCAGCACCGACATGAACCAGGGTGTGGAGATGGCTCAGATCCTCCCGGAGATCCAGTCATACCTTACGACCCCACCGCCCACCATCACCGCCGTGAAGAAAATGACCTATCCCTTCCGTCTGAAGGTCCTGGGCACGCTCTTCCAAGACGGGGCGAAGGTGCTCATCGGCGGGAGCGAGGTGCCCCAGACGACCTACAAGAATGCGGAGACCCTGGTGGCCAAGAAGGGTTCTGCCCTCAAAACCATGGTGCCCAAGGGGCAGACCATCTCCATTCAGGTCCAGAACCCCGACGGCGGCATCTCCGCGCCCTTCTCCTACCAGCGGGGAGCCCAGGTGACGCTCTCTCCGGGTGGGCAGGGCACGCTCCCCCAGTCCAAGGTGGCGGCGCCCAGGGACCTCGAGTAGGGTAACGGGGGGAGGGGAATCCTGAACCGCCGCGTGCGAGGGCGCCGTGCGCGGCGGCGGGATGACCCTGGAGAGGCCGTTGGCGGAAAAAGGGAGGGGAGCGTGAAGCTGGCATCGGGCGCGGTCATCGCCGCCAAGGGGGGCGTCCTCAACGCCATCTGGACCTTTCCCTCCATCATCGGCAGCGCCCTCATGCTGGCCTGGGCCGCCGAGTCGGCCCAGTTCTTCATCTCGCAGGGGCTCTCGCTCGCGATCCTGGCCTGGGTGCAGACCCTGCCCGAGTTCGCCGTGGAGGCGGTCATCGCCTGGGAGGCCCCGCGCACGCCCCACGGCATCGCCCTGATCTCGGCCAACTTCACGGGCGCCATCCGCCTCCTCATCGGCCTGGGATGGCCCATGATCTACGCCACCGCCGCCTTCTTTCACCGGCGCAAGCACCGGCGCCCCCTGAACGCCATCCACCTGGAGAAGGAGCACAGCGTGGAGGTGGTGGGCCTCATCGCCTCCATGGCCTACTTCGTGGTCATCGCCGCCAAGGGCACCCTGACGATCTGGGACGGCCTCGTCCTCATGGCCGTCTACGGCCTCTACATGGCCGTGCTCAACAGGATTCCACCCAAGGAGGTGGAGTCGCCCGAGGAGGAGGAGTGGCCCGTCCGGCACATCATCGTCATGCCCAAGGTCCGGCGCGTGCTCACCATCACGGGCCTCTTCGTGGGCGGCGCCGTGATCATCTACTTCACGGCCGAACCCTTCCTCCATTCCCTGCTGATCCTCGCCGCCTCCCTCGGCGTCTCCCAGTACGTCTTCGTCCAGTGGGTCGCCCCCTTCCTCAGCGAGTTCCCCGAGAAGGTCTCGGCCCTCTACTGGGCCCGCAAGGTGACCGGGGCCCCCATGGCCCTCATGAACATGGTTTCCTCCAACATCAACCAGTGGACCATGCTCGCCGGCATGATCCCCTTCGTCTTTGCCCTCTCGGCGGGGCACGTCGGCCCCATCGTCTTCGATCCCGAGCAGCGCATGGAGATCATCCTGACCCTCGCCCAGTCGGCCTTCGCCATGTCCCTCCTCGTCAACATGAGCTTCGCCTGGCACGAGGCCCTCGTCCTATTCGTCCTCTGGCTCGCCCAGTTCACCTTCCCGGGCCTCCGCGAGGAGGTCACCTTCCTCTACCTCGCCTGGTTCCTCTTCGAACTGATCTGCTGGCTCATGCGCTACCGCAAGCCCCTGGCCTTCACCGAGTTCGGCCGCCTCTTCAGGGCCCGAGTCCTCAGGCGCGGCTGAGGCATCATCCCGCCCGTCACCGCATCCGGCCCATGCCCGCCCCAAATTCCGCGATGGAAACGCGGGTGCCTTCGGCTACCGCTCGGGTTCACGGGAGAAAGGCGTTTTCTCTTGGACGGGGAGGGCCATGGCCTTGCCCCCCCGAACCGCGAGCTAAGCCCGGCGGTTCAGGAGATTGCCCTGCGGGGCCCCGCCCCACGGGCAAAGCCCGATGGGGCCCCACCTCTCCCTTGGTGCCCTCTTCGCCTTCGGCTCGATGGCCCCCAATCCCTCAGTGGGTGTGACACCCTTTTCCACTGTGCGTGATCTGTCGCGCCTTCCACGACTATTCCCCTGCTCCATCGCGGGATTGGGGCCCGCCGATCCCCTTGCGGCGAAGACGCCTTCCTCGTTAGGATGGCTCTTCGACGCACCATTCACGTGGGAGGAGGGGGGCCGGATCCAGGCCCACCGGGGGAGGTGGCACATGGTCGGGAAGCGGATCGGGATCGTGGGGCTGTGGGTGTGCGCGGTGGGTATGGCGGTGCTGGCGGACGGAGACACCCGGCCCACCACGGCGGCGGAGAGGGCCTTCTGCGGCAAGGTCTGCGGGGTCTTCACGGCGGCCCTGCCGGCGCCGCCCCAGGGCTGGTCCCTGGTGGATTCCTCCGAGCCCACGCCCCCCGCCGCCGTGGCGGGGCGCAACGCCAGACCCATCGAGGTGGAGTGCCGTGTGGTGTGGCAGGACGCGGCCAGGGCCCGCGCCGCGCAGCAGCGGCAGATGGCGGCCTTCCAGTCGGTGAAGCCCGATCCGGCGCTCGATGCCAAGCAGGAGAAGCTCCAGAAGCAGATGAGCGCCCTCAGCGAACAGTTCGGGGCCGCCATCCAGAAGAACGACGCGGCCGGGGCGAAGCGCATCCAGGAGCAGCTGCAGTCCGTGAGTCAGGAGCTGCAGAAGGTGCTGACGGCCCAGAGCGCGGGCTTCACGGCCGCCGCCAAGACGGGCGAGGTCCACGACGTGCGGGCGGAGGTGTCCCTCCAGGCCAACGGCACCTACGCCTATCTGCGGCGCGCCACACCCGAGGCCCCGCTGGCTGGGCTTCCCATCTACCGGATGGAGCCTGACCCGCAGAACACCCAGGAAGAGGGGATCACCGCCGTCTTCCTCGGTCCCTGGCGCTCCTCGCCCCAGTCGGGCGGCACAGCCCTGCAGGCGCCGCCGCCGACGGGGGCCTCCACCACCTCCGTCCAGACCCTGATCGTGCGCGTCCAGGGCGACAAGACGCGGGCCCGCGCCATCCTCGAAAGGGTCAACTGGGGGACCCTGCGGGGGCTCCTCTCGCGCTGAGGGCGCAGCAGATCTAAGGTAGGACGAAAGCTCTCGGGGGAAGCTCGACCCCGTTGCCGGCGAAGTCGCTGATGGAGCCCGAGAGCACGTGCCGGCCGCGGTGTACGCCCCTGAGGTCCAGGCGGATGGTGCGGGTGTCCATGTCCCAGTCCGGATAGACGGCCTTTCCGTCGAGCGTCAGCCTGAGGGTGCGGGCGTCCGGGCCGCTGCCCGAGTCGGTGACGCGGATCCAGACCTGGCGGTCGCCGAGGTGGGGAACCGTCACGAGCTGAGGCTGGCCCCACGCCGGCGCCGTGTCGTCCACGCGCAGCGCGTAGAGGCCCGCGTCCAGGTAGGGCACCGGCTTGCCGGTCCAGTTGTCCAGGAACACGTCCCGGCCGCCGAAGTAGACGCCGAGCCCGCGCCGGGGCGCCGTGGCGGGGAAGGTGACGGCGGCCCGGGCGGAAACGGAGAAGGGCTCCACGTTCAGGGCCACGGCTCCCTCGGGAACGGCGCCGCCCTGGGCAGGCGCGGCGGTGCCGATGGCCCCCTCGGGCAGGGTCAGCAGCGCGCCCCCCGCGGCGATGCGGCCCGGGCCGGCGGCCACTCGCCAGGGCGTGGTGACCTCGCCGATCGTGAGAGGCTCGCCCTCGTGGGGCAGCGCCGCCCGAGGGATCAGGGCCAGCACGCGGCTTCCCGACCTCTCCTCCACGTAGAGCGCTCTGACGGGCGAGGCGCCCAGACGCAGGGGCGTGACGCCTCGATCGGAGGCGCGTGAGAGCTTGAGCACCAGACCGTCGGGCAGGAGGCTCGTGCCTTCGATCCGGTAGCCGCTGCCCGGCAGGGAGAGACGGGATTCGGCGGCGGGGCGGGCCGCCTCCTCCACCTCGCCCGTGACCACGGAGCGCTGGCCGGCCCGGTTCTCCGCCACCACCTCCAGCGTGTGACGGCCCGGCGCGAGGTCGCCCGGCAGGCCGGAGCCCTCCACGTGGGGCACCTCGAGCCAGGGGAGGCGCCGGAGGCGGAAGGTGTTGGTCCCGGGCCGGTCGTACTGGGGATCGAAGAGGGCCGGGGCCTCCTTGAAGCGGGCCAGGCTGATGCGCCTCAGGTCCATGCTGAAGAAGCCCTTCCCGTCCAGGCTCGCGGTGACGATGGGAAGGCCCGTGGCGATGCTGGCCACGCCGAGGTGGTCGCCCGCCACCAGCTCCACGTCCACGGCGCCCGAGAGATGCACCGGCTCGGTCAGCCGGTAACCGTCGCGGCCCCGCACGGCAGGCACGAAGCGGGGCTCGAAGCTCCCGTCCACGGTCGCGGGCGCCTCGCGGGGCACGAAGACGAGGCCCGCGATGGCGGGAGGGGTCATGCCCTCAGGGAGCGGCAGCCCCTCCACGAAGGGGTCGCAGAGGTCGTCGCCGCGGCGGATCTCGAAGTGCAGATGGGGAAACCCCACGCCCAGGTCGCCCGAGTAGGCCACCACCTCGCCGGCCTTGACCGGCTCGGGAGGGGTGATCTCCACGTCGCCGGGGAAGGAGGTGCCGGCGCGCTCGCAGGCGGCGAGAAGGCGGCTCTCGAGGTGGAGGTGCTTCTCCTCGAAGCGGCAGAGGTGGCCGTAGACCGCCGTCCGCCCGTCGTTCAGTTCGAGGTAGAGCACCCGGCCGTAGCCGCCCGGCTCCCGCCGGACGCGCACCACGCGGCCATCGGCCACGGCGAAGACCGGCCAGCCGATCTCCTGGTGGGTCCGGATGTCCACCCCTCCGTGAAAGTGCGTCCGGCGGTACTCGCCGAAGCTCGACGTGCAGCCCTCGTGGATGGGCAGGGGCCAGAGGAGCGGCGGCGGCCCGGAGGCGGAGGCGAGCGTGGCGCAGGCGAGGAGCGCCAGGGCGAGCAGAAGCAGAGAGGACCGCCGAAGCCGGAAACGCCGCCCCGGCGAAGCTCCGCCGTCAATGCGCCCGCACCCTGTCGCGTCTCGCCCCTCGCGTCTCGCGTCTCGCATTTCGCCTCTCACCCCAGTCCCGCCACCAGGCGCTTGAGGTAGGCGGCGAAGGGTCCCTTGAGGTCGGGCCGCGAGAGGGCGATCTCCACGCTGGCCTCCAGGAAGCCCAGCCGGTCGCCCGTGTCGTAGCGCCGCCCCTCGAAGGTGAGGGCATAGACGGGCTCGCGCTCCATGAGCAGGCGGATGGCGTCGGTGAGCTGGATCTCGCCGCCGGCCCCGCGCCCGGTGCGGCCGAGCGCCTCGAAGATGGCGGGGGTGAGGATGTAGCGGCCCACCACGGCGGTGGTGGAGGGGGCCTCACTGGGCGCCGGCTTCTCGACCATCTCGGTGACGCGGATGAGACGGTCGCTCTCGCGTTCTCCCGCCACGATGCCGTACTTGCCGGTCTGCTTGCGGGGCACCTCCATCACCCCGAGCACGCTGGCGTGTCTCTCCTCGAAGACGTCCATCATCTGGCGGATGCAGGGCCGTTCGGAGACCACGATGTCGTCCCCCAGGAAGACGGCGAAGGGGTCATTGCCGGCCCAGGTCTTACCGCAGAGCACGGCGTGGCCGAGGCCCAGCGCCTCCTTCTGGCGGATGTAGGAAACCTCCACCATCGCCGCGATCTCGCGGACCACGGCCAGCTCCTCCGTTTTGCCCTTCTCCTCGAGGAAGCGCTCCAGCTCGTAGGAGACGTCGAAGTGGTTCTCGATGGCATCCTTGCCCCGCCCCGTCACGATGAGGACCGACTCGATGCCCGCCGCCACGGCCTCCTCTATGACGTACTGGATGACCGGCTTGTCCACCACGGGGAGCATCTCTTTCGGGGAGGCCTTGGTAGCCGGCAGGAACCGCGTCCCCAGGCCGGCCGCGGGGATGATCGCCTTGCGGATGCGCATGGGCTCCTCCTGAAGGCCGCTGCTGGGCCGAAGGGCGCAGTGTAGCACGATGGGCGGGGGGAATTGAGTGAAAAGTAAAAAGTAAAAAGTAAACAGTTCTCCGTTCCGAGATGGGTTCTTGCCCGTAGCGGCGCCGCCCCCGGTGCGATGCGCCGGGGCGGGGCGGCTGCGCCGTGGAAGGGCATCACGGAATGTGGGGCCCCTTGCATCCTTGACCCGCCCCACCCGGCTGGGCTAGAGTACCGGCCCATGGCGATGCCGCGAGCGCGACGCGCGCTCAACCTGCTTTTGCCGCTCCTCCTCCTCCTCACCCTCCTGCACTCGCACCCCGAGCAGAAGGGGACCCTCCGCCATCCGGGCCTCCTGGCGGCCGAGGGGCCGTGCCCGATCTGCGCCGCCGTCCGCGGTGGGATGGAGGGGCCCGCCCCCCTCGTGCACCTGCCCGGCCTTCCGGCTCCCGCCGTGCCGGTTGTGCTCCTTTCCGCCCTCTCGCCCTCTCTCCTCGCACCGGCCCCCTCGCCGGCCCGCGGACCCCCTCCCACGGCCTAGGCCGCACCAGGTTGGAGGAAGCCGGTCGCCCACACCCCGCCCGGGTGCGGGGACCGGGATGCAACCGTTCGTCGAAATCATGAGGGACGCCCGCGGGGAGCCACTGCGTGCCGCACCCCGCGCGGCGCCGCAGGGAGTCACCAATGCAGCGAATCTGGAAGAACGCCCTCTGGGCGGTCCTCTTATCTCTCCCCCTGGCAGCGTGGTGCGCGGGCGCCACCGGATCGGTCCGGGGAACCGTCACGGATCAGCACGGACAGCCCGTGCCCGGCGCTTCGCTCCGCCTGTCGAGGCCCGCTCTGCCGCACCCGCTCAGGACCGCCAGCGACCTGAATGGCGCTTTCCTGTTCGCCTCCGTGCCCGAGGGAGTGGGCTACCGGCTCCGCGCCTCGGCCGTGGGATTCTCAAGCGCCCACGTGGAGAACGTGGTGGTGAAGGGGGGGAGGGAGACGGCGCTCGTGGTGCGGCTCTCTTCAGGCCATACCTCGGTCACCGTGACGGCCGCGGCCCACAGGGCGGACCTCCGCCAGAAGGCGACGGGGGCCACCGTCTACCGCCTCACCTCGGAAACGCTGCGCTCGCTCCCCCAGGGCCAGAGCACGCCGCTGAACCAGGTGATTCTCCAGGCGCCGGGCGTGGCCCAGGACTCCTTCGGCCAGCTCCACGTGCGCGGCGACCACGGCGACGTGCAGTACCGGATCGACGGCATCCTCCTGCCCGAGGGGATCAACGGCTTCGGGCAGAGCCTGGACACGCGCTTCGCCCAGCGGCTCGACCTGCTGACGGGGGTGCTGCCGGCCCAGTACGGCTACCGTACGGCGGGCGTCGTGGACATCACGCCCAAGAGCGGCGCCCAGGAGGCGAGCGGAACGACCGAGGCGGGAGGAGGGGTCGACCTCTACGGCGGCGCCCGCGGCACCTTCCAGACGAGCGTGGACGCTGGAGGCTCGCAGGGATCGTTCCTCTACTACGCCACCGCCACGGCGCTCACGAACGATCTGGGGATCGAATCCCCCACGCCCGCCGTGGATCCCCTCCACGACCACACGAACCAGCTCAAGGGATTCGGCTACTTCAACTGGCTGCTCTCGCCCACTCTTCGCCTGAGCCTCATCACCGGCAGCGCCGCGGGGGAGTTCCAGATTCCCGACAATCCGGGCCAGCAGCCGGCCTTCTCCTTCGCCGGGCTCTCGCCGGACCGCCTCGCCCTCCTCTACCCGAGCGCGGAGTTGAACGCCACCCAGCACGAGGTGAACCACTACGCCATCCTGGCCCTCAAGGGCGAGCCCTCCTCGGACCTCAGCTACCAGCTCGCCCTCTTCTCCCGGTACAGCAGCGTCCACTACCACCCGGACCCCGTGGGCGACCTCATCTACAACGGCGTCGCCGCGGACGTCTTCCGCAGCGACACGGCCGCGGGGGTGCAGGGCGATAGCAGCCTCAAGCTGGGCAGCCACACCCTCGGGGCGGGCTTCTTCGTGAGCGGGGAGAACGCCGTGAGCGACAACACCTCCTCGGTCTTCCCCGCCAACGCGGCCGGTCAGCAGACGGGGGACCTGCCCTTCCTCATCACCGACGACCACTCCAAGCGGGGCTGGCTCTACGGCCTTTACGTGCAGGACCGCTGGCAGGCCACGGCCAAGCTGAGCGTGCTTGCCGGTGTGCGCCTGGACCGGGTGTCGGCCTACGTCAAGGCGAACCAGCTCTCGCCCCGCCTCATCGCCACCTACCAGCTCACCCCCTCCGTGAGCCTGCACGCCGGCTACGCCCACTACTTCACCCCGCCGCCCCTGGAGCTCATCGCCCCCACGAGCATCGAGAAGTTCCAGGGCACGACCAACGCCCTGCCCACCCAGGTCAACACCAACGTGGTGCCCGAGAGGACCGACTACTTCGACGCGGGGGCCTCCTTTCGGGTGACGCCGCGCCTGCAGCTCGGCCTGGACGGCTACTACAAGGAGGTCCACGATCTGCTGGACGAGGGGCAGTTCGGCCAGGCGCTGGTCTTCTCGCCCTTCAACTACCGGAAGGGAAGGGTCTACGGCGTGGAGGGGACGCTGGAGTACCGCGAGGGGCCGCTGGATCTATACGGCAACGTGGCCTGCGGCGCCGCCCTGGGGAAGGAGGTGGTCTCGGGCCAGTACAACTTCGACCCGGCCGAGCTGGCCTACATCGCCACCCACTACGTTCACCTGGACCACGACCAGACCCTGACGGCGTCGGCGGGGATCTCCTACCGCTGGGACGGAGTGCAGGCCAGCCTCGACGCGATCTACGGGAGCGGCCTGCGGCGGGCCTTCGCCAACACCCTCAGCCTGCCCCCTTACACGCAGGTGAACCTCGGCCTCGCGGGCCAGATCCCCACCCGGCGGCTCGGCCCCTTCTCCTGGCGGATCAGCGTCGTCAACTTGCTGGACCGGATCTACGAGATCCGCGACGGCTCGGGCATCGGCGTCGGCGCCCCGCAGTACGGCCCGCGCCGGGCGCTCTACGTGGGCTTGAGCAAGCGGTTTTGAGGGATGAATGATCTACCACAGAGGCACCGAGGCACAGAGGAATAAGGAAGGATCGTGCCTGTCCCCAATAGGCCGTCCTTCGGGCGCCAGACGCGGCCCTGCCTGGTGGTTGCGGTCCCCCCATTCTCCACGGGTGCGCCGGCGGCGCCGGAACGCGCCTTCCTCCGCTTCGCTCCGGAAGGCAAACCGCGTAAGAACGAGCTGACATTATCGAGGGGGGCTCGGGGTGCGGTCGTGCCCCTCACTTCCCCTGCCCACCTGGAGGACCTTGGCGCCGCGGATCCTGCGCTCCTTGAGTTCCAGGAGGGCCCGGTTGGCCTCCTCCAGCGGGTAGAGCTGGACCTCCGGGCGGATGGGGACGGCGGCGGCCAGGTCGAGGAAGTCGCGCACGTCGGCTCGCGTCACGTTGGCCACGCTCTTGATCTCCTTCTCCAACCAGAGGTGAGCCGGGTAGTCGATCTCCTGGAGCGTGTTCTTGTCCGCCGCCTCCTTCCGGATGGCGTTGATGACGAGGCGGCCCCCCGGTTCCAGGCACTCCAGCGCCCGCACCACGGGGCGCCAGACGGGCGTCGTGTCGATGATGGCCCGGCAGGGCCGGGGCGGGGCCTCCTCGGTGTCCCCCGCCCAGGAGGCCCCGAGCTTCAGGGCGAAAAGGCGTTCCTGCTCGCTGCGGGCGAAGACGAAGACGGGACTTCGGCGAAAGAGGTGGCGCGCCGTGGCGAGCACGAGGTGGCCAGAGGCGCCGAAGCCCGTGAGGCCGAGCACCTCTCCGTCTTCCAGGCGGCATAGCCTCAGCGAGCGGTAGCCCACGGCGCCGGCGCAGAGAAGCGGCGCCGCCTCGGCATCGGAGAAGAACTCCGGGATGGGGTGAACGAAGGCCTCGGGAACGACCATATACTCGGCGTACCCCCCGTCGGCATCCCGGCCCGTGGCCCGAAAGGAGGAGCAGAGGTTCTCCTCGCCCGCCCGGCAGTGGTCGCAGTTTCCGCAGGCCGAGAAGATCCAGGCCACGCCCACGCGCTGGCCGGGGGCAAAGGAGAGCGCCCCCGGGCCGCGTCTGGCCACCCGTCCCACGACCTGGTGGCCCGGCACGACCGGAAGGCGCGGCGGCGGGGTGCGCCCCTCGATCTCATCCAGTTCCGTGTGGCAGACCCCGCAGGCCGAGACGCGAAGGAGGAGCTCTCCGGGCCCGGGGGCGGGCACGGGCAGATCGGCCCCCTCCAGCGGTTCCGGTTGCGTGGCCATCTCCGTCAGCCGCTTCAGCACCATGGCTCTCATCAGCGATTCTCCCGAGAAGGCTTCAGCCGCCGCTCTCCACCCTCCACAGTATGGCTCCTGCCCGGAACCGATGCACGGTTCCCGAGGGATCCGCCCGAGGGCCCGCTCCTGAGCCTCCGCGGTTGCCTGAACGGGAGTAGTCCGTGAGACTTGCCGGTACGCCGGTGGGGGTCCATCATGAGGGGCCGGCATGGGTCCGGTTGGGGCGCGGGGAAAAGATGGCCGTCGTCTGGACGCTATTGGTGGTGATCTGGGGTTCCACCTGGCTGGTGATCAAGGTGGGGCTGGGAGACCTGCCGCCGTTCCTCTTCGCGGGCATCCGGTTCACCATCGCCCTGGTGCCGCTCCTCTTCCTCCTGTCGGCGAGGGGCCTTAAATGGCCGCGGCGCCGGGAGGACTGGGTGCTCCTCGGCGGTACGGCCTTCCTCTCCTTCACCCTGGGCTACGGGCTGGTGTTCTGGGCCGAGCAGTACATCCCGTCGGGCCTCACGGCGGTCCTCTTCACGACCTATCCGCTCTTCGGCCAGCTATGGGCCCACGCCATCCTGCCCGCCGAGCGCCTGACCGCGAAGAAGGCGGCCGGCGCGCTCCTGGGGCTCGGCGGCGTGCTGTTGATCTTCGCGGGAAGGCTCGGCCTGGAGGGACCCTTGGCCGTGTGGGGCGGCTTGGCCGTGGTGGGATCGGCGGCCTCGGGGTCGCTGGGCTCGGTGCTCATCAAGGCGCGCGGCGGCCACCTCGATCCGGGTGTGGTGACGGCGGCGCAGATGAGCCTCGGCGGGCTCCCGCTTCTGCTGATCGGGCTGGCGGTCGAGGGGAACCCCGCCCGCCTGCATTGGACGCCGACGGCCGTCCTCTGCCTGCTCTACCTGGCGCTCGTGGGCTCCTCCCTGGCCTTCGTGCTCTGGTACCGGCTCCTGAAGACCACCGAGGTCACGCGGGCGCAGGTGATCCCCCTGCTCAACACCGTGGTGGCCGTGATCCTGGGCTGGCTGGTGCTGGGAGAGACCTTCGGCGTGCGCGGCGCCGTCGGCACCCTGGCGGTGCTGGCGGGAACGGCCCTCGTCCTCCGCCGGCCGGCGACCCACCCCCGTTGAGCCCCGGCCCCTGGGCCCGTCGGCGCCGGGACGCGCCTTCCTCCGCTTCGCTCCGGAAGGCAACCCAATCTGAGGCGTGCCGGAACCCTTATGCGCAGTCACGCTTCTTCCCCTTTCGCTTTACCCCGTCCTCACTCTTTGCGAAATCTTGATGTTCCCCGGTTCGCCGTTTATGCCTCCCTGACCCGGCGGGCACTACTCTCATCAGCGACGTGAGAGGAGGTCCGTCATGGACGCCCTGCTGGTTGCCCTGCTCCTCGTTTCGTTCTGGCTCCTGGCCAGGCTGGTGGACGGCCTGGACCGGCTGTGAGGCGATGGCGATGAACGTTCTGCACATCCTCGG
>JAJYCJ010000117.1 GCA_021778515.1 Acidobacteriota bacterium
AATATGCCGTGACCGAACACAAGCACCGCTATTCTCCGCCGCAATGGGCCTTCGAATTCCACGGCCACGTCTGCCCCTTCATGCCGCTGGGCTACCGCATGGGTATCCTGGCTCTCGAAAAGCTCGGGGTGGAGCACGAGAGGGATCACACGCTGCACGTCGTCTGCGAACTGGGCGAGGGCCACCCGCAAACATGCCTGATGGACGGCATCCAGATCGCCACCGGCGCCACCTTCGGCAAGACGCTGATGGAAAAAACCTCCTGGGGCAAACTCGCCGCCACCTTCTGGTACCCGGGCAAGACGCCCGTTCGATTTGCCTTGAAGGCGCCCTTTCTAGACCAGTTCGGTGGATTCGAGTTCTTCGCCTACCGGAAGAAGGGGATCGAGCCCTCGCAGATTCCTGTCGAAGTAACGCATCAAGTGGTCTCCTGGACGTTGAGCCAGCAGGACGACGTGGTTTACGCCATTTCGGAACGACCGGAGTTCAAGTACGCGCCGCCCAAGGGCTCCTTCGCAAGATCGCTGTGCTCCGCCTGCGGCGAGTATGTCTTCGAGCGCTACGTGCGCATGAAGGACGGCAAGCCCTACTGCATTCCGTGCTCGGGGTACAAGGGGTAACAGGGGAGAGAGACGAGGCGCTGGTCTCGGGAGGTTCCAGGTGAACGAAATCTGGCCATTTGCTCCCCCCGACGCGTTCAAGATCGTGTTGGTGCTGTTTCTCTCCTTCCTGCTCGGACTCGAGCACGAAGAGCACAGGCCGCAAAAGAGCTACGCTTTTGGAGGGATCCGAACCTTTCCGCAATTGGGTCTCTTCGGGTACATCCTGGCGACCCTGGCCGCTCCCTCCGTCCTTCTGCTTGCCGCCGGTCTCCTTGTCGCCGGGGTGTTCCTCACGATCTCCTACCTCCACAAGCTGAAGAGAGACCCCGAGGCAGGCATCACCACGGAGATATCGGGCCTTGGAACGGTGCTGTTGGGAGCGCTCGTTCAGCACGATCGCCTCTGGCTTGCGGCCACCGTCGTCGTCGCTGCCCTTCTCCTGCTGGAGCTCAAGACGGGCCTGGAGAGCATGGCCCGGCGCATAGATCCTGCCGAAATCATCACTTTCACCAAGTTCCTCCTGCTCAGCGCCGTCATCCTTCCGATTGTGCCGAACCAGCCGCTCACCCCGTTCGCCATCAACCCGTTCAAAACCTGGCTCGTTGTCGTGGCGGTCAGCGCCATCTCCTACGCGAGCTATGTTTTGCAGAGACTCACCAAGGGCAAGGGCGGCATTCTCCTTTCCGCCTTTTTGGGGGGCGCGTACTCCTCCACGGTAACCACGGTCGTGCTGGCCAAGCGCGCAGCCAAAGAGGAAAGGCCGCACCTCTTCGCGGGCGCGACGCTGCTGGCTTCCGGAGTTTTTTACCTGCGCCTTATCCTCCTGCTGGCCTTTTTCAGCCTCCCGCTGACGCGGCTTCTTGCGCCGGGATTTTTCATCCTCGGCGTGACCGCCACGGTGGCGGGGTGGCTCTGGTCTCGCTTTCCAGACGTTGGCAACCAAAAGATCGAAAGGGAATGGACCTCCAGCAATCCCCTGGAACTGCGCGCGGCCTTCACCTTCGCCTTTATCTTCGTGGCCATGCTGGTGGCCACCCACCTCACGGTGACCTACCTCGGCGCGGGGGGCGTCTATACCCTCGGAGCGATGATGGGGCTCACGGACATCACTCCCTATGTCCTGGGATTGGCTCACGGACTCAACACCCCCACCGCGCTGACCGTGGCGGCGGGAGGCATCATCGTATCGGCCGCCAGCAACAACCTGGTCAAGGGAGGCTACGCGTACTTCTTCTCCGACCCACAGACGGGGAGGCAGAGCCTCGCCCTCCTCCTGGTCCTGACCTTGGCAAGCCTGGTGCCCCTGGCCTTCTTGTGAGGGGCCCAAGCCCGTGAATATCCGCGGATCGGCGGGATGACGAAGCGAAGTCTTAGGGGGAAGCACCCGCTGGCCGCCGCGGTTCCTGGCCGCCTTGGTCTATGAGGCTCTCCCGGGAAGAGAAGGAATTCAGCCATGTCCACCTCGTTTCTGATCATCGCCTTCGTCGCCATTCAGGTGATCTCGGGCGCCTTCTCCATGTTCGGCAAGGGGGGCGGGTCGCTCTACACGCCGGTGCTGGTCATGCTCGGCATGGCCGTGGCGCCTGCCATCTCCACGGCCCTCTTCCTGAACCTCGTGACGGCGCTCACGGCCACCATCGTCTTCCAGCGGAACAAACTGTTGGACTGCCGCTTCTGCCTCGTCTTTTTGCCGGGGGCCAACTCGCTGATCGTGACGGTCACCTCCCTCGTGGGCACCGTCGGCCGCTTTGTCTTGGGCCACGTGGATTACCGCTTCCTCACGGCCGCCACCGTGGCCTGCATCCTCGGGTCGGCGGTCGGCTCGCACGTCACGGTAAAACCCAGCCCAGGCTTCATGAGGATCGCCTTCGCCTGCATCATGTGGTTCTTCGCGACCCCAATCGCCCTGAAGCTCATGGGCATCCTCTAGGAGTGACCAGTCATGGGCCATAGCCACAACCACGAGATCCCCGAGAACGGCTCCATGGACCTGAGGCTCTGGGCGAGCGCGGCCCTCAACGGGGCCATCACGCTGACGGAATTCTTCGGCGGCCTCTTTTCGGGCAGCCTTGCGCTGCTTTCGGACGCGGCCCACAACCTGAGCGATGTGGCGGCCGTGGTGCTGGCCCTCTGGGCCCGGCGCTTCGGCCGCCGCCCGCCCACCGCCCGCCACACCTACGGCTTCAAGCGGGCGGAGGTGCTCGCGACCCTCGCGAACGCCGTGGTCCTCATCGCCGTAACCGTCCTCATCGCCCGGGAGGCCCTCGTCCGGCTCGCGCACCCCGAACCCGTCCAGCAGGGGCTCATGCTCGCGGTGGCGCTCGTGGCACTCTTTGCCAACGTGGGGTCGGTCTTCCTGCTGAAGCACCACGAGAAGGACGACGTCAACGTGCGCAGCGCCTTTCTGCACATGGCCCAGGACGCGCTGGCCTCCCTCGCCGTGGTCATCGCGGCGCTCCTGGCCCACACGCGCATCGGTCCCTACGTGGACCCGGCGGCGGCGCTCCTGGTGGGTCTCGCTGTCCTGCGCAGCGCGCTGTCGCTCGTGTGGGAAACCGTCTCCACGCTCATGGAAGGAGCCCCCTCCGGCGCCGACCCCGAGGCCATCGCCCAGGCCGTGGGCCGGGCCTTCCCGGCGGTGCGGCTCCACCACCTCCACGTCTGGCAGAACGGGCCGGGCCAGCGGCTGCTCACGGCCCACGTGGCGTTGGAGCGGGACATGGCGGCCAGTGCCGCCGAGAAGCTCTTCGAAGAGATCCGGGAGCACCTGCACGAGGAGTGGGGCATCACGCACGCCACCCTGGAACCCGAAGTGGCCGGCTGCGGGGAGACGGAACTCTTGGGCCATTGGGGGGGTCACGCATGAGATCGCGCATCGGCTTGGTCGTTCTCCTCGTCCTCGCCGTCACCGGCACGGCTGTGCTCGCCGACGGTGCGGCGGCCTCCTCGGCCTACCTGCCCGTGCTCAGCTCCTACATCCAGCTCCGCTACACGGACCCGAGCAAGGGCGAGGACGCGTGGGCCATCCGGCGCTTCAAGGCCATGTTCGACGGCGGCCCGCAGGAGGGCCTCCACTACCATGTCCAATTCGTCTACAAGACCAACCTTCGGAGCTCCACCGACGACCAGATCTACCTCCAGGACGCCTACCTCGTGGCGCCCGCGGCCCGCGGCCTCGCCTTCAAGGTGGGCCAGTTCGTTCCTCCCTTCGGGCTCGAGCGTTTCGAACCCGATTCGGCCCTCGACCTCATCGACCGGACCGATCTGACCAATCGCATGGTAGTGAACGGCAACCTGGGGAAGAGCTTCGCGCGGGACCGGGGCGTGGAGGGCGACTTCGACCGCGGTGGGTGGGCGTTCTCCGCCGGCCTCTTCCAGGGCGAGGGGGCCAACATGAACGGCAAAGGCAACGGCCCCCTCGGTGTGGCGCGCCTGAGCTACGGCCAAAAGTCATCGTCCTCAGGCACGCCGTGGTTCTGGCGGACGGGGCTGGCCGCCTCGGACCGGCACGACGCGGACATGAACCTCTCTTCCGCGCTCACGGGGCTCAGCAAGAAGCTCACGAGCCGCTTCGCCGGCCGCGACAGCCGCCTCGACGCCTTTGCGGAGGCGGGCTGGGACAAGGTGCGCGGCCAGGCCGAGTACTTCCGGGCGTGGCTCTCGCCGGATAAGGGGGGCGAAATCGCCGCCCACGGCGCTTACGGCCAGGTGGCCTACCTGCCGGTCCGGCAGCTCATCCTCGCCCTGCGCTACGAGTGGTTCACGCCCGACCTGCATAGCGAGAGGGCTCCCTCGCTGCGGCAGTGGGACTCCTGTGTCACCTACGACTTCCACCGCGTGCCGTTGCGCCTGGTGGCCGATTACCTCTCACCGCGAGGCGGCAGCGAGGCCTACACCCACACGTGGCGCTTCCAGATCCAGTACGTGCTGCTGAAGGGATGGCGGATGGGCCGCTGAGAAGGTGCTGAGGATGAAGAGCGATCAGGCATTTCCGAAGGATGGAGAAGGCGGTCACCCGGCGCTCAGCGCTTCCCTCCCCTCGCTGATGCTCCGCCTTCTGGTAATAGGTGCCATCGGCTTCGGGGGCGGCATGGCGGTCATCGCGCTCATGGAGAGGGAGCTGGTCCAGAAGCGCCGCCTCCTCGCCGCGGAGGAGTTCCTGCACGGCGTGGGCTTTGGCCAGCTCTTGGGCCCCTTCGCTGTGAACACGGCCTTCTTCGTGGGATGCAGGCTTTTCGGACCGTTGGGGGGGCTCCTCTGCGCGACGGCCTTCATGGCGCCCTCGGTTCTCATCGTCATCGTCCTCTCCTGGCTTTACTTCGCCTACCACAGCATCCCTTCTCTCCAGGCGGCGGTGCAGGGCGTCGGTCCCGTGGTCATCGCCCTCATTCTGGCGGCCGGTTGGTCGCTGGGACGCAAGGCCATCCGGCGCTGGCCCGCCGCGGCGGTGGCCCTGGCGGCCTTGGCGCTCTCGCTGTTCAAGGTCAACGCCTTCTACGTGCTGGCAGCGTCGGGCTTGCTGGGGCTGGCGCTGGGCCGCTCCCGGTTCGGCGGCCAGAGTTCGTCCAAGGCCGCAGGCTGTGGGGAGGGGGCGGCCCCCGGCGCGGCCGGAGTGGTTCTCTCTTCCAAGCTTTCCCCGCTGCCCGCCGCCGCCCTCCCGCTCGAAGGCACCGCGGCGGCGGGTCCGGCGGCAGTAGGGGGCGTAGGGCTGGCGGCCCTGAGCTGGACCTTCCTCAAGGTGGGCTTCGTCTTCTTCGGGGGCGGCTTCGTCCTCGTCCCCATCCTCCACCAGAAGCTCGTGACCCAGCTCCACTGGCTCAACAACCGCGAATTTCTGGATGGCGTGGCCATCAGCAACCTGACGCCGGGGCCCATCGCCGTGCTCGCCACCTTCGCGGGCTTCCACCTGCACGGGGTCGTGGGTGCGCTCGCCGCCACGCTGGCCCTCTTTGCCCCCGCCATGGTTCTCATGACGGTGCTCACGCTGGGCTACGGCCGCTTCAAGGGCAACGAGCGCTTCGAGGACTTCCTGGCCGGCGTCTCGCCCGCCGTGGCGGGCCTTATCGTCGGGGCGGCCTTCCTCCTCGGCCCCTCGGCCCTCCACGGCCTAGCCGGGTGGAGCCTGATGGCCTTGGCCCTCATGATGCTGCTGAGATTCAAAGTCCATCCCGTCGTCCCGCTCGCGGTAGGGGCCATGTTGGGTGCCGCGGGGTGGATCGCGTAAGTCTTCGGCCGGCCGCGCCTCCCGGCCAAGGGGATGCGCCGGAAAGAAAGGAGGCATGTCGTGATGAGGATGAAGTGGCTTCTCATGGCGGCGCTTTTCATCGTGAGCTGCCCGGTCTTGGCCCAAGAGACCTTCGTGCTGGTGGGTCCGGCGGTCGGCAACGTGCAAAACAAGAACCGGCACCTCTATGGTTCGGTGGAGATCCGCCACCTGTTCCTTTCCTGGGGAAAACTGTCGTTGGGGGCAGGTGGTGTGATGGACGTCAGTTCTCTCGAGAATTACGAGGGGCTCAATCTGACCCTTCAGTACGTTCTTTCAGACCGCTGGAGCGCCTCTCTGACCTCCGGCCCAGGCCGCTATTCGGATCACCATTACGACCTTGGGAGCCACCTGGAGTTCCGGTCGGGTCTGGAGCTGTTCTATCATCTCAAGAAGGGGTATCGGCTTGGGGTCGGGGTCTTTCACTACTCGAACGGCGGTGTGGCTCGCCACAACCCCGGCACGGAATCGGTGCGGGTTGCCCTGGTGATACCCTTATAGAAGAACGAGGCAGAGGCTGAAGGAGGGGCCGCCATGAGGAGCAAGGCGCCAACCCAGATGCGGGTCCGGGCGGCAAGAGGGCCTCGAAGGTTCATCGGCCTCTGTCTGCTGATCCTGGCCGCCGGCTGCGCGCACCGGCAGCCGGATCTGGCGCTCCTCTACCACGACTGGGCTCAACAGAGGCAAGGTCGGCCTCCGCTCGTGGGCATCCATGGCCTCATGGGCTCGGAGATCGTGGACCCGAAGACGGGGAAAATTCTGTGGGGCAAGGTGCGCGACCTCTTCTCGACGACCGCCGACATGCGCTTGGCCTTGCCCATTGGACCGGGTGAGAAGACCGACCTTGTGGCCGTGGGCTCCATCAAAAAGGTCGGCGGGGTGGAGATCTACGCGGGCATTGTGCAGACGCTTACCCAGGACGGTGGCTACACCATGGTAAAGGGGCCTGGCGCCGTGCCCGAGGCCCCTTTCTTCCCCTTCGCCTACGACTGGCGCCTGAGCTGCGTGGAGAATGCCGGGAGGCTGGCGGCCTTCATCCGCAGCATCGCCGAACGGTGCCACGACCCCTCCATCAAGGTGGACATCGTGGCCCACTCCATGGGGGGGCTCATTGCGCGCTACTACCTCCTCTACGACGGTAAGGATGTGCTGGGAGAGGAGACGCCCATCCCCACGGACGCCGGGGCGGCGCACGTCCGCAGACTCATCATGCTGGGGACGCCCAACATGGGCGCCGTCTCCAGCCTCCTGGCTCTCATCGACGGGAGCCGGGTGGGATGGGCGCGGATCCCCCCCGACCTCATCGCCACGATGCCCTCCATGATCCAGCTCATGCCCTCGCCCTCGGACCACGTCCTCTTCACGGCGGCGGGAGACCCCGCCCCCCTGGACATCTACGACGTGAAGACCTGGGAGCGGGAGCGCTGGGGCATCTTCGATCCCTCCAAGCGCGGCGGCATCATCCGGCGCTACCTGGCCCTCCACCCCGGCGAAAACGAGGAGCAAGCCCGCGCCTACCTGCGAAACTTGCAGGCCCATTTTGGCCTCCTTCTCCGTCAGGCTAGAGCCTTCCACCTGGCCCTGGAGGCGGGGCCCGTGCCAGCCTCCGTCCAGACGCTGCTGCTGGGTGGAGATTGCACCCCTACGCTGCGCGGCCTCGTGGTGGAACGGGAGGGGGGCCGCTGGGTGGTACGCCGCAGGCCGGAAGAGGTGCGGCATCCGGTGGTGGGGGTGGACCTCCACAGCCTCTTCTACGGCCCCGGCGACGGCGACGTGACCAAGTCGAGCCTGCTGGCGGAGGTACCCGCGAGCGCCCTGTGCGAGCCCCACACCGACCTGCCCTACGCCCTCTCGGGCTTCATCTGCGAAGAGCATATGAAGCTCCTCAAGAACTGGACCTTCAGGGACAACCTCCTCAACTTCCTGCTCTACAAGCCCCTTCCCGCCGCGGCGGCGTGCCGGGTGCCCGCCGCGCCGTCCAAGTCGGCCGCCCCGCTGGGGCGAGAGCCGTAGAGGGGGCCCCTCCTGGCGGAGCCCCGCCTCGATCTGCTCTTGATTTTCGTCAAGGCCGCGGGATGCGCGGGAAGCTATTCTTGTCATCGGAGAGGCACGGCAGGGGTCCCCGAAGAAGGCCCCGCCGGATGAGAGGGCGGCAAGACCCTGGGCCTCGATGCAAGGAGGGAGACCATGAAAAAGCTCGTCATCGCCGTGTTGGTTTTCATGACGGCCAGCCTGGGCCTCATGGCGCAGACGCCGAAGAACCCCTGGACGTGGGAGTTGCAGGGCGGCTGCTACGCGTCCAGCAACTTCATGGACAGCGATTGGAGCGCGAGCACCGGCATCGCCTACAACTTCACCGACAACTGGAAGCTCGCCTTCCACGCCACGTACTGGGACGGCAAGATCAAGGACAGCCTGAACAGCACGACCAACAACATCTGGACCTTCACCATCGCCCCCGAGTACGACTACAACCTGACCGACAAGGACCAGTTCTTCGTTTTCGCCGGCGCGGGCGTGGCTGAGATGCAGTCCAAGGACTACTGGCTCCGGGATGGCGGCCGGTCCCTGTACGTCCATCAGCCCTCCCGGACCAAGTGGGCCGGCGAGGTGGGCTTCGGCTACCGGCGCTTCTTCACGCCGAACGTGGGCATGTCCTTCCAGCTTACCTACACCCACATGGGTTTCGATTCCGTCCGTTACGTGAGCGACAAGACGGACATCGGCGACGCGCGCATCGGCCTGATGGTGCGTTTCTGACGGGCGTTCCTCCCCACCTTTCCTCTCTTTTTTCCTTCCTTCCCTTGCCTGGGGCCCCTCGGGGCCCCTTTCTTTTTTGGGTTCCTCT
>JAJYCJ010000022.1 GCA_021778515.1 Acidobacteriota bacterium
GCGCTCACGAGGTCGCCCCCCGTCGCCGCCGCGCCGCCGAAGGTCACCGTGGCCCCCGACGCGAAGTTGGCCCCCGAGATCGTCACCGGCGTGCCTCCCGCCGTGCCGCCCGAGGAGGGAGTGACTCCCGAAATGGACGGCGGGGGGTTGGAGGCGATGTAGGAGTACCCCGAGGCGAGGGTGGCCGACTGGCTGTCCGGATTCGTCACCACCACATCCACCGCCCCGGCCGCGTAGGGCGGCGTCAAACACGTCAGGCTCGATGCGCTCACGAGCGAGACCCCCGTCGCCGCCGCGCCGCCGAAGGTCACCGTGGCCCCGGCCACGAAGTTGGCCCCCGAGATCGTCACCGGCGTGCCTCCCGCCGTGCCGCCCGAGGAGGGCTGAACCTGGGACAACGAGGGAGGCGGCAGGGAGCCGGTATAGGTGAAGCCTCCGGGGAGGGTGCCCGCCGTGGCGTCGGGATTGGTGACGGTCACGGACACCGTCCCGGCGGCATGAGGCCCCGTGGTCGCCTGGATGAGCGTCGCCGAGGCGACCACCACGCCGGTGGCAGCCGCCCCTCCCAGGCTGACCGTGGCGCCGCTCTCGAAGCCCGTCCCGCCTATGCTGACGATCGTGCCGCCCGAGCTGGGACCCGAGTTGGGAGCGATGGAGGTCACCGTCACGGAGGGGGCGTACGGGCTGGGACCCGAGCCCGGCGTGGCCCCTGAAGGTGGGGCCCAGACCAGCCCGGCGAGCGCAAGCAAAGCCAAAGCGGGCACTCTCTTCATTTTGCTTCCCATGGCCGTCTCCCTCCTTCTCCTGCCAACCTCCGCACGACCTCCCGTGCCCAGGCGGAGTCCTATTTCAAGCCCATTATGTGCCTTCGAGCTTCTGAAGGCGAAGCCCGGCCGTCAGGAAACTGATCACCAGGATGGCGAAACTGAAGGCCCCCACCTGGAGCGCCGAGGGCCAGTAATCTGCGGCGGGGCCTCGCCCCAGCAGGTGTTGGTAGTAGTGGAAGACGGGCCGGGCCGACAGGACCGTCACGAGCCCCACGTAGGCGAGCGATACGAACATGTAGGTCAGGCCCCACGCGCTCATGACGGCCTTGGCGGGATTGCGGGCGTCGAAGACCGGGTCCAGCGTCCCCATGAAGAGGGCCAGCGCCGCCAGCGTGACCGACTGGGCCACGGCCAGGAAGAGCGTGTACCCGAGGGCCTCCCCCCGGATGCCGAGGAAGTGGTTGGAGCCATACAGGGTTATGGCCGCCAGGGCAGACAGGGGGATGGCGGTGAAGAGGAACTTGGCCCACAGGTAGGACCAGATGTCGATGGGCAGAACCCTGGAGACGAAATAGGCCTTCCCCTCCGACCCCACGGCCGTGAAGGCGAATCGGCCCGCCACGGAAGCCACGATGAGCCCGAGCGTCGCGAGGTTCCAGAAGGAGACGGCCACCTTGAAGACCTCCAGGTCGGTGGGCATGAACCGGACGTTGAAGAGGTAGATCACCACCAGCGCGCCCAGGATGATCACCTGCCCCCACTGCGTGGGATCCCTGAAGAAGAGGAGGAGATCCCGCCGCAGGAGAGCCCGGGACTTCCGGCCGGCCGGGGCGGCGGCCAGGGCCAGGGCCAGGAGCCCCCCGCCCAGCCGGCTCCTCCCCCGCCTCGAAAGCATTCCAGCCTGTTCCTGGGCGCGACCGTATCCCCGCCAGTGAAAGGCCCTCAGGAGGAGGGCCAGCAGGCCGACGGCTGCCAGGGTGGCCAGGGCCAGGCGCAGGAGCGCGGGCCAGACGCCGCCCCACTGCCGCTCGGCCCCCCGCACCACCACGTCCGCCAGCCAGGTGGAGGGCAGGAGCGTCTCCCTGGGCAGGCGAATGGAGCGGATAACCGTCAGGGCCTGCAGGGAGGAGGCCGGATTCAGAAGGTTCTCTGGGCGGGCCAGGCGAAAGAGGACCACCAGCAGGCAGACCATGACCACCAGCAGGATCGTGAGGGCCTGGTGGAGGCGGCGGGCCGGGAAAAACCGGGCCAGAAGTACCGTCAGGCCGACGCCGAGGGAGGTGGGAATAGCCAGATAAAGGAGGAGGCCGGCGAACCCGGCCGCCAGGGCGAGGGGGTCCGCCGGGAAGAGGCTCAGGTAGGCGGCCACCACGGGAACCAGGAGCAGGGCCACCATGTACCCGGCGTTCACCCCCGCCTCCAGGCTGCGGTGGAGGCGGAGCGACCAGCGGCCCACGGGCAAGGGCAGGAGGAGGGCGAGGTCCTCGTCCAGGTAGAGGTAGGAGAGGGCGCTCACGGCCGCCGAGAAGAGCAGCAGCGTGAGGGTAGTCAGGAGGACGAGGGACATGAGCTTGGAGGCGACCGCCACCAGCAGGATCCTCGGGATCTCCTCGTTGGAGAGCAGGTTGCCGAAGATCCGGCGGAAAAAGGCGAAGTCGCCCGCGAGGAAGGCAGCCCCCATGAGCAGGAAGAGGGCGCCCAGCCCCCCCCTCAGGGCGCTCGGCGGCCAGAAGCGGTTCAGCGTGCACCTCGCCCGGACCCAGGTCAGGTGGATGAAATGCATGGCCTTCTCATCTCAGCGAAGGGTGGCGGAGCGCCCCCGCGCCGGCGCGGGGGCGCCCGGCCGGCAAGGCCACCTGATGTAGACGGGCCCGAGCAGGCTGAGGTTCCCGTGGGGAAAGTATCGGGTGACCATCACCACCGAGGTCCCTCCCTTGAGAAAGGGTCATCGCGATCACCTCGACCGATACTACACCCCTCGCGACTCGCGCTTCACCTCCGGGCGAACCGGCCCTGGAGGGGCACAAACACGCAGCGGTCGAAGGTTTCCTCCCGAAAGCCATGGGCGGTCCGGGTCATGCACAGGACCACCTGGCTGAAATCCTGGTCCACCGGTGCAACCAGCCGGCCGCGGAGAGAGAGCTGCTCCAGAAGCGGAGGAGGAATGGCCGGGCAGGCGGCCGAGATCAGGATCCTGTCGAAGGGCGCCTCCTCGGGCCAGCCCAACCCGCCGTCCCCCACCCTCACTGGCACAGGTGGGAACCCTGCCGATGCGAGGTTGGCGAGGATCCTTTCGGCGAGGCGATGATGCCATTCCACGCCCCACGGCCTGGCCCCCATGGCCGAGAGCACCGCGAGGACGTAACCGCTGCCCGCCCCCACCTCGAGCACCTTCATCCCCCGGTGGACGTCCAGAATCTGGAGCATCACCGCCGCCATGTAAGGCTGGCTGATGGTCTGCCCCTCCCCGATGGAGACGGGATGGTCTTCGTACGCGGCCCCTCGGGCAGCCGCCGGCACGAAGGCCTCCCTCTCGACGCGGAGCATGGCGCCGAGCACCCGCCTGGACCTGAGGCCCCTCGGCAGGAGCTGCTCCCGCACCATCTGGCGCCGCCGGAGATTCCCGGTCATGAACGACCCTCCCCTGCCATTCCCTCGCCGGCCCGTTCCCATCCAGAAGTTAGGCTTCGCTTCGCCGGGGTACAAGGCGGCGTGACCATGGCTGTCCAAAACAATTCCAGCACTCCCCAAAATAGGTTGGCCTTCCGGAGCGAAGCGGAGGAAGGCGCGGCCCAGACCCAGCCGTGGTTCGGACCCGGCTGGGCAAAGCCCACCGCGGTGGGCTGGTTTCGCAAGCAGGCCCCCCCGCCTTCGCGGGGGCAGGCTCAGGCTTCGGCCCCGCTGCTCTCCCATCCCCACTTCGAAGCTGTCCTTTGCAGAGAGTCAACCCTATTGGTGTCGGAGCACCAAACGAGCGGGCGGCCTATTCGCGCCCCAGCTCGGGCCTCTGGCGGCGCCGCCCCAGGCAGAAAGCGAAGAGGAGGCCCGCACCCAGGGCGAGGGCCGCATCGGTGCCGAAGGCCGCGGCAGCTCCCACGCGGTCCCACAGGATTCCGGTGAGCAGAGACGCCGGCAGGAGCACGACCCCCTTCACGGCGTTGTAGGCCCCCATCCCCGATCCCATGAAGCCCGCGGGGATGAGCCTCGAGACGTAGGCCTTCTTGACCCCCTCCTCCACCGCCTGGAAGGGCCCGTAGAGAAGGAAGAGCACGACTACCGCCGCGGGCCCCCCGGCGAGGGCGAAGCCCAGGTAGACGCCAGCGTAATAGGGAAAGGAGAGGAGCACCACGCGGCCCAGCCCCCACCGGTCGGCCATGGCCCCGATGGGGCCGGCCACCGCCGCGTAGAACAGGTTGAAGAGCAGGTAGACCCCCGCGACAGCTTCGACGGAGAAGCCCACGGATCGGGCCTTGAGGAGCAGGAAGGTGTCGGAGGAGTTCCCCAGGGTGAACAGGGCGGTCACCCAGAGAAAGTCCCGGAAGGCGCCCTTCTGCCCAAAGGCCGCCCCGACGGAGGGGGCGGGGCCGCTGGGCTGGGTCCGGACGCCCGTTTCCCGGATGAGGGTGACGAGGAGGAGGGCCACCAACCCGGGCAGGATGCTCCACCAGAATACCGTCCTCATGTCGAACGCCGCGGCCAGCATGAGCATGGCCAGGCCCGGGCCGAGCGCCGCGCCGGCCGTATCCATCCCGCGGTGGACGCCGAAGGCCTTTCCCCTCAGGGCCGGCGGCGCGCTGTCCGCGATGACCGCGTCCCTCGGCGCCGTGCGGATTCCCTTCCCCGCCCGGTCCGCGAATCGCGCGCCCAGGACCGCCGGCCATGAGCCAGCGGCCGCGATGAAGGGCCTGGCCGCGAGGGAGAGGCCGTAGCCGAGGAACATGGGGAGCTTGCGGTTGTGGAACCGGTCCGAAAGGACGCCCGAGAAGACCTTGAGCACGCTGGCCGTGGCTTCGGCGATCCCCTCCACGAGCCCCAACGAGGTGCGCGACGCCTTCAGCACCCCCGTCAGGAAGAGGGGGAGCAGAGGATAGACCATCTCCGAAGAGATGTCGTTGAAGAGGCTGACGAAGCCCGCCACCCAGACGTTCCGGTCGAGCCTTTGGCCCGCCCGCGCGCCTCCGGCGCCGATTCCTCTCACCCGACCTCCTCGGGCCCCCGAGGGCCGTTCGGCCCCATTGTGGTCCACGAGGCCGAATCCGGACAAGCCTCGTGTTCAGCGTCCTGCGTGTCACACCTCGGTTCTTCCCGCCACCCTCCACGATCGAGCCATCCGTCCGGGTCGAGAAATTCGGGCCGCGAGGGGGCTTGGGTCTCCCTCCACCTTTCTGGTACCCTTTGGGCCGGGGAGGTGAGCGGGGCATGTCTCTTCTTGACTCCATCCGGCACCGCGCGGCGGCGGACCGGCGACGAATCGTCCTGCCTGAAACCTCTGACCCACGGACACTCCGGGCCGTCCCGCTGGTACAGGCGGCGGGGGCGGCGGAGCTGCTGCTGGTGGGCGAACCCGCCGAGATGCGGCGGCGTGCCGAGACGTCCGGAGTCTCCCTGGCGGGAGTAGAGTTCCTCGACCCGACCGAACCGCCATTCAACCAGGAGGCGGCCCGAGTCTACCTCGAACGAATGCGCAGCCGGGGCGTGACCGAGGCCCAGGCCCGCCAGACGGCGGCCCACCCGCTCTACGCCGCCTGCCTGGCCGTGCGCATGGGCATGGCCGACGGAGTGGTCTCGGGGGCTACCCACACGACCGCCGATTCGGTGCGCGCCTACCTCCGCTGTTTCGGCCCGGCGCCGGGTATCCGCACCGTGAGCAGCTTCTTTCTCATGGTGACTCCCCGCACCGAATACGGAGAGCAGGGGGTCTTCGTCTACTCGGACTGCGGCATGGTCCCCTATCCGGACAGCGCCCAGCTGGCCGAGATCGCACTGTGCGCCGCCGACTCCTTCCGCCTCCTCGTCGGGGTGGAGCCCAAGGTGGCCTTCCTCTCCTATTCCACAAAAGGGTCCTCTCGCGATCCCAACGTGGACAAGGTCGTGCGGGCCCTGGAGACCTTCCGGGCCCGAGCCCCCCACATCGCGGCCGACGGCGAGCTGCAGGGAGACGCGGCCCTGGTTCCCGAGGTGGGCGCGAGCAAGGCCCCGGGCAGCTCCGTGGCAGGCCAGGCCAACGTTCTGATCTTCCCCAACCTCGACGCGGGGAACATCGCCTACAAGCTCACGGAACGCCTGGGCGGGGCGGTGGCCCTCGGTCCCATCCTCCAGGGGCTGGACGGCGCAGCCAACGACCTCAGCCGCGGCTGCACCGCAGAGGACATCGCCGACGTGGTGGCCATCACCGCGCTCCAGGCCCAAGCCCGCCGGCAGGCGAACCGCTGACGGGCATGTCGGACAGCCTTCCCACCCAGCCGCCAAAGGACACTTCCTCCTCACCCATCGTGGCGATCCTCATCCCCGTGCACAATGGCGGGCCCTTTCTGGAGAGGGTGCTCGACGGCCTGGCGGCCTATCCCGTCGCCGTGTGGGTCGTGGACGACGGCTCCACGGATGACACGGCTTCCAGGGTCCGTTCCCGGCCGGTCCGCCTGCTCCGGCTTCCCGTCCGCTCCGGAAAGGGATCCGCCATACGCCACGGCCTGGAACACATCCTGGGCGACTCCTCCCCCGAGTGGGTGCTCTTCATGGACGCGGACGGCCAGCACAGGCCGGAGGAGGTGCCCAGGTTCCTGTCCGCCATGGGACGTGAGGTGGATTTCCTGATCGGATCCCGCATGGGGGAGGCGGAGAACTTTCCGCTCCATCGCCTCCGCACCAACCGGGTGGGAAGCACCATCCTCAGGCTCATGAGCGGCCACGCCGTGCCGGATACCCAGTGCGGGTTTCGCGCGCTTCGCGCCGACCGCCTCCGGGGGATGAGGCTGGAATCCGGGGGCTTCGAGGTGGAGACCGAGATCCTCCTCAAGGCGCTCAGGGCCGGGGCCCGATGGAAACCCGTTCCCGTCAGCGCCGTCTACGACGGCCAGGGGAGCCATTTCAGGCCCGTGGCGGACACCTACCGGATCTGCATGGCCGCGCTGCGCTATGTCGTCGAATAGCCTCTACCGGAACTGGAACGTGAGCGGCTTCAACCAGGGCTGGGTCTTCCGCCTGGCGGAGCAGTGCTGCTGCCGGATCCCCTCGCGGATTCCCTACGCCCTGGCCGCCAACCTGATGGATTGGTACCAGGGGTTCCGGCCGCAGGTGTCGGCCGCCGTCCGGGCCAACCTGGCCGGTGCCTTCCCCCATCTATCCCCCAGGCGCCTCGATGCCTTTACGGACTCGACATTCGCCAACTACGGACGGGGGCTGGTGGACTACCTCCGGGCCGGGGTGGACCCGCCGGAGGTCACCGCGCGGCCGGGCGCTGCGGAGAGCCTGATGGGCATCGGCGGGGGGCGGATCCTGGTCACGGCCCACATGGGAAACTGGGAGGTGGGAGGGCTGTATCTGGGCCGGCTTCTGGGTCCCCACTGCATCGTGGGCTTCCCCGAGAGCGATCCCGGCGTGGACGCGTTCCGCGAGGCCAAGCGCCGGAGTGTCGGGCATCGGACCATCCGCGTCCGTCAGGACCTCTCCACGCCGTTCGAGCTGAGACGCCTCCTGGAGGAGGGAAGAAGCATCGTGGTTCTTGCCGACCGATCGGTGGATCGGGACTGCGTTCGGGTCGAGTTCCGCGGACGGCCGGCCCTGTTCCTGCGAAGCCCCGCCCTGCTTTCGGCTCTCACTGGCGTCCCCGTCGTCCCCGTGGCCGTGGTGGCGGAGGGCGCAGGCCGCTACAGCGCCCACGTGGGCACTCCCGCCGTGGCGGAGAGCGCTCTCTCGGCCGGAGAGCTGATGCAGGGGGTGGCGGATTTCTTCGGCGGGATCCTAGAGCAGTATCCGGATCAGTGGTACAATTTTTTCAGGTACTGGCGGGAGGAGCCATGACGAACCTGGAAATCCGCTCCGAATCCAAGGGGGATGCCTGGGTGATCCGCCTGAAGGGTTTCCTGGACGCCCACAACCACGGTCTCTTCCGGGAGGCCGTCCAAGAGCATTTTCAGAAGGGGCACCGGCGCCTCATCGTAGACTTCTCGGAACTCGCCTACATCGGCTCCTCGGGGATCGAGGTGATCCTCTCCCACATCCAGCCCATTCGGGACGACGGCGGGGACATGATCCTGTGCTGCATGTCGCCGAAGATCTTCAAGGTCTTCGACCTGCTCGGCCTGCCCTCGTTCTTCACCATCTGCTCCACCGTGGAAGAGGCCTCCAAGGCCTTCCATGGCTGACCCGTGGAGCTACTGGAGCCCTTCAGCGCCCGCGCGGTCCGAGTTCCGGGAGCAATCCTCGCTCTTCATCGGTTGCCTTTCGCCCGCCGCCTCGGAGGATGAGGCCGCGCTCTTTCTCCGGTCCCTCAGGCGCGAGTTCCACGATGCCACCCATCACTGCTGGGCCTACCGTATGGGTTGGGCCGAGGGGCTTCGATCCCGGTGCAGCGACGACGGAGAGCCGAGCCGGACCGCGGGCGCCCCCATCCTGGCCGCCCTCGAAAGCCGCGACGTTTCCGATGCCTCCCTTGTGGTGGTACGCTACTTCGGAGGCGTCAAGCTGGGGACGGGAGGATTGGCACGGGCCTACCGACGGGCTGCCGTGGCGGCGCTCGAAGCGGCGGACCTGGAGGCTAGAGCCCTCTGGGAAGATTGGCTCGTCAGCCTGCCCTACGCCGCCCAGGGCGCCTTGCGCCGCGCCGCCGCGGCGGCGGGAGTCGAGCTCGGCGACGCGATTTACGATGAGCTTCTCGCCTTCACCGCCCGGGTCCCGCTGGGGAGCGCCGACCGCTTTTCGGCGGCCCTCCGGGAGCTGAGCGAAGCATGGAAAGGAGGCGTGGCGTGGAGATCGAAGTGAAGGTCCCGGTGGAAGACCTGCACGCCATCGTGCAGAAGGCCGAAGGGCTGGGGTACGAACGGGTCAGGCCGAGGCACTTCGAGGCCAACACGCTCTTCGACTTTCGCGACCGGTCGCTCTCCTACGCGGGGTGCCTCCTGAGGGTCCGGGAGACCGCCGACGGGGCGCTGATCACCTTCAAGGGCAAGGTGGTGGACGACGAACGCTTCAAGGTCAGGCCCGAGGTGGAGACCCGCTGCGAGAGCGGGCCCAGCATGAGGGCCATTCTCGAAAACATCGGTCTGAAGGCCTTCTTCCGCTATGAAAAGTTCAGGGAGGAGTTCCAGGCGCCGGGGGCCCTGCTCTGCCTGGACGAAATGCCCTTCGGCAACTTCCTCGAGCTGGAGGGATTCCCTCAGGGCATCGAAGACCTGGCTCAGAAGCTGGATCTGTCCCCCGAGATGTTCATCCGCCGGTCCTACGCGGACCTGTACGGCGAGCACTGCCGCAAACTGGGAGAGCCCTTCGGGGACATCCTCTTCCCGCCCGATTATGCCCGTTCGTGAGGCCGTCGTTCTCGCCGCGGGGCTAGGCCTGCGCATGCGGCCCCTCACCCTGGAGACACCCAAGCCCGCCCTCCCCTTTCTGAACCGGCCGCTGCTCCAGTGGATCCTCGCCGGCCTCGAGGAGGCCGGGGTGCAGAGGGCGTTCGTGAACCTCCACCACCTTCCGCAGGCCGTGCGCGACGCCGCCGGAAGGCCGGCCCGGCTCCAGGTCCGTTTCTCCCACGAGCCGCAGATCCTGGGAACGGCGGGGGTCTTCGCTCCCCTCCGCGGCCTCCTGAAGGGCCCGTGCTTCCTGGTGGCCAATGGAGATACGTTCCAGGCCCCCGATTACGCCGCCCTGGAGGCCGAACTCCTCCGATACCCAGACTGCCTGGCGGTTCTGGCCCTCCGTCCCGGCGGCCCTCGGTATACCGGCGTGCAGCTGTCCCAGGAGGGGCGCATTACGGGCTTCGGACGAGGCGACGTCATGTTCGCCGGCGCCTACGCCGCACGGACGGAACTGCTGGAGCACCTGCCCGGAGAGGGTCCCCGCGACCTGGTCCCGGACCTGCTCAGGCCCCTTCTCCCCTCGGGCTCCATCCGGGGCCTCATCACCAGCGGCCCTTGGGAAGACCTGGGCGAACCGAGGAGCTACCTGGAGGCCTCCCTCCGCTACGTCCAGGAGGCGGCCGCCGGCCGCTTCCCCGTGCCCGATGAGTCCACCGTCGAGACGAGGGACGGATGGCCCGTCCTTCGCCATGCAAGCGCCTGGCTCTCCAGGGACGCCACCGTGCTCGGCCCCGTCGTCCTCGGCCCGGGGGTCCGCGTGGAGGAACGGGCCCACCTCGGGAGGGTCCTCCTCCTGCCCGGGGCCGCGGTCGGACGGCAGGAGCGCCTGGAGGGCGCCATCCGCACCCCCACGCTCACCGTGAGCCTTCCGCCGCTCGATTCCTGATCTGCCCCCCCGTTTTTCCCGGCGGATTTCCTCGGACCTCCGCGCCTCCGGCGAGGAGGCGTCCGGCGGGCGGCCTGTTCCATTTGATTCGCCCGCCGCGATGGCGGATAATTGGGGCACCGGGACTTCGGTCCCGATGGACGGCCCGCTGCGGGAGAGTCCCGGCCTCGGCGGGCAGGACAGAGGAACCGATGCCAAAAATCCCCGTGACCGCCATCATTCCGGCCGGCAATGAGGCCCACCAGATCGAGGAGGCCATTCGATCGGTCCTCTGGGCGGACGAGATCCTGGTGGTCGTGGACGCGGCCTGTAAGGACGACACGGCCGCAAGGGCTGCGGCTGCCGATCCCAGAGTCATCGTGAAGATTCACGAATACGGGTATTCGGCGGCCCAGAAGAACTGGGCCATTCCCCAGGCAAGCCATCCCTACGTCTTCCTGCTCGATGCCGACGAGCGGGTGCCCGATGACCTGCGGGAAGAGGTCCTGGCGCTCCTTCAGGTGCCCCCCGAGCACGATGCCTACTGGATTCACCGCCGGAACCACTTCCTCGGGCACCTGATGAAGCACGGCGGGTGGCAGACGGACAAGGTCATCCGCCTCTTCCGGCGGGAGTGCCGCTACCAGGACCTGCGCGTGCACGCGGAGATCATCGGCTACCGGAGCGTGGGATTCCTGAAGGGCTGCCTCCAACACGACACCTTCAGGGACTGGAACCAGTACCTCGCGAAGCTCCATCAATACACGACCTGGGCGGCCGAGCAGGATTTTCTGGACGGGAAGCGGGCGGGATTCGGCAAGGTCGTGTTCAGGCCCTGGGGACGCTTCATCAAGCAGTACTGGATCCGCCTGGGCTTCCTGGACGGCATTCCGGGGGCGGCCGCCGCCTTCCTCGGGACCTACGGCGTCTTCCTCAAGTACGCCAAAGTGTGGGACCTGTTCCGGAAGAACCCCTCTGGTCCCGCTTCCGGGCCATCGTCATTGCCTTGACACCCCCCCGCCGGGAACGCATAATGAACTGGGTCTAGGAGCTTGAATGCGCAAGCCTTTCTTGGGGATTTGCCTGGTTCTGGCGGTCCTTGCAGGGGCCTCCGTCCGGGGGCAGGGCGTGTTCCGCATTCAGATGGACCAGCCCATACAGCCCATCGTCCAAGAGTACGTCGTGAAAGCCATCCGGGAGGCCAACGACAAGGGAGCGAGCCTGATCCTTCTGGAGATCGACACCCCCGGCGGCTACGTGAGCTCCGTGGAGCAGATCCAGAAGGCGATCCTCTCCTCCAGGGCACCCGTGGTGGCCTACGTCGCACCGGCGGGAGCCCGGGCGGCCTCCGGCGGCGCCTACGTGGCCATGGCCTGCGATCTCATAGCCATGGCCCCTGGGACCAACATCGGGGCGGCCCACCCCGTGAGCGGGGTCCCCATTCCCGTCCCCACTCCACCGCAGATCCCTGCGCCCCAGTCTCCCGAAAAGGGCCCCCAGCCCGCCCAGCCCGCCCAGGAGGGGGGGGTGGAAATGCAGAAGGTGGTGAACGACCTGGCCGCTCACATGCGGAGCCTCGCCGAGAATCGCCACCGCAACGTGGCCATCGCGGAACAGATGGTCCGGGAGAGCATTTCCCTGAGCGAGCAGGAGGCCCTCAAGGACGGACTCATCGAGCTGATCGCCCAGAACGAGGGGGACATCTTCACCTACGTCAGGGAACACCCCATCCGCCGCTTCAACGGGGTGGAGCAGAAGGTGGACCTGCCCCCCTCCCCCGTCGTGACGTCCATCGACATGACGGCGCGCGAGCGGTTCCTCTCGGCCCTGGCCAATCCCTCGCTCGCCTATCTCCTTCTCCTGCTGGGCATCCTCGGCCTCTTCGTGGAGTTCAAGAGCCCGGGCCTCATTTTTCCCGGGGTCGTGGGGGGCATCTTCATCCTGCTCTACGTGATGTCCATTCCGCTCCTGCCCATCAACGTGGTGGGCCTGCTCCTCATCATCCTGGGCCTCGTCTTCTTCATCCTCGAGATCAAGGTGGTATCCTATGGGATGTTGGCCGTCGGAGGGGTGATCTCCTTGTTCATCGGAAGCCTGTTGCTCTACAGCGGAGGACCGATTCCCGAGTTGAGGCTCTCCCTCACCCTGGTGGTGCCCGTCGTCCTGGCCTTCTCGGCCATCGTGGTGTTCCTGCTGGTCCTCGCGGCCCGGGCCTTTCGAAACCCCGTGGTGACCGGCGAGCAAGGGATGATGGGGCAGGAGGGGGAGGTGCGGGAGGCCATCCATCCCCCGGAGCCCGGAAAGGTCTTCGTGTTCGGCGAGTATTGGAACGCCGTCAGCGACCGGCCCATGGAGGCGGGCGCCGCGGTGAAGGTCGTAGGGCGTGACGGGATGACCCTGCGCGTGGCGCCCCTTTCCGGAGGAGGTAAGGATGCCGCAGGTTAGCTTTCCCATACTGGCCGTACTGGTCATTTTCTTCGGCTGGCTGTTCTCCTGCATCAACATTCTGAAGGAGTACGAGCGGGGGGTGATCTTCCGGTTGGGGCGGGTGTTGCCCGAACCGAAGGGCCCCGGCCTCATCTTCGTCTTCAAGCCTTTCGACACCATGGTCAGGATCGCCTTGAGGACCATCGTCCTGGACGTCCCTCCGCAGGACATCATCACCAAGGACAACGTCTCCGTGAAGGTCAACGCGGTGGTGTACTTCCGGGTGTTCAACCCCCTCAACGCGGTGCTCCAGGTGGAGAACTACATCTACGCCACCTCCCAGCTCGCCCAGACGACCCTGCGATCCATCCTGGGCCAGGTGCAGCTCGACGAGCTCCTCTCCGAGCGAGAGAAGCTGAACAAGGACCTCCAGAGCGTGCTCGATCTGCACACCGACCCCTGGGGGATCAAGGTGGCGCTGGTAGAGATCAAGGGCGTGGACCTGCCCCAGGACATGCAGCGGGCCATGGCTCTGCAGGCGCAGGCCGAGCGGGAGAAGAGAGCCAAGATCATCAACGCCGACGGCGAGTTCCAGGCCTCCCAGACCCTCTCCAACGCCGCGGCCGTCCTGGCGCAGAACCCCCTGACCATCCAGCTGCGTTACCTTCAGACGTTGACTCAGATCGGCGCGGAGAACAGCAGCACGATCATCTTCCCAGTTCCCATTGAGTTTCTGCGGGCCTTCCTCCCGAAGGGGGGGGAAGAGAAGAAGGAGTAAGCCGTCGCGGGGAGATCGGTGCGCCCCAAGGCACGGATAGGCTCCGAGGAAACAAAGGGGAGGCGCAGCGTGGTGGAGACCCGACAGGGGCGCGGAAGTTCGCAGGGATCTGGCTCCAGGCGATTGTCCGCGGCCTTCGAGCTCACGCTCTATAAAGATTTGTCACGCACCTTCCGCTCATTCGACCTCAACACCGTGGCCGAGGAGATCTTGAAGTCTCTCAAGCGCTCCCTCCGGGCCGATTACGCCACGCTGCTCATCCTGACGGACCAGGGGCAGTTCGTGGAGCGAGTGTTCAGGGTGGGTTTCGCCCCGGAGAAGCACTCGGCCGATCGTTTCGGGCTGACCAAAACGGAAATCGAGGGGCTGATCCGCGACATGATCCCCAAGATGAAGGAGTTCGGGGGGGCCGCCTCGTCGGCCCCCGGACCGGTGGTGGAGGGAGAGACCGTGGCGAGACTGGCCATGTTTCCCCTGCAGCTGGTCTACGATTACTCGGGCTTGATCCTGATCGCCGTCACGGCCGCCAGGAGCGACGTCAGCCTCCTCAACGCCCCGGCCTTTGCGGCCCTCGAGACGGTCCTCACGGACATCGGCTTCGCCCTGAAGAACGCCTTGACGGTTCGGCGGATGAACGACCTCATCACCAAGGACGACCTGACCCTCTCCTACAACCGGCGCTTCTTCGAGGAGTACCTGGTGGAGGAGCTGGAGCGGGCCCGGCGCTATAACAACCCCGTGTCGCTCATCTTCCTCGACCTGGACGGCCTCCGAGAGGTCAACAGCCGGTTCGGACACGCCATGGGGAGCCGGACCCTCCAGGAGGCGGCCGCCCGCATCATGAACGCCGTGAGGACCATGGACAAGGTGGTCCGCTACGGCGGGGATGAATTCTGCATCATCCTTCCGGAGACCCACTGGAAGGGTGCCCTCGAGGTGGCCGAGAGGATCCGCCAGAGGATCGCCGCGACCCCGTTCCTTCTCGAGGAAACGGGGGGCATCGAGATCACGGGGTCCTTCGGAGTGGCCTCCTACCCCACCCACGCCATCACCAAAGAGGAGCTCATCAAGAAGGCCGATGAAGCCATGTATCGCATCAAGAGCCAGACCAAAAACGACATCCAGGTTGCGCAGCCGCTGAAGCGGTTTCCCTGAGCGCCGCGCGGCCCGCACCGTCTGAGCGCACATGTCCTGGGCGGCCAGAACGTGCCAGGGGGGAGACGCACCCATGAACGATCAGATCCTGCTGAGCGGCAAGATTTCGGAAATCCGCCTTCCGACCTTGCTCATGTCGCTCTACCGGGACCGTGAGACGGGAATCCTGACCCTGACCGACGGACTCTACGGGAAGTCGCTGTTCATCGAGGAAGGCAAGGTGGTATACGCCTCCTCGGAGGATCCCGACGAGGGGCTCGGCGAATCCCTGCTGCGGCGGGGGGCCATCTCCCTCGATCACTTCTTCGAGGCCACGGCTCAGGCTCCCGCCGGCCAGCGTCTGGGGGAGCTGCTGGTCACCGTGGGCGCGCTGACCTCGGAGGAGCTGCTGGAGGGCGTCAGCCAGCGTCTGTACGACATCATCTTTTCCCTGTTCGAGATCAAGACGGGCAGCTACAGCCTGGAACTGGCTCCCTTTTCCACGATGGAGATGACCACCCTGTCCGTGGACCTGCCTCTGGTGGTCATCCGGGGCATGGAGCGCCTCCATTCCTGGAGCCAGATCAGGGCGGCCGTGGGCGAGCCCTCCACGAGGGTTCGGATGGCCGCCCGCATGCCTCCCTTCGTCGGCGACCTGGACCTGTCCCAGGAGCAGGAACACCTCCTCAGCCTGAGCCGGACGGGAATGGCCGTCTCCTTCCTCGTGGAAGCCAGCTACCTCTCTCCCTTCCAGACTTACAAGGCGCTCTGGATCTTCCTGACCCTCGGTCTGATGGAGAAGGAGGAGGCGTCGGGAAGGCGGGAGGCCGCGGCCCTGGACCTGGAGTCGGCGCTGGAGCGCTACAACGATCTCTACGCCTTCGCGCACCTGAAGCTCGGGGGCCTCCCCGATGCCGAAGGGCACATCCGCGACATCCTGCACGGCCTGGGCGATGCCTATCCCGACTTGGTTCAGGGGCAGGCGGGGCTGGCCCAGTACGGCCGCCTCGATCCCGATCAGGTCCTCTGGGCACTCCGTTCACAATCCGAAGACCAGCGCGCGGCCCGGCTGCAGGCCTTTCTGGAAGAGGTTCTCTACGCGATCGCCCACCTGGTGGACAGCGGCCTGCCCGCCGAGGACGCCAAGGCCTTCCGGTCCTATATAGTGCAGCAGCGCAGCTACCACGGTTTGGAGGAGCCCCATGAGTGACGGCGATGGGTTCCGGCCAGGACTTCGGGAAATTCTCTGGGTGGCCGCCGGCGTAGTGTGCCTCTCCTTTCTCGTGGCCGCGGCCTCCTGGCTTTTCTCCCCCCGTTCCTCGGGCCCGGGCGGGAGCGCCCCCGAGGGGCCGGCCATCCAGGAGGAGACCGTTCAGCCTGGGCGGTTTCAGCGGGAAGTCGTCTCGCCAGGAGGCACGGCTCCCCAAGTGCCCTCCTCTCAGGAAGGACCGGCAGCGCCAGCCCAGTCTCCAACAGCGCCCTCGCTCCCGAACGGGGTGGAGAAGGCCGCCGCGCCTGCCCCTCCCGCGACCGAGTCCTTCCCTTCGGCCGAGGCGGTTCCACGCCCAGGGCAGGAAGAGCATCCGCTCACGGCCTCGGGCTCCACTCCCCCATCGGCGCCCTCTCCTCAGCCCGAGCGTGGGCGGCAAGAGGCCGCATCGCCGCCCAAGCCCTCCGGCTTCGGCGTCCAGGTCGGCGCCTTCTCCTCGCAGGCCAACGCCAGGAGCACGGTGGGCGCCTTGAGGGCGAGCGGCTACACGGCCCAAGTGCTCGAGCGCGAGGGACGGTTCAAGGTCGTAGTCATCGGGTACGCGAACAGAGAGAGCGCGGAGGAGGCACGTCGGTCTCTGATGAAAAAGGGGTTCCCCAACGCCTTCGTGGTTTCACCGGAGTCGCCATGAAAAGGACCGTCAAAGGGGGCTTTGAAAGCCAGCTCCAGGAACTCGAGGAGATCGTGAAGAGGCTGGAGGACGGCTCCACGCCCCTGGAGGAGAGCCTCCAGCTCTTCGAGCGGGGGGTGCGCCTGAGCCGGGACCTCCAGAAGAGTCTTCAGGAGGCCACGCTGCGCGTCACGCGCCTGCTGGAGGCCGAGGACAGGGAGGTTCCGTTCGAGGAGGACGCCCCGCCCGAGGAAAACGGCGCGTCATGATTCCCTCGGCGCTGGAACGGTGGGGCCCCTCCGTCGAGACGGCCCTGCAGGCCATCCTACCCCCCGAGGAACAAGAGCCGGTGGAGCTTCACCGGGCCATGCGCTACAGCGTCCTGGCGGCAGGCAAGCGCCTGAGGCCCATCCTGGCCCTCTGCGCCTACAGGGCCTGCGGGGGGGATGACCCCGAATCCGTCCTGCCCGCCGCCGCGGCGTTGGAACTCTTCCACACCTATAGCCTCATCCACGACGACCTGCCCTCCATGGATGACGACGATCTCCGGCGGGGGCGCCCCTCCAGCCACGTGGTCTTCGGCGAGGCGGTGGCCATCCTGGCCGGGGACGCCTTGCAGACCCTGGCCTTCCAGGTCCTCGCCTCATATCCGGCGGGCGCCCGCCTCTCGGCGCGGCGGACCCGGGTCTGTCGCGAAATGGCGCTCGCGCTGGGCTCCGTCGGCATGGCCGGTGGACAGGTTCTCGACCTCCGCCTGACGGGAAGCGGCGGCGGAGTCTCGGCCGACGACCTGCTCCGCGTACACCGGCTCAAGACCGGCCGATTTCTGGAGGCGGCCCTCCAGTCGGGGGCATTCTGGGCGGGGGCCAGAACACGAGAACGACAGGCCCTTCTCTCCTACGGGCGAGCCATGGGACTGGCTTTCCAGATCGTGGACGACATCCTGGACGTCACGGCCACGTCGGAAGCGCTGGGAAAGACCGCAGGAAAGGATGCGGCTCAGGGCAAAGCGACCTTCCCGGCCCTGTGGGGCATCGAAGAGTCAGAGCAAGAGGCCCAGCGGCTCCTGTCCGAGGCGTTGCGCGCGCTGGCTCCCCTGGGACCCGACAGCCAGGAGCTGAGAGAGCTCGCCCATTTCATCGTGAATCGCGGCCGATGAAGGTCAGGGCGGACCGGCTTTGCGTGACCCGGGGACTGACCGAGACCAGGGAGCGAGCCCGAGCCCTCATCATGGCCGGGGCCATCTACAGCGGCGAGGTGCGAATCGATAAGGCCGGCCAGCTGCTGAATGAGGAGGCGCCCCTGACGCGGCGGAGCAATCCCTGCCCCTACGTCAGCCGCGGCGGACTAAAGCTGGAAGCGGCCTTGCGGCACTTCTCGCCGCCCGTAGAGGGCGCCGTTTGCGCCGACATCGGCGCCTCCACGGGGGGCTTCACCGACTGCCTCCTGCGCTGGGGCGCGGCCAGGATCTACGCGGTGGATGTGGGGCACGGGCAGCTCCACTATTCCCTGCGCAACGACCCGAGGGTGGTCGTCAGGGAGGGAGTGAATGCCCGCTACTTGCCGGAGGGTTTCTTCCCCGAACCCATTCGGCTCGTGGTCGTGGATGCCTCGTTCATCTCCCTGCGCCTGCTCCTCCCGGCGGTCCTGTGCAGCGCGCCGCACGCCGAGATCCTGGCTCTCGTAAAGCCCCAGTTTGAAGCCGGTCGCGGCAGCGTGGGCAAGGGAGGCGTCGTCCGAGACCCCGAAATCCGGGCTCGCGCCGTGCAATCCATATGCGCCGCCGCCGAAGAGTTGGGCTATACTGCGGTGGGTAGCCTGGAGAGCCCCGTCAAGGGCCCCAAAGGCAACGTGGAGTTTTTCGTTTTCCTGCGTCCGGCCCATCGCCCGGGGGAACCGTGAGCCCGAATCCCTCCCTGGTCGTCGGTATCGCAGCCAAGCCTTTGCCGCAGCAGGTCCTTCCGCTGCTGAACGAGCTGCAGGACTGGCTGGCGAAGCGACGCATCTCCTTCCTATTGGACCATGAGGCGGCGCGGATGACCCGAAGGGCGCAGGGTCCGCCTTCCCTCTCCAGGGAGGACTTGGCCCGTCAGGCAGATCTCCTGGTGGTCCTGGGGGGCGACGGCACTCTGCTCTCGGTGGCCCGGCACGCCAATCACCGCGAGGTACCGATCCTCGGCGTCAACCTCGGCTCCCTGGGATTTCTCACCGAAATCGGGACGGAAGAGATGTTCACCGCGCTCGAAGCCTACTTCGACGGGAAGACGAGCGTCCAAAAGCGCATGCTGCTCAGCGTGCGCCTGCTTCGCGGGGAACGGATTCTCGCGAGGTACCAGTGCCTCAACGATGTGGTCGTGACGAAGGCGGCGCTCGCCCGGATAATCCATCTTCGGGTTGGGGTGGGCGGCACGTGGCTTACCGACATGCGCTCCGACGGCCTGATCGTGGCCACTCCCACGGGGTCTACGGCCTACAACCTGTCGGCGGGCGGCCCCATCCTCGTCCCTGGAATGAACGGAATCATCCTGACGCCCCTGTGCCCTCACACCCTGACCATGCGCCCGCTGATCGTGGACGGCAAAGCAGAAATCGAGGTGACCCTCCTTCAGGAATCGGAGCAGGTGTACATGACTGGCGACGGCCAAGTCGGCAGTCCCATGCAGGCGGGAGATCGGGTTGTCATTCGAAGCGCCCGCCACCACGTAAACCTCATCCTGAGCCCCCGGCGCCAGTTCTTCGGGCTTCTCCGTGAGAAGTTGGGTTGGGGATCCGGCTATCAGGGATAGGGTACGCCGCCCCTTCCTCCCCCTTAATCTTGACCTGGTTAACCATTGGTTGTACACTTCGACGCGATTAGATTGGAGGTTCTGACATGAGGCATTTTAGGTTGCTCCAACCGGCCGCCGTTCTCGCCCTTTCGCTGCCGCTCCTCGTCACCGGAATGGCCGTGGCCCAGACCCCTCAGCCCAGTGTCAAAGTTGTCCCGGTCACCAAAGTGGCCGCATCCCCCCAGGCCCCCAAGGCGGAAGCCAAGGCCGCACCGGAGGCATCCCCTGAAGCCGTCCTCAAAGAGATGAATTTTGACGCCGGCTCGGTGAGCCGGGGCGACATCATCAAGCACGACTTCCCGGTGGAGAACAAGGGCAAGGGGGTACTCGAAATCACCCACGTCCAGCCCTCCTGCGGGTGCACGGTGACGCAGTGGGACCACGCGATCCAGCCTGGCAAGTCCGGGGTCATCACGGCCTCGGTCAACACCGCCGCCTTTACGGGCCCCATTTACAAGACCATTTCCGTGGCCACGAACGACCCCAAGATGAGCAACTTCCAGCTCACCATCAAGGCCAACGTGAAGACCGTCCTGCAGGTGAGCCCGAGCGAAAACGCCCAGTTCGGGCTGGTCTTCACCGGACAAAAGGAGGAGAAGGATTTCACCATCACCTCCAACGATGGCGAGCCCTTCACCATCACCTCGGTGCAATCTCAGGACCCCAATCTGCAGTACAACCTGGAATCTGCGAAGGACCACAAGTCGGCCACCTTCAAGGTGATGCTTCCCTCCGACCATCCCACGGGTCCCATCATGGGCCGATTCACCCTCACGACGACCCATCCCAAGGTGCCCATCCTGAACATCAACGTATTCGGGACCATCCGGGATCCCATGATGGTGATCCCCCAGGAGGTGGTCTACTACGGCCTGAGCAAGAGCTACGTGGACGAGCACCCCGATGACGCCTCACTGAACAAGGTCATCACCATCGCCTACGACCAGAACCCCGACCTCGAGATCACCAAGGTGACCTCGTCCCTGCCCAACCTGGAGACTTCGGTCGAGACCCTGCAACCCAAGCAGCGTTACAGCATCAAGCTCCACCTCAAGCCGCCCGTCAAGCTGGGCGACTTTCAGGGGACCGTGACGATCGAGACCAACAAGAAGACCATCACGGTGCCGGTGCGGGGCAAGATCTTCTAGGAGACTAGGGCGAACGCTCGGATGCGAAAGGGCCGGAGGCGCTTGCCTCCGGCCCTTTGTTCTTCCACTTTTTGTCGGTGAGAGGACACCGATCACCCTCGTTCGCGATATTGGCCGGACCTCGTATCCACGACGATCTTGTCTCCGACGTTGAGGTGAAAGGGGACGCTGACCACGGCGCCGGTGTCGCACTTGGCCGGCTTCCCCCCCGAAACGGTATCCCCCTTGAAGCCCGGGTCCGTGTCCACGATGGTCAGTGTGACGAAGTTCGGAAGCTCCACGCCCAAAGGCACGCCGTCGTGCAGGAGGACGCTGACCTCCGTGTTCTCGGTGAGGTAATTGACCGCGTCCCCCACCACATCTTCCCCGATCGTGACCTGCTCGTAGGTCTGTTGGTCCATGAAGTAGAAGGCGGACTCCTCGCGATAGAGAAACTGCATCTTGGATTCCTGGGTTTCGGCCGTTTCTACCTTGTCCCCCGCCTTGTACGTCTTCTCGATGACCTGCCCGGTGCGCAGATTCTTGACGCGGGCCCGCGCGAAGGCCGATCCCTTCCCAGGCTTGACGTGGTCCACGTCCACGACGACGTAGGCCACACCGTCGATGAGCAGTTTAACCCCCTTGCGAACCTGGTTGCTGACGATGAATCCCATGCGACTTCCTCCAGTATTGTTGCTAGGCGAGAACGGCGGTGAACTCGTGCAGGAGACGCAGGACCTCGAACCTCACCCTCCCGGTCAGTTCGAAGGGCTCCGTCACAACGAGCAGAAAGACCCCTCCCGCCAAGTCATACAGCATAACGTTATGCACTCTGGTCCGGATGCAGACCTCGGTCGGCTTGCCGAGCTCGCTTTCCTTCTGGAGGCGCTCCATCGTGCGGAGGATTCCATTCATCTCCGCTCCCAGGACATCCATGGGGAAGCTGGCATGGGGCGCGTGGCTCTCCACCTCGATGCCGTCCTCACCCACCACGCTCACGGACCTCAGCCCGGGGATGGTCTGCTCCAGGCGAGTAAAGAGCTGTTCAAACATATCCCTCCTCCCTGACCCGGCGCAACCATTTCTCGAGTGCCAGCACGCGCTTGCGCCGGAGAGCCCTCTGGACGTCCTCCTGGTGGACCGGCGGGCTCTCCTCCGGCTGTGCGCCGGCCATTCGCTGCATCAGCAAGCGGATCCTTTCTCGGACCTCCTGGTTCTCCGGGTCCTTGATCAGGATGCGCTGGTAGACTTCTATCGCCTTCTCGGGGAAGCCCTGCGCCTCGTAGAGGGCCGCGAGCGTGACGGTATTGAACCCACCCTCCACCTGTTCCGCGGGTTCCGCGGGTTCCGCGGGTTCCTCGATCGCATCCTGCAGCGCCCCGGTCTCCGGTCCGGCCATGGCCGGCGGCCCGGGGGCCGCTACCGAGCGGGTCTCGTCCACGACAGCCTCGGCGGGCGGAGACTGCAGGACTTCCCGTTCGAATGAGGCCGTAGCAACGTCCCAGTCGTCCTGGGTTCCCGAATCCCCATCCCAGAGCCGGTCCTTCTTCTCGTCCTTCTCGGAAGCCAAGCCCTGCTTCTCCTCCAGGGAAGGCGGTGCCGCTTCCTCCGGCGCGTCCGTCCCCGCGCTTCCTGGGACTTTCTCGATGGCCGAAGAATCTCGACCGGCGGTGGCATCCACCTCGGGTTCGGGGGTGGGATTCTCCCCGCCACCGTCGGCCCCGGGCGGCTCGCCTCCCGTGATCCCGTCGGGTGTCCGCGAGCCCTCATCGGCCTCATCACGGACCGCCCGGGGGGGGACCGGCTCCCCTGCCGTAGCCTGCTCATGCACCCCCGCGCCTGCGGCCGGTTCAGGCTCGCTCGCGAGTTGGGCCAGTTTCTCGGCTACGCCAGGCCGCCCCGGATCGAAGAGGTCGACAATTTGGAAGTGGCGCCGCGCCCTCTCTTTATCGCCTTCCAGCAGATAAATGTCCGCCGCCAGGTGGTTCGCGGGCACATTGTCGGGTAGGGCCAGCAGGACCCGCTCCACCATCTCCCGGGCCTGCGCCACCTCGCCCTTCGCCAGATAGGCCTGGGCCAGCAGAATCCTGGCAGGCCAGCGTGTCGGATGGAGGGCCAGGCCCTTCTCGCAAAGGGCCTGCGCCTCGTCGATACGGCCCACCTTTTGGTACTCCCTGGCCAGCTCGAAGAATAGCCGGATCTTGGGATCCCGGCTGACCTCCTTTTCCAAATCAGCCAGGGACATCGGCATCAGTAGTTCCCGATATTGAAGATGTAGTGGCCCTTGATCGTTTGGGGGTAGCCGTCCTTGTTGCGGTGGGTCCTAAAGACCACCTGCGCCTTGATGCTGGCCGTATCGGAAGTTCCCAGGAACCCCATGGCGTTTTCCCTGAGGTAGGTATCGGTGACCAGCGTGACCGGTATGCGACCGTTCACCCCGGGCGTCACCTTCGTGCCCACGTGCTTCGTATCCGGATCCGGCAGCGCGATGAGATGGTGGCCCGGGTCGCTCAAAAGGGTGTAGGAGATCTCATAGCTGTCTATCGTCCATGCATCCGAGGGAATCATGGACAGGCCCTGGTCGGTCAGCTTGATGTAGAAGACGAAGTAGGCTAGGTGAGAGGTGGGCGGGTTGACGGATACGTTTGTGGTCGGCGGGCTCGCACCCTCCAGCAAGAGTTCGGCCTGGGGCTGTAAATGCTTATTCTGGCCACACCCCAGAAGTGTGGCCAGAATGAGCGAACTCAGGAATCCGATCCAGAGCGATCTTTTTTTTTTCATCCGGCTCCTACCTGACGATCTTGGGAGTGAGGAAGATCAGGAGTTCGTCGTTCGTGCGGGTCTTCGTCCGGTTCTTGAAGAGCCAACCCAGGACCGGAATCCTCGAAAGGAAGGGAAGTCCGCTCTGCGAGATGCCTTCGTTGGTCACAAAGATGCCGCCGATGACCGCCGTGTGGCCGTCCTGGACCTTGAGCGTCGTCTTCGCTTCCTTCTTCAGGATGGGCGGGGGCTGACCGGGAGTCTGGTTTGCGAAATCCACCGAGTCGTTGGTGATGTCCACGGTCATGTTCACATTCCCATCCGCGCTGATCTGTGGGGTCACGTCCAGCTTCAAGGTCGCGTTCACGAACACCACCGACATGGCGGTCGTCGTTGCGATTTGGATCGGGATCTGCCGCCCCGATTCAATCGTGGCCTTCTCGTTATCCTGGGTCATGATCCTCGGCGTCGAAAGGATCCGGCCCCGTCCAGCATTTTCCATCGCGGCCAGCCGCACGTCAAGGAAGAAGGAGCCGGTTGTGTTGCCGAGCACAAGGTCGATGAATCCGTTGGAAGCCGAGGGAGGCAGGGTAACGGCGAAATCGCCCGTGCCCGTGTACTGGCTGTTCCCCAGGGTCACGGGACTCGCCGTGTTCTTGCCGGCTGGACTGGAACCCGTGTTGGTCGTGATGTACTGCCCGTTCGCGTTGCGGCTCGTATACCAGTTGCCGCTCCAGGTGATCCCGAAGGACTGGGACCAGGTCACGTTGGTCTCCACGATCCTGGCCTCGATCAGCACCTGCGGCGTGGCCGTATCCAGCGAGTCGATGAGTTTGATCAGGCTGTCCTTGCGGGAGGGCACCTCGCGGATGATCATGGTGTTGGTCCGCGGATCCACGATGATGCTGCCCCTCTCGCTCAGGAACTTGCTCACGATGGCCTCCATGTTGCCGGCCTTGGCGTAGGAGAGCCGCTTGGTGAAGGTCACGGGATCCTCAGCAAGAAGCTTCTCCTTCTGAATTCGCTGCTGTTCGGCGAACTTCCGCGCGATCTCGGAGGCGGGCGCCACCCAGATGACGTTGTTCTCGTAGATGTAGTCCAGGCCGTCGTTCTTGAGGATGATGTCCATGGCCTGGTCCCAAGGAACGTTGGTCAGGTCCACGGTCACCTTCCCTTGGACCGCCGGACTCACCACGATGTTCATCTTGGAAAGGTCGTGGAAGACCCTCAGCACGTCCTTGATGTCGGCATCCTTCAGGCTGAGCGAGATGGGTTCACCCGTGTACTTCACGCCGCCCGAAGAGATGGTCTTTTCCTGAAAGCTCAGGGGGACTCCTCCAGCAACGAGGGTCTTGCCCTCGGTGGCCTTCTCCGTGGTATCCCGGGCCAGGAAGAGATCTTGATAGCCCTTGTACTCTTTGCTGGCGTTGGGCGAAATGGGGGAGAGGTCCACCTTGATCTTGTCCAGGCTTTCCGGGGACACCCGCTGTACCGCGTCCTTGGGCACGGTGCTCACGGGTACGGCCAGCGACTCCTTGGGGGCGGGGCTGGACGCGGAGTGGATGGCCTCGGGTGTGGCACCCTCGGCCCCCGCCTGCGGGACGGCCTCCTGCGAAGCGGGAGCAGGCGGCTGGACGGAGGGGGAACTCGTCGCCGGAGATCCCAATTGGGGCGGGGCCTCCCGCGAAGCCATCTCCTTGGGCTGATTTTGCCCGAGGCGGACCACGACGACCTGCTGTCCCTGGCCCGACACATCCCACGGGTCCACGAACCGCTTCAGGTCGAGAACCACGCGGGTCACCGGAGGTTGGGCCGTCAGGAGCCCGACCCTCACGCGCTCGATGACGCCCGCACCGGAGATCTGACGCGGGACGCTTCCGTGCGTCACACCCAGCATGTCCACGACGATGCGGTCCGGGTTCTTCATGCTGAAGAACTTGTACCGCGAGGCTCCGTCCGTCTGGATGTCCACGCTCCCGCCGTCCGCCGAAACCGAGATGCCCAGCAGCTTGCTGGCATCGGGCAGAGGGTCCTCCGTCTTCGAAGGTTGTGCAGCAGGAGCGGGGGTTTTTGCAGGCTCCGGTGCGGCCGCGGCCGCCTCGGGCGACTGCTGAATGGCCTTCGGTGCGGGACTGGCGGCGGGAGCGGGCGGAGACGCGGAGGTCTGCGCGGGTGCCGAGGAGGGCTCGGGAGCCTGCGCATCGTCCACCACTCTGACCAGGAGCTGGTTTCCTTCCGTCGTGACGATGCACTTGGCCAAGTAGGCCTTGTGAATCTCGAGCTTCGCGAGGGCCCGGCCTCGACCCCTGCTGATAGCCTCCACCTTCGCGCTCTCCACGCCGCCGGCGTTCACCTGGAGGACCTTGGGGAGCTGGGACACGTCCACATCGGCCATGTCCACGACAAAGGTTTCGGGATCGTAGTCGTAGTAGGTGTAGTCAATGATCGGGTAGGCCCCCGTCACACCCACTACCACAGCCCCGCCCTGCTTCTTGCTGAAGAAGTCGTGAAGCACGTTGAGCGAGGCGGGGGAAGTCTCGACCGCCAGGACGGTCCATCCGGCCAGGAAGCCGAGAACCGTCATCCAAAGGGCAACTCGCTTACTCATTGTCCCTCCCCTTCTTGGCTCCGGATCTTGAGGACCAGGTTACGGAAAGGCTTGATGGCGGTCGGATCGTTGAGTTCCTGCTGAATGGTGATCTCACCCGACGCAAAGGAGATGTCCAGCACGACGCCGTCCGCAAAATGTTCGCCGACGGTGGCCTTGTAGGGCTTGCCGTCGGGACCCTGGAACCAGGCCACCGTACCCTGGGGGGTCTTGATGATCGCTTCCAGGTTGCAGGCCTCGACGGTGAAGCGAGCCAGACCCGTCTGCCCCGGCCTCACCTTCACATCCGATCCTTGGGCTCCTGTGCCCCTCACCAAGGGGGTGAAGGGATCCCGGTCGTTCATGTGCCGGTACAGGCTCTCTCCTCCAAGGAGATAGTTGTCGGCTATCCCCCGCTCCGTGGGGGCCTTCGCGGCTTCGGCGGGGCTGGAAGCCTGGGCCGGCGCAACGGTGGCGTGGACCTTGTTGAGGGTCTTCACCACATCCTGGGCACCCAGCTCGGTGAATGCGCCCGCGGCCAGCAGCGCGCACCCGGCCAGAATCAGCAGCCGTCTCATGGCTTCTTCTCCAACGCGCTAAAAGCTTCGGGATTCTGCATATACACCAGGGAATTAAACTGCGCCGAAATGGTCTCCCCCGGCTTGGAGGAGGCGGACATGGACAGATTGGTGATGTTCACGATCCGTCTCATGTGGGCGATCTTGTCGAAGAACATGGCCAGATCGTGGTACCCGCCGCCCACCTGCATCCCGTACGCCTGCTCGGAGTAGAGATCCTTCTTCTGAATAGGCTGTGGGCTGATCCGGTAGATATCCAGGTTCTGCTCCCTGGCGAAGGTCTGGAAAACGCGCAGGAGCTGGCCCGTCTCGGGGTCCGTCGGGATGATGGACTTCAGGACCTCGAGGTCCCTTCGGATCAGGTCGATCTGACGGTTCAGCTCGTCCACCCGCTTTTGCGCCTCCCGCCCCTGCCGGATCTTCGCATCCAGTTCATCGACCTGGCGAAGGCGGCTCTGCATGGTGTCCCGCTGCCCGGACAGAAACCCGTACCACGCGGCGCCGAATATCAATGCGCAGACGAGGAGGACCACCACGAACTGACCCCACTTGGGCAACCTGGTAAATTGATCCATGGCCCCCTCCTACTCCATTCCAGACGCTGAGGACTGGGCGGGCTTCCTTCGCGGTGGGGGTGCCGGCGCGGCGGCCGGCGCGACCGGCTTCGGCGCCGAGGCCGCGTAGGTGCAGGAAATACGGAAGCTGTATACGTCTTCGCTGCTGCTTCCCACCTGGGCCACGTCTCCAAGCTGGACGCCGGTGAAGTCCGCGGCGGCCACAAGATTATCGTACAGCATGGAAATGGTCTTAATCCCCTTGGCGCGCCCGTCAATGGAGATCTGGCCGCTCGGCCCCTGAGTGACCGAAACGTACCAGGCACCGTCCGGCAGGACCTCGACCAGCTTGTTCATGAGCTTGACGGGAACGCTCTGCTGGTCCTTCAGCTGCTTGATCTGGTCCACCTTGGCGGTGTATTCCTGCTTCTTCTTCTCCAGCTCCGCCACCTTCTCCCGGGCACCCTCGTACTTCTTCAGCTCCTCCTGTTGCTGGCTGATCTGAAGCGCAAGGCTCCGATTCTTGGTGACCAGCCAAGCCCCATACCCCAGAGTGACCACCACGGTGAGAAGAACAAGGGTCACCCAGATACCCCAGGGAGGCCCGCCTTCCGCCGGCGCGGCGGGGCCGGTTACCACCTTCGGCCCGCCTCCCGCTGCCCGCTTGCCGCCCCGCCCTTCCCTGAGCAGATTGATCCGGATCATCTAGTCCCCCATCTTGCGTAAGGCGAGACCCACAGCTACGGCAAAGTGCGGGGCCAGCCGATTGATGGTATCTAGAGGAAGATTCCGCTCATCCACCGTGACGTTCTGGAAGGGGTTCATGATCTCCACGGGTACACCAAAGAACTGGCTGATGTACCGGTCGAGATTGGCCACCTGGCTACCCCCGCCCGAGAGCATGATCTTGTGGATGGCGTTCTCGTTCGTGGTCACCCGGAAGAAGTCCAGCGTCTTCTTGAGTTCGGCTCCGAACTCTTCGGTCACGGCGTTCAGGATGGGGGCGGCCTGCTCCTGCCGCACTCCGTCCACCGCCGTTCCCCGCTTGATGGACTCGGCCTGCTCATACGTGAGGTTCATCTCGCGCTGGAGGGAGTCGGTGTAGTTGTTCCCAGCGGCTTGGATGTCACGCCAGAAGAGGGGGCTACCCCCCTTGAGGACGCAGATGTTCGTGGTGCCCGCGCCGACGTTGACCAGCGCGGTGATTTCCCCCGAGGAGATGGGATAGTTGATTTCGTACGCATTCTGAGCACAGAAAACGTCCAAATCCAAGGCCGAGACGTTAAGGCCGGCCTGCCCGAGCAAGGAGGCGTACTCGGTCAGCAGGTCCCGCTTCACCGCCACGAGGAGCACCGTAATATTTCCCCCGGCACCCTCGCTTTCGAGGATCTGATGGTCGATCTTGACCTCCTCGATGTCGAAGGGGATGTACTGCCCAGCCTCCCATTGAATGGCCTCGGCCAGCTCGGCTTCGCTCATCTGCATCATGGAGATCCGCTTGATAATGACGGAGTTGCCGTCCACGGCCGTGGCCACGTTGGTGTTCTTGATGTTGTTCTCTCGGATCAGCTTCGTGATGGCGTCGATCACCGCCCCCGTGTCCATGATGGTTCCGCCCACGATGGCCTCGGCTGGGAGGGGCTCAATTCCGAAGGAGAGGAGCTGGTACCCTTTGCCTTTGCCCAGATCTTTGAGCTCGACCATCTTCACGGCGGAGGAGCCAATATCCAGACCCAATAGGTTTTTGCTCTTTCCGAAGAACACCTTCGATTCCCCTTCTCAAAGCGTCTTAACGGCCCCAAACTTAATGCTCCACTTTAACATATCGAATGCGAAGCTGAAAGTCAAGTGCAAAAACGGGGGTGCCCCTGCCCCTTTCTCCCCAGACACGGTGCAATTGTAATAGCAGGGCGGAACCGATGCAAATACCCGGCGGCCCGAATGCGCAGGCCGGGGGCAACCCCCGAAGCCCTCGCCCCCGCCGAGGGCCCCCCGCACCACCGCAAGGGAGGCGAAGCCCTCGTCTCGGGCGGTGACCTCGCCACGATCCGACCGCCCCAAAGGCCGAATGCGGAGCCCCCGCCGGAGTCGGCTCCGCCGGGGGGCAGGATCCCGCCCGGACGTGGAGCCTCCTCGAAGCGCTTGTCATGGCGCGGCGGGGGTGGTAGTGTACAAGGCTGTTCCGCACTCTTGCGGTTCCCCGGGAGACCTGCGTTGGCTCAAGAACCCGCTGGCCGAGAATCCGGCGCCCATCCCCGCATCGATGAAATCCTGAGCCAGCAGAGCCTGCCGGCCAACCTGGAGGCCGAAAAGGCGCTTCTGGGGGCTATTCTCATGAACAACGACCTCTTCGAGGAGGTCCACGAGGAGCTGTCGGCCTCTGACTTTGCCTTCCCACCTCACCGTCGCATCTACGGCTCCTTCATGGACTTGCGCGACCAGAACCAACCCCTCGACCTGGTGACCGTCACGGAATGGCTTCACCGCCGGGGCGAGCTGGAAGCCGTCGGAGGGGCGGAGTTCGTGGCGGAGCTCCTCTCGGGAATTCCCAAGCTCACCTCGGCCCTCAGCTACGCGAAGATCCTCAAGGACCGGTCCCTGCTCCGGCAGCTCATCCAGCGCTCCAGCAAGATCATCATGGAGGCCTACTCCTCCTCCGACGAGCCCGAGAACATCCTCGCCCAGGCCGAGCAGTCCATCCTGGAGGTGGGCGACCAGACCCTGCGATCCACCCTTCGAAGCATGAAAGAACTGAACCCAATCGCCGCGGAGATGCTGGAAAAACTCATGCAGCGGGGGGAGCACGTCACGGGGGTGCCCACCAACTTCCGTGCCCTGGACGGTTATACCTCGGGCCTCCAGAGTTCCGACTTCATCATCCTCGCCGCCCGTCCCTCCGTCGGGAAGACCGCCTTCGCCCTCCAGCTGGCCCTGAGCGCAGCTAAGCAGGGCCGATCGGTGGCGGTCTTCAGCCTCGAAATGAGCGCCGAGCAGCTCTTCTTCCGCCTCCTGTCCATGGAAAGCAGAGTCGACCTCCACCAGATCCGAACGGGGCGGATTCCCCGCCCCAGGAGGGCCGATGTGGTCCTGAAGATGGACTATCTGGCCACCCTCCCCATTTTCATCGACGACAGTCCCCTCCTGACCTCCCTCGACATCGCGGCCAAGCTCCGCAGGCTCAGGACGAAGAACCGCCTGGACCTGGTCATCATCGACTACCTGCAGCTCATGCGGACCGTGGGTCGGTTCGAGAACCGCAACCAGGAGGTGGCCTCCATTTCTCGGAACATGAAGGCCCTGGCCAAGGACATGCGGGTTCCCGTTCTGGCGCTGTCCCAGCTCTCCCGGGCCTCCGAAAAGCGGGGAGAGGGCAAGGAGCCGCTGCTCTCGGATCTCCGCGATTCCGGCTCCCTCGAACAGGACGCGGACCTGGTGCTCTTCCTCCACCGCAACACGGCGGCCCGCGATGGCGACCCGGAGGCCCGCGCCCGCGCCAAGCTGATCATCGCCAAACAGCGGAACGGCCCCACCGGCATCGTGGACCTCACCTTCCTCGAGCATATTGCCGGCTTCGGCGACTCCTACCAAGGCAGCGCCGAAGGCGAACCTCCCCAGTGATGGAACCCCACCTATCAGGACCAGCCGCCGTGTCCTCCCTGGCGAAATCCGAAAACCCAAAATTGCTCGGCAGACCCCTCACCCCGGAAGCCCATCCGGCCATGGAGCTATCGACCCCATGAGACAATCCGGCCGTCCCGTAGCAACCTTCTCGCACCGCCCCACCCTCCTGACGGTGGATCTGGATGCAATCGTCGGAAACGCCCGCCTCCTTACCGCCCGGGCCCAGGGTCGCCCCCTGCTGGCCGTGGTAAAGGCCAACGCATACGGAATGGGTGCCCTGCCGGTGGCCCGCGCCCTCACTGAAGCCGGACTGGCACCGTGGCTCGGAGTGGCCCTGGTGGAAGAGGCCGTTCACCTGAGGCGTCACGGGATATCCGCGCCGATTCTCCTGCTCGGCCCGGCAGGATTGGAGCAGGTGCCGGCCATTCTGGAGCACGGCATCACGCCGGCGCTCTATTCCCTCGGCTTCCTGGGGGCCTTGCAGGCCGATGCCCAGAGCCGGGGTGTCCGGGCGGAGGCGCACCTCAAAGTGGACTCCGGCATGGGCCGCCTCGGCTTCAGGCCCGAGGAGCTCCCGGCACTGCTCGCCGCCCTGGCATCGAGCCCAAACGTAGTCGTCACGGGACTTTTCTCCAACCTCGCCAGCGCCGATGACCCCGAGGCCCAGCAGAACCGGTGGCAGCTCGATCGCTTCCTGCAGATCCTCGAGCAGCTGCGAGGAGCGGGCATCGACCCCCGGTGGGTGGATCTGGCCAACTCCTCGGCCATCCTCGCCCATCCCGCCACCCACCTCTCCCTCTGCCGGCCCGGCCTCAGCCTCTACGGGATGAGGCCCTCGTCAGCACTGCCCGATATCGGCCTGCGCCCCGCCGTCGCCTTCAGGTCCGTCCTGGCTCAGGTCAAGAGGATGCCCGCCGGCGCTCCGGTGGGTTACGGAGCCACCTACCTGTGCCGGGAGGGGCAGCGGATCGGCATCCTCCCCGTGGGCTATGCGGACGGCCTCCCGCGCTGCCTTCAGGGTGAGGGCTACGTCTTGGCGAACGGCGCCCGCTGCCCCATCGTGGGACGGATCAGTATGGACCTGACGGCAGTGGACCTGGACTCGGCCGGCGACTTGAGCGAGGGGACTGAGGTGACTCTCTGGGGCCAAGAGGGCGCCGAGAGCCTTGGCCCGTGGGACTGGGCACGCTGGGCCAAGACCATTCCCTACGAGATCATGACGGGAATCGGGTGCCGGGTGGCTCGCCGTTATCGGTTTCTGGGTCAGGCTTGGACCGAGGAGCCCCTTCCAGCATAGCCCCTTCGACGCCCGTGCCGTGCTCCTTCAGGCCGTCCACGCTCTGGCTTTTGGAGCCTTTCCGCCCCTCCTCATCCGAGGCGCCGGCCCCGAAACCGCGCAGCCCCGCGGAGAGGAAAACAATGCCCAATCCTCCCGCCACCGCCAGAAGCAGAGCCGAGGGCTCTCGCGCCGCCCCGCCCGCGGTTTCATCCAACACCCAGAGGATGGCCGCGTTGTGCAGCGCGTGACAGGCCACGGCCACCCAGAGGTTGCCCGTGCGCCATACCACCACCGCGAGGACCGTTCCGAGAAGGGCCACGGGTGCGAAGCGCAGGACTGACCCATGAAAGAGCCCGAACAGGAGCCCCGATGCCAGGCACGCCGGAAGCGCCCCCCACGGGCGCAGGGCCGACAGGAGGGCACCCCGAAAGAGCACCTCCTCGCTCAGCGCGGGGAGCAGGGCGAACAGGAGCAACTGGGCGGCCGGAGGGAAGCCCCCCAACAGGCTCCGAAGGGCCGCCTCCTCTCCCCTCGCTCCCGGAAGGGCCGAGAGCGCCCCGGCCAGGGCCAGCGCCGCCAGGGATCCGCCCGCGGCGAGGATCAGGGCCTGAGCCAGCCCGCGCGCACTCAGGTGCCGCGCGGGGAAGAAATCCGGGAGCCGTCCCCGAAGCCACCCCCAGGCCAGGACCGGGGCCACGAAGCTCAGGAGCGGAAGGACCGCCACGAGAAAAAGGAGAGGGCCTCCGCGCGCAGCCACCGCTCCCCCCCAAAATAGGGTTCCGGCGACAACCAGTATGAAGAATCCTTCCCACGGCCTCGGGGCTGGCTGGGAGCCGTTGGGGCCGGCACTTGCCAGGTCAACTCCGACGGGGACGGTTCCGCGCTCCTGGAAAGACGGCAGATCGGGACGGTCGGAATGGGTCAACGGGATGGCCGCGTCCGGAGATTGGCCTGGAAGGATTCGAGACAGGCCTTCAGAAGGCGTTCGCTCTCTCGTGCCGGGATTTCCGGCTGCTCCGCCAGGTGGTGCAGGGCATTCCGGGTGGCTTCGAGGGATTGGAGGTAGATGCGGCAAGGTTCACACTTCTCCATGTGCCGGGCCAGCTCCTTGCAGGACAATCCATCCAGTTCCCCATCCAGGTAGCTCGACAGGCGGCTGAACATCTCGATGCACCGCTGGTGGTCGTGGTCCTGCAACCCGGGCACCTCCAAGGCGAACATGAACCAGCGGCCGCATTCTGTCAAGGCCGGCGCGCTTCCCCATCGGCTTTCCTTGGCTCCCGGGCCCTTGTTAGAATGAATTTTTGGAGGTGACACGATGAGCGAGGCGCATCCCCTGGTGGCGGTGCTCATGGGCAGCGCATCGGATCTTCCGGTCCTCGATGCGTGCCTGAAGACGCTGGAAAGTTACGGCATCCCCTTCGAGTGCAGGGTTCTCTCCGCCCACAGGACCCCTCACGAGACGGCCGCCTACGTCGAAGGGGCCGAGGAGAAGGGAATCGAGGTCGTCATCGCCGCCGCGGGCATGGCGGCCCACCTGGCGGGAGTGGCTGCGGCCCATACCACGCTGCCGGTGATCGGCATCCCCGTTGCCTCCGGACCCCTAAACGGACAAGACGCCCTGCTCTCCACGGTCATGATGCCCCCTGGAATGCCCGTGGCCACGGTGGCCATCAACGGTTCGGCCAACGCCGCCCACCTGGCGGCCCAGATTCTCTCCCTTTCCAGACCGGAGCTCCGCGCCGCCATCAAGAAGTCCCGCGAGGCCAAGCGGGAGGAGATCCTGGCCAAGGACCGAAGCGCTGCGAATCGGTGACGCCTCATCGATTCGGGGGGCAATGGGAGTTGAAGCGATGGAGGGGAGAACGCGCCCGGCGGGAACCCGCTCAACGGCCGGGAGCCCGCACTTTAGAGGTCGGCCGTGCGGACCATAGGAACCCAGGGCGAGGGCTGGATCGCGGAGGCCTGGAAACACCTGGAGGCGGGCGGTGTGCTGGCCCTTCCCACGGAAACGGTCTACGGCCTGGCCGCCTGTGTGAACGATCCTGCGGGTGCGGACCAGATCTTCGAACTCAAGGGCAGGCCGCAGGAAAAGCTCCTCCCCCTCCAGATGGACAGCCTGGCCAGGGTCCGAGCCTGGGGATTCTCCCTTTCCCCGGGGGCCGAGCGGTTGGCCCTCGCCTTCTGGCCCGGCCCGCTCACCCTCGTGCTCTCCCGGCCGCCCAGGTGCCCGCCCTGGTTCGCTCCCGGAGGCACCACGCTGGCCGTGAGGGTCCCGGACCATCCGGTGGCCCTGCGGTTGCTCGGCCGGGCCGAGGCACCCCTGGCGGTGACTAGCGCCAACCTGAGCGGAGAGCCGCCCTGTCTCGATGCGGAGGCGGTGGCTCGCGCCTTTCCGGGGGCTCCTCTCCTCGTGCTGGACGGTGGGAGGGCGCCGGGAGGTTTGCCCTCGACGGTGGTCGCGGCGACCGGCGAGGAACCGGTGGTCCTCCGGGAGGGACCCATCGGCTCCGCGCGCATCCGGGAGGCGTGGCGTGGCGGTCCATGAGGGGAGACGGCTGGTCGTCCTGACCGGCGCCGGGATCTCAGCCGAGAGCGGGCTTGGGACGTTTCGGGGAACGGGCGGCCTCTGGGAAAACGAGCCCGTGCAGGCCGTGGCCACCCCCCAGGCTTTCGCGAAGGATCCCCTGAAGGTGTGGCGCTTCTACGAGGCGCGTCGGCACCAGGCCGCGCGAGCCGAACCCAATGCCGCCCATCGGGCGCTGGCGGAGCTAGGCCGGTGCCTCGGCCCCCGGCTCACCCTCATCACCCAGAACGTGGACGGCCTGCACCAGGCCGCGGGGAGCCAGCAGGTACTGGAGCTTCACGGAAGCCTCTGGCGCCTGCGCTGCACCGATTGCGGCGGGGAGGCCGAGGACCGGACCGTGCCTCTTCCCGTTCTGCCTCCCCGCTGCGGATTGTGCGGCGCCCTGCTGCGCCCATGCGTGGTCTGGTTCGGCGAATTTCTTCCTGAGAAGGTCCTGGCGAAGGCCGTGGAGGCCGCCCGGGACTGCGCCCTTTTCCTGGTCGTGGGAACCTCGGCGGTGGTCGAGCCCGCCGCGAGCCTGGCGAGGGTGGCCGAGTCCCGCGGCGCCGCACTCTGGGAGGTCAACCCCGAGACCACCCCCCTCTCCCAGCTCTGCCAGAGGTCGTGGAGGCTTCCGGCCGGGGAGGCGATGGACGAGGTCGTGGAGGAGGCCTCTCGCCTGCTGGAAGACCCGTGATACACCGCCCAGCCCGTCCCTGGGCCCTCCCCTTTCCACCGGGTGCATCATTTGATGCTGGAGCGCTTTGACTCCCGAGACGCGGGTTGGTACACTTTTCTTCCCGCGCGCAAGCGCCCTTCAACCCCAAGAGGAGGCATGAAATGGCCAAGAAACAGACGATCTATAAGAATTACATCAACGGGGAGTGGGTGGCCTCGGCCACCCGGAAGACCTTCGCCAACGTCAACCCCGCCGATACCGACGATGTCGTCGGGCACTTTCAGGACAGCGACGAACGCGACGTGAACGCCGCGGTGGCGGCCGCCAAAGCGGCCTTCCAGCGGTGGCGCCTGGTGCCCGCGCCCAAGCGCGCCGAACTGGTTATGAAACTCGGCCTCTGGCTCATGGAGAACAAGGAGCGGTTGGCCCATGACGCCACCCGGGAAATGGGAAAGATCCTCACCGAGACCCGCGGCGACGTGCAGGAGGGCATCGACATGGCCCTCTTCATGGCGGGCGAGGGGCGCCGCATGTACGGCGAGACCACGCCGAGCGAGCTTCCCAACAAGTTCGCCATGGCGGTCCGCCAGCCTATCGGCGTCTGCGCCCTCATCACGCCCTGGAATTTCCCCATGGCCATCCCCACGTGGAAGATGATGCCGGCGCTGGTGTGTGGCAATACGGTCGTCATCAAGCCCGCCACCCTCACGCCGCTGACCGTCTGGAACCTCGTCAAGGGCGCCGAGGAGGTGGGCTTTCCCAAGGGCGTGGTCAACTACGTGACCGGCTCCGGACGCCGGGTGGGCAACCCCCTCTGCGAGCACCCCGACGTGGCTCTCGTCTCCTTCACGGGCTCCACCGACGTGGGGCGCCAGATCAACCTCGCCTGCGCCAAGGACTTCAAGCGCGTGGGCCTGGAGATGGGCGGGAAGAACGCCGTCATCGTCATGGACGACGCCGACCTGGACCTGGCCGTGGACGGGGTGCTCTGGGGCGCCTTCGGCACCACCGGACAGCGCTGCACGGCCACGAGCCGCTGCCTGGTTCAGAAGGGGATCTACAAGAGGTTCCTCGACGCGCTGGTCAGGCGCGCCAAGGCCCTCAAGATCGGCAACGGCCTGGACGAGAGCGTGGAGATGGGCCCGGCGGTGGACGAGAGCCAGCTCAAAACCGATCTGGAGTACATTGCCACCGGAAAGAAGGAGGGCGCCAAGCTCCTGTGCGGAGGGAAGCGGCTCACCGGCAAGACATACGCCAAGGGCTTCTTCCTGGAGCCGACCATCTTCGCCGATGTGAAGCCGTCCATGCGCATCTTCAAGGAGGAGATCTTTGGTCCGGTCCTCTCGGTGGTGCCCTTCAAGACCTTCGAGGAGGGCATCGCGCTTCAGAACGACTGCGCCTACGGGCTCTCGGGCTCCATCTACACTCAGGACGTGAACAAGGCCTTCGCGGCCATGCGCGATGTACACACCGGCCTTTTCTACGTCAACGCCCCCACCATCGGCGCCGAGAACCACCTGCCCTTTGGCGGCGTGAAGCAGACCGGGAACGGCCACCGAGAAGGCGGTAAGGAGGCCCTGGACCTCTTCTCCGAATGGAAGGCCGTCTACGTGGACTTTTCCGGAAGCCTCCAGCGCGCCCAGATCGACACGGACGCCATCGTAAAAGTGGAGTAGGGACCACATCGGGATTTCGAATGCGGGAACCGGGGGCTGATCGGGAGTGGCCTTCCGGTTCCGGCGGGCCTCCTGTGCCCAGGTTTTTCCTGCACCGATGACGGAGGGCCCAGCGGAAACGCGGGCCCTTTTTCTCGATTTCGAAACCCCCATTGCGTCGGGACACGGCGCGGCGACCGGCCGGCGTCAGTCTGTTACTTTTTGCCGGGTATTGCATCTTGCAATACCTCGGGGGCCCGGTTACCGGGAAAGGAGGCTTGCCAAAGGACCCGCCCCGAAGTGGACCTGTACCGCGACGATCTGAGAACGGTCGGTTGAGCCGGACTCGGGGGCCCGGTTACCGGAAAGGAGGCTTGCCAAAGGACCCGCCCCGCAGTCGTTACCCAGTACA
>JAJYCJ010000118.1 GCA_021778515.1 Acidobacteriota bacterium
CTCGAGCGCGGGGTCCTCACGGCTACGGACCAGGTGAATCGCGAGGGCGGGATCGAGGGCCGGCGGCTGGAGGTCCTCATCCGGGATTCCGCCTCCGATCCCAGGCAGGCCGTGGAGGCCTTTCGGGGCCTGATCCTCGAGGAGAAGGTGGCGGTCGTGGTGGGCGGCGGCAGCAGCGACGAGGCTCTGGCCATGGCGCCGCTGGCCGACCAGTACCAGCGGGTCCTCTTCTCGCCCTCCGCGAGCAGCCCCAAGATCTCGGAGGCCGGAGACTTTGTGTTTCGAAACTGGCCCTCGGACGCCCTGGAGGGCAGAGCGACCGCGGACCTGGCGGCCTATACGCTCCATGCCAACCGCGTACTCTTGCTCGCCGAGCGCAATGCCTACGCCGACGGTCTCGCCTCGGCCTTTGAAAAGCGCTTCTCGACGGAGGGGCGGAGCGTCGATCGGCTCGATTTCAGCGCCGGCGAGGCGGGGAGCGAGCCCTTCCTGAAAAGCGCGCTGGAGAGAGCCCGCGGAGCTCAGGTCCTGTACCTGGTGGGGTACGGCCCGGACCTGCTGCCGCTGATCGCGGGCCTGAAGAAGGAGGGAGTGGATCGCCCCATGCTCTCCGATAGTTCCCTGGCGGAGCGGCACTTCATGGCCAAGGCCGGCCGCCTGCTGGATGGGGTGGTCTTCCTGGGGCCGACCTACGACCCCGACTCGTCGTCCCCGGTGGTGCAGGTCTTCGCCTCCTCCTACGAGCGCCGCTACCACGATGTGCCCGACATCTACGCCGCCCACGCCTACGATGCCGTCATGGTCCTGGTTTCCGTGATGGCCAGGGATGGCCTCTCGGCCCAGGACGTCCGCAAGGGGCTCCTCTCCGTGAAGGACTTCCAGGGGGCCTCGGGGTCGATGAGCTTCGACGCCAGGGGGGACGTCATCCAGACCTACGAGGCCTGCGTGGCCGAGGGGGGGCGTGCGGTGCCCCTGAAATCGGTTATTGACCAGGTGCTGCCGCCCATGCAGCGCCGAGTCGACGAGTTGAGGTTCGGGAAATGATCGCGGGGAAGGTGCTCGATCTCGAGAATCTGCTGAGCCGCCGGCGCCGCTGGCGGCGGGACGGGCAGACCGTGGTCTTCACCAACGGTTGTTTCGACCTCCTCCACGCGGGACACGTGCGCTACCTGAACGCGGCCCGGGGGCTCGGGGACCGCCTGGTGGTGGGACTCAACAGCGACTCATCGGTGCGGCGGCTGAAGGGGGAGGGACGGCCCGTCACGCCCGAGGCGGAGCGGGCGGAGATCCTCGCCGCTCTCGATGCCGTGAACGCCGTCTGCCTCTTCGCCGAGGAGACGCCCCTCCGGATCATTGAGCTCCTCACGCCGGACCTGCTAGTGAAGGGCGGCGATTGGGCCCCGGAGGCCATCGTGGGACGGGATCACGTCCTGGCCCACGGCGGCCGCGTCCTGACCATTCCGGTCGTGGAGGGCCGGTCCACGACCGCCCTGCTGGCCCGGCTGGGAGGCGTGCGGCCGTGACGTCCCTGGTCAGGGCCTTCCTGGCCGAGCTCGGACGTCGGCTGGGCGGTGCGCAGGGGCTGGCCTCCGTGGGCGGAGCGGGCCGGTCCTACGCCCTGGCGGCGCTGCTCGGCGAGCGGGACGTCGCCGTCGCCATCGTGGTTCCCTCCCAGGCCGTGGGCCTGAAGCTCCACGGGTTTCTGCGCGCCCTGCTGGGCGAGGGGAAGGCCCCCCTCTGGCTGCCCGCCCCGGATGCGGACCCCTACGAGGGGTTGCCGGGCCACCCCGGAATCCTTGCCCAGCGGGCCACCGCCCTGTCCCTCCTCGCCGCCTCCGCCCGCCCTTCCCTGCTCGCCACGGCGGAGAGCCTTCTTTATAGGGTGCCCAGGCCCGGCTGGTGGAAGAGCTGCCTGATTACGATCGAGGAGGAGCAGACCCTGGACCGGCGGGAGTTCCGCACCGCCCTGTGGCGGCTGGGCTATCGGCAGGTGGACCAGGTGGGTGAGCCGGGCGAGGCCGCCTTCCGCGGGGGCATCGTGGACCTCTTCTCTCCCTTGGAGAACCTGCCCGTGCGCCTCGAGCTCTTCGGCGACGAGGTGGACTCCCTGCGCTTCTTCGATCCCGCCTCGCAGCACTCCCTGGGGGCCGTGGGCCGTCCCCTCCTCGTGCCGCCGCTCTCCGAGGCCGTTCGCGACGACGCCCTGCTGGAGAACGTGAAGGCCCGGCTCGCCGGAACCGGAGAATTTGGGGCCCTGCGCCTGGAGGGGCTCTCCAGCGTGGGTACCTATCCCTCGCTCGCCGCGGAGGTGCGCCAGGACCGGGAGTTCTTCGGCACCCTGAAGGAGTTCCTCCCCTCTGCCCAGTGGGCGTTCTGGGACCCGCCGCAGGTCCTGGACCAGGCGAAGAGCACCCTCGAGGGCTGGCGGTCGGGCTTCGAGGCCAGGCACAGGCCCCCTTTCCTCGACCCGGAGCGGCTGTTCATGGACCTCGGGGAGCTGGAGGCCCTGCTCCAGGATCCCAGGACCGTCCGCTTTTCAGGCGGAGCGGAGGAGGGAGTGCCCACCGAGCGCGCCCCCATCTACCCCGGCGAGCCCTACCGCCTCCTGACCCACATCAAGGATCGCGTGGCGCAGGGGTACCGCTGCCTCGCCCTGCTCCAGGGGCAAGGCACCCTGGACAGGCTTGCCGAGATGGCGCAGGCCGAGGACCTGCCGCTCCTCAGGGAGGCGCCGGCGGGCGACGAGCTGCCTCCCGGCTTCTACGGCGCCCTGGCCCCCGCGGAGGAGGGCGTCGTCTTCCCCGGCCTGGGGTGGATGACGGTCACGGAGAAGGAGATCTTCGGGCGCGGACGGGCGCTCCCGGAGGCGCGCGTCCAGCGCCGAGAGGCCTTCTTCACGGGACTCAGGGACCTCAAGGCCGGCGACCCGGTGGTTCACCTGGAGCACGGGGTGGGGCTCTACCAGGGCATCGAGACTCTGGTCCGGGAGGGGCTGCGGGAAGACTACCTGGTGCTGACCTACCAGGGAGACAGCAGGCTGCTCGTGCCGGTCCAGCGGATGGATCTCGTCCAGAAGTACGCCGGGCCGGAGGGCTACGTCCCGCCCCTGGACCGTCTCGGGGGCACCACCTGGAAGAAGACCAAGGACAAGGTGCGACGGGCGGTTAAGGAGATCGCCGGTGACCTCCTGAAGCTCTACGCGCAGAGGAAGACGGTGGAGGGCCACCGGTTCGGGCCGGACGGCGAATGGCAGACCGAATTCGAGGCGCAGTTCCCCTTCGAGCTCACGCCCGACCAGGCGAGAGCGGTGGAGGAGGTGAAGGCCGACATGGAGTCGGTGAAGCCCATGGACCGTCTCGTCTGCGGGGACGTGGGCTTCGGCAAGACGGAGGTGGCCCTGCGGGCCGCCTTCAAGGCCGTGGCCGACGGGTTGCAGGTGGCCGTGCTCTGCCCCACCACCGTGCTCGCGCTGCAGCACATGGAGCGCTTCGGCGAGCGGTTCGCCCCCTTTCCCGTCCGCGTGGCCATGCTCTCCCGGTTCGTCCAGGCCAGGGATCAGAAGCGCGTGGCCGCCGCCGCCTCGGCGGGGGAGATCGACGTGCTCATCGGCACCCACCGGATCCTCTCCAAGGACGTGGCCATGCCCCGGCTCGGCCTCCTGGTGGTGGACGAGGAGCAGCGCTTCGGCGTGGCCCACAAGGAGAAGATCAAGCAGCTCAAGACCAAGGTGGACGTCCTCACCCTCACCGCCACGCCCATTCCGAGGACGCTCCAGATGGGTCTCTCGGGGATCCTCGACATGTCCCTCATCCAGACGCCGCCCAAGGACCGCCTCAGCATCCAGACCTCCGTCCAGCCCTTCGATCCCGATCTGCTCAAGTCCTCCATCCGGCGGGAACTCTCGCGGGGCGGCCAGGTGTACTACGTGCACAACAAGGTGGAGACCATCGCGGGGGCGGCCAGGAAGATCCAGGAGTTGGTCCCGGAGGCCAGGGTCACCATGGCCCACGGCCAGATGGGAGAGAGGGCCCTGGAGGGGGTGATGATCGCCTTCTTTCACGGCCAGTACGACGTGCTCGTCTCGACGACCATCATCGAAAACGGGGTGGACCTGCCCAGGGCCAACACCCTCCTGGTGGAGAACGCCCACGCCATGGGCCTCACGCAGCTCTACCAGCTGAGGGGGAGGATCGGCCGGAGCGACGTGCCCGCCTACGCCTACCTGTTCACCCCGCCGGGCCACGCCCTGAAGGGCGACGCCGAGCGCCGCCTCGAGACCCTGCGGGAGTTCTCCGAGCTGGGGGCCGGCTTCCGCGTGGCGGCCGTGGATCTGGAGCTGAGGGGGGCGGGCAACCTTCTGGGCGCCGAGCAGTCCGGCCACCTGGCCTCGGTGGGTTTCGAGCTCTACCTCAGGATGCTCGAGGAGGCGGTTTCCGAGGCCAAGGGTGAGGCGGTCGCCCCGGTGGTCCGGTGCGAATTGAACCTGGGGCTGGATTTGGCCGTGCCCGTGGAGTATATGGAAGAGATGCACCAGCGGCTCGAGTTTTACAGGAAGCTGTCGCTGGCCGCCACGGAGGCCGAGGTAGACCGGGTAGCGGAAGAGCTGCAGGATCGCTTCGGACCGGCACCGGACAAGGTTCTTGCCATGCTGGAGGCGGTTCGGCTGCGCCTGCGCGCCGAGCGGCTAGGGATCCGCAGCGTGGCGGCGAAGAAGGGGGCTCTCGCCATCAGCTTCGATCCCTCGGTCCCCTGGGATCCCGCGCGCCTCGTGCGCTTCCTGTCCCGTCGCCCGGGAGTCCACCTGAATCCGGCCGGAAGCCTGGAGATGGGCTTGGCGGGCGGCGAGAGTTCGGTCCAGCTCCTCGGCTCCCTGCTGGAGGCGGTGCGCCCTTCGGGGGAGGCGTGGGGGTGAGGAGAGTACCCTGCGGCAGGGCCTCGGCGGCCCTCGCGGTCCTGCTTCTCCTGGCCGCCTGCGCCAACAGCCCCATGCGGCGCCTGGAGCGCAATCCGGACATCCTGGCCGTGGTGGGCCGCTACTTCATCACCCGGACCGATCTGGCGTCCGCTCTCACCTACAATCAGGTGCCGGATACCCAGGACCCCCTCATCCAGAGCCGGATCTGGGACGGCCTCGTGAACAGCGTCCTGATCCTGAACGATGCGGCCACCGGCGCCGTGCCTCCCGCTCCCGTGAGCCTCGGCCCCTATTCAGATCCCAAGGTTCGCGACGACCAGACCGGCGCCGAGCTGGAGGAGAACGTCTACAGCAAGATCAACGTCCTGCCGGGGGAGGTGGAGCGCTACTACCAGCAGCACCTGGCCGACTACAGGCGGGGGGAGGGCGTGCTCCTGAGGACCATCCTCGTTTCCGGTCTGAAGCAGGCCCAGGACGTGGAGAAGCTCCTCCGCGCGGGGCACAGCTTCGGAGACGTGGCCCGGCTCTATTCCGTCTCTCCCGACAGGGGCTCCCCTCAGTACTTCCAATCCTCGGAGCTTCCCGACTACCTGCGCGACCGGCTCGCGCAGGCGAGCCCGGGCGTGCCCACGGAGCCCATCCGCGTCTCGGACGAGTTCTACCAGATCGTACTCGTGCAGCAGCGCTGCACGAGCTACGTGCTGCCCCTGGAAGAGGTTGCGCCCCAGATCCGGCTCACCCTCAGCGACGCGAAGGGGGACCGCCTGCTCAAGGAGTACCTGTCGAATCTCCGCCAGCGCTTCCAGGTGGTGGTGTTTTGGTCTAAACTACCCTTCCGGTACCAGAAGGAGACACCATGAAACGCCTCGTCCTCTTAAGCCTCGCCCTCTTCCTGCTGCTGCCCGGCGCCGCGCCCCGGGCCAAGGTGGTGGAAGAGATCGTCATCAAGGTCAACGACGCCATCGTGACCCGCAGCGAATACGAGCAGCGCCTGAAGAGCACCATCGAAGGGCTCAAGAGGGAGTACAAGGGGCCCGACCTGCAGGCGCAGCTCAAAGAGGTACCCCAGAAGCTCCTGGAGCAGATGGAGGACGAGCTTCTCCTCGTGGAGAAGGCCAAGCAGCTGTACAACGTCGACGCCATCGTGGATAACCAGATCGACGAGTTCATGAAGGAGAACCACATCCCGACCAAGGCCGACCTGGCCAAGGCCCTCCAATCGGAAGGCCTCACCATGGAGGAGTTCCGCAAGCAGCTCACGCTCATCTACGTGCCGGAGTTCATGCGGAGCCGGGAGATCCGGAGCAAGATCTCCATCAGCACGGATGAGATCAGGGATTATTACGAGGCCCACAAGAGCCAGCTGGCGAGCAAGCCCCAGGTCCAGCTCGAGGAGATCCTCATCCTCAAACAGGGCCATACCCTGGAGCAGGCGCAGGCCATGGCCGCCCAGATCCGCAAGGAGTTCATGGCGGGCAAATCCTTCGGCGACCTGGCTGAGGAGTACTCGCAGGCCTTCTCCCGGACCAGGAAGGGGGAGGCCGGCTGGTTCACCGCCGACGATCTGGCCTCTCCCATCTCCAAGGCGGTCTTCGCTCTCAAGGTCGGCGAGGTGACCGACCTGATCCCCACCGACGCCGGCTGGTACCTCTTCCGCCTGGAGAACCGCAAGGACGCGACGGTCCCGACGCTCGACCAGTCCAGGGACCAGATCATCGAGGCCTTGAAGGAAGAGAAGTTCCAGAAGGAGTACAAGAAGTACATCGACAACCTCAAGGCCCAGAACTACGTTCGGATCAACCCGAAGTACGTCTGACGTGTTGGGTGGCGCGGGGTCGGGCCCTCCGGGGGCCTTCGAGGTGTCGAACGACGCGGTGGAGAGAGCCATCCGCCGCCGGGACTGGCGATGCGCCTCGATCTCTACTTGAAGAACACGCGATTGGTCAAGCGGCGCTCCTCGGCCAAGGCCGCGGTTCTGGACGGGGCCGTGCTGGTTAACGGCCACCCCGGAAAGCCCGGCAAGGAGGTGCGGGCGGGCGACCTGCTCTCCATCCTTGAAGAGGAGGAGGCGCCGGTCCGGATCCGCGTCCTGCGGGAGGCCCTCCGGCCCGTGCCGAAGGGCAAAGAGGGAGATTTCTTCGCCGTGGAAGGCGGAGAAAATTGAACCACGACCACGCCAAACCGGGAAGTGTGGATCGGGAAGGGATGCGGCAATCCGTCTCCTCCCTTCGTCTCGCCTCCCCCGCCCCCCATCCCCTGACCGCGCGATCCGAGCACGAAGGGGGCACGGGCCCGCCCTCGCCGGCCGATGGGTGTTCCGCGCTCCCCGGCTACCGGTTGGGCCCGGTGCGCGTCTCTCCGGGACTGGCGCTGGCGCCCATGGCCGGCCTCACCGACCTCACCTTCCGCAGGGTGGTTCGCCGCTGCGGGCACAGGGGCCTCGTGGTTTCCGAGATCCTCTCGTCGGAGGGGCTGGTTCGCGGGCGGCTCGATCCCGCGGAGTACCTCCGCATCGCTCCCGATGAACATCCCGTCGCGCTCCAGCTCTCGGGGGCCGACTCCGAGCGGATGGCGGAGGCCGCGCGCTGGTGCGAGGGTGAGGGTGCCGACGTGGTGGACATCAACATGGGGTGCCCGGCCTCAAAGGTCACCAAGGGCCTCTGCGGAGCGGCCCTTCTCCGGGACCCCGCACTGGCCGCCCGCGTCGCCGGCGCGGTGGTGCGGGCCATCTCCCTCCCGGTGACGGTCAAGATGAGGCTGGGCTGGTCCGAGGGCGAGATGACCTTTCTGGAGGTGGCGCGGGCGCTGGAGGCGGAGGGGGTGGCCGGCCTCGCCCTCCACGCCAGGACGCGGCGGCAGGGCTACTCGGGGGAGGCGGACTGGGACCGGGTGGCCCAGCTCAAGGCGGCGGTTTCGATCCCCGTGGTGGGCAACGGCGACATCCGGGACCCCGCGCAGGCCCTGTCCCTCTGGCGCCGGACGGGGTGCGACGGCCTCATGGTGGGCCGGGCCGCCGTGAAAAACCCCTGGATCTTCCGGCAGATCGAAGAGCTTGCGATCACGGGATCCTATGGCCAGCCCACCTTCGAGGAGCGTTCGCAGCTCATCCTGGGGCACTTCGGGGAGCTGCTCGCGCTGGGGCCTCCGGGCCTGGCCCTCCACCGCATGAAGAGCTTCCTCGGCAAGTACACCGCGGGCATGGCGGGGGCCGCCACACTGCGCGGAGCCCTGGGAAGCACCAAGGAGCCCGGGGCCCTCCTGGAGGCGCTCGGGGAGTGGGTGAGGGACAGCGGGACAGCGTCCTCCTGAGGACGAAAGCCGGCGTCTTGAGGGGAGTGGCGCCGAGGGGCTATACTCCAACCTCCAGGAAAAGGTCATAGCATGCATGCTGGCCAGAAGCTCCTCATCCTCGATTGCGGTTCCCAGACGACCCAGCTCATCGCCCGCCGTGTCCGCGAGCTCGGGGTCTACTGCGAGGTGGAGCCCTACGGCCTGCCCGTGGAGGCGATCCGGG
>JAJYCJ010000119.1 GCA_021778515.1 Acidobacteriota bacterium
ACAAGGAGAACTCGCGATGAACCGACGAATCACTCTCACGGCTTCCGGAGCCGCCCTCGCGGCGGTGTTGGCATTGATCTCCTGCGGGCGCGGCGACGCGGGCGGCGCCATCAAGGTCTCCGGCAACATCGAAACCGACGAGACGCAGATCTCCTTCCGGGTTCCCGGGCGAATGGCCGTGCGTCTCGTGGACGAGGGCGATGCGGTGAAGGCGGGCCAGGTGGTGGCGCGGCTCGACTCCACCGACCTCAGCCAGCAGGTGGCCCTCAGGCAGGCCGACGCAGATGCGGCGGCGGCCGCCCTCAAGGAGCTGCAGGACGGCTACCGCAAGGAGGACGTGGCTCAGGCCAGGGCGCGCCTGGACGCCGCCGAGGCCGAGGTGAACCGGCTCAAAGCCGACGACGCCCGCCAGCAGGACCTGTTCAAGCGGGAGGTCATCTCGGCGCGCGAGTACGACGCCTCCCACGCCGCCCTTCTGACGGCCCAGGCGCAGCAGCGCGCCGCGGCCGAACAGTACGCCCTCATGAAGAGCGGCTACCGGAGGGAGCAGATCGACCAGGCTCGGGCCAAGCTGGACGCCGCGAACCAGGCCCTGGATCTCGCGAAGACCCAGCTCGGATACGCGACGGCGGTCTCTCCGCTCTCGGGGGTGGTCCTCTCCAAGAACGCCGAGCCCGGCGAGGTCCTCGCCGCGGGGGCCCCCGTGGTGACGGTGGGCGACATCCGGAAGGTCTACCTCCGGGCCTACATCGACGAGGCCGACCTGGGGCGCGTCAAGCTCGGACAGGAGGTGAAGGTCACCACCGACAGCTACCCGGGCAAAGTCTACAAGGGGCGCATCGTCTTCATCTCGCCGGAGGCCGAATTCACGCCGAAGATGGTCCAGACCCAGCGGGAGCGCGTCAAGCTCGTCTACCGGATCAAGATCGACATCTCCAATCCCGATCAGGAGCTCAAGCCCGGCATGCCGGCGGATGGGGAGATTGAGGTGGGGCGCTCGTCGTGACGCCCCGCGCGGAGGGCCGGGAGCCGCCCATGAGCCAGAGCGAATCAGCGCCCGCCATCCAGACCGTCGGCCTGACCCGCGCCTTCGGAGAGCTCGTCGCGGTGAACGGTCTCACCCTCCGTGTCGCCGAGGGCGAGATCTTCGGACTCGTGGGGCCGGACGGGGCAGGCAAGACGACCACCATGCGGATGCTGACGGGCATTCTGGATCCGACCGGGGGCGAAGTGTTCGTCACCGGCCTCGACGTCCGCAAGGAGCCCGAGGCCGTCAAGGAGCGCATCGGATACATGAGCCAGCGCTTCGGCCTCTACCCGGATCTCACGGTGATGGAGAACATCGACTTCTACGCGGACCTCTACGGCGTCCCGAAGAAGGGGCGCGGGGCTCAAGTGGAGCGCCTGCTCGCCTTCAGCAACCTGACACCCTTCAAGCGCCGGAGGGCCGGCAACCTGTCCGGGGGCATGAAACAGAAGCTCGGACTGGCCTGCGCCCTGGTGCACACCCCGAGGGTCCTCTTCCTGGACGAGCCCACCAACGGGGTGGACCCCGTCTCCCGCCGGGACTTCTGGCGCATCCTCTACCAGCTGCTCAAGGAGCGCGTCACGATCTTCGTCTCCACGGCCTACCTGGACGAGGCCGAGCGCTGCAGCCGGATCGGCCTCATGCACAAGGGGAGCCTTCTGGCGTACGACACGCCCGATGGCGTCAAGGGTCTCCTCAAGGGAAGCCTGATCGAGATCCGCTGCGGGGAGTGCAGGCAGTCCGCCAAGGTGCTTCGCGCGGCCGGTATCGGCTCGGTGGCGGTCTTCGGAGACAAGGTCCACCTGCTGGTCCAGGACGCACAGAGGGGCCGCTTCGCCGCGGAGGCCGCCCTGAGCGCGGCCGGCGCTTCCCTATTTGAAATCCGGGTGGCCGAGCCGTCCCTGGAGGACGTCTTCATTGCCACCGTCGGCGGAGGCGGGGCATGAACGGCGATCCGCCCGGGGGGCTCTCACTCGCCGTGACGCTCAAGGACCTGAGCCGAAGATTCGGCGATTTCGTGGCGGTGGACCGCGTCAGCCTGGAGGTGGCGAGGGGAGAGATCTTCGGCTTCCTGGGCCCCAACGGCGCCGGGAAATCCACCACCATCCGCATGCTCTGCGGACTGCTCGAACCGACCTCGGGCACGGGGACGGTGGCGGGCTTCGACATCAGGACCCAGCCGGAGGCGATCAAGCAGAACATCGGCTACATGAGCCAAAAGTTCTCCCTCTACGAAGATCTGACGGTGGAGGAGAACATCGACTTCTACAGCGGCATCTACCGCATCCCCCGCGAGAAGAAGGCGGCTCGCAAGACCTGGGTGCTGGAGATGGCGGGCCTCGAGCCGCACCGCCGGATGCGGACGGGTCTCCTTCCCGGCGGCTGGAAGCAGCGGCTCTCCCTCGGCTGCGCCCTGCTTCACGAACCGCCGGTGCTCTTCCTGGACGAGCCCACCTCCGGCGTGGACCCCGTCAGCCGCCGGAGCTTCTGGGACCTCATCTACGAGCTGGCGGGAGCGGGGGTGACCATTTTCGTGACCACCCACTACATGGAAGAGGCCGAGTACTGCGACCGCCTGGGGCTGATCTACCGCGGCCAGCTCATCGCCCTGGGAACGCCGGGTGCGCTCAAGGGCCACTTCATGCAGGAACAGGTCCTCCAGGTGAGCTGCAGCGCGCCGCAGGACGCCCTGGAGTTGGCGGAGCGGGTGGCCGGAGTCAAGGAGGCGGCCATCTTCGGGAAGGACCTCCACGTCATCGCCGGCGACGCCGCGGCCGTCTCCCAGCCGCTCAGGGCCGCCCTCGAATCGGCGGGACATTCGGTCACGCGAATCGAGCGCATCGTCCCGAGCCTGGAGGACGTCTTCGTCTCCCTCATCGAACGGCGGGACCGCGAGGAGGGGAGCCAAAAGGAGTTCGCGCGATGAACCTCCGCCGAACCCTGGCCGTGGCCCGGAAGGAGACGCTGCACGTCCTCAGGGATCCCCGGGCGCTGGGCATCTCCATCGCCCTGCCGCTCTTCCTCCTCATGCTCTTCGGCTACGCCCTCACCCTGGACGTGGACCACGTGCCGCTCGTGGTGTGGGACCAGAGCAACACGCCGCAGAGCCGGGCACTCGTCAGCCGCTTCTCGGGCTCACGCTATTTCGACGTCAAGGCCCACGTGGAGGGATACGGCGCCATCGAGGACGCCATCCTCCATGGGAGCACCCTGATGGCCCTCGTCATACCGGCCGACTACGCTCGCTGGCTGGATTCGGGGCGGTCGGTGGAGGTCCAGCTCATCACCGACGGCAGCGATGCCAACACGGCCGCCATCGCCATGGGCTACGCCGAAACGGTGGTCCAGGGCTACTCGCAGCAGCTCCGGGTGGCACTCGCGCGCCGGACCCTGGGCCGGGCCCTCAAGCCGCCCCTGGATGTGCGTGCGCGGGTCTGGTTCAACACCGAGATGGAGTCGAAGAACTTCATCGTGCCCGGCCTCATCGCCGTGATCATGATGCTCATCGCGGCCCTCCTCACCTCCCTCACGGTGTCCCGCGAGTGGGAGACCGGGACCATGGAGCAGCTCATCTCCACGCCCCTCCGGGGATCGGAACTGGTGATCGGCAAGCTGGTCCCCTACTTCGGGGTGGGTATGCTCGACATGGTCCTGTCGGTGATGGCGGGGAGGTTCCTCTTCAGCGTTCCATTGCGGGGCAGCGTGGTCCTGGTCTTCGCCATGGCGGCCATCTACCTGCTCGGCTCACTCTCCATGGGCATGCTCATCAGCATCGTGGCCAAGAACCAGCTTCTCGCCAACCAGATGGCCTTCATGACCACCTTCCTGCCCGCCTTCCTCCTCTCGGGATTCATGTTCGACATCTCCAACATGCCCAAGGTGCTCCAGCTCGTGACCTACCTCGTGCCGGCGCGCTACTGCATCTTCCTGCTCAGAAGTCTGTACCTCAAGGGCGTGGGGCCCTCCATGCTCTGGAGCGAGGGCGTTTTCCTGCTCGCCTTCGCCGCCCTGATGCTGGGCCTCTCGCTGATCAAATTCAAGAAAAAGCTGGAGTGAGGCGGCCATGCTCGAGCGGTTGAGGCACATGCTCAGGAAAGAGTTCATCCAGGTCCTCAGGGACCCGCGGATGCGCGCGGTGATCATCGTGGTGCCCATCTTCCAGGTCCTCATCTTCGGATACGCCGTCACCACGGACGTGCGCGACATACGCACGGCCGTCTACGACCTGGACAACACGCCGCAGAGCCGCGACCTCCTCGATCGCTTCGTCGGCTCGGGGTACTTCGACGTGGTGGCCCGCCTTCACGATGAGGATCAGGTGCGGGACGTCCTGGACCGCGGAACCGCCAAGGCCGTCCTCCGCGTGGACCGGGGCTTCGGAGGAGCCATCGCGGCCGGACGGCAGGCCTCCCTCCAGATCCTCCTCGACGGCACCGACTCGAACACGGCGAGCCTCGTTCTCAAATATGCCGGCCAGATCACCGCCGGCTATAACGAGAGGGCCCTCACCCGGGAGGTCCTCCGCATGACGGGCCATCCGCCACCGCCTCCGCCGGTGGTCCTGTCCGAGCGCGCCTGGTTCAATCCCAATCTCGAGAGCCGCGACTACTTCGTTCCGGGCGTCATCGCGCTGCTCGTGATGGTCATCTCCATCCTCCTCTCCAGCATGGCCATCGTGCGCGAGAAGGAGATCGGGACCATCGAGCAGATCATGGTCACGCCCATCGGCCGGCTGGAATTCATCCTCGGCAAGACCATCCCCTTCGCCCTCATCGGCTTTCTGGACGTCATCCTCATCAGCCTCGTGGCGGTCTTCTGGTTCGGCGTGCCCATCGAGGGCGATCCTCTCCTGCTCTTCTTCTCCACCGGCCTCTACCTCATGAGCACCCTGGGGGTGGGCCTGTTCATCTCGACGGTGAGCCGGACGCAGCAGCAGGCCATGATGACGGCCTTCTTCTTCATGCAGCCGGCCATCCTGCTGTCGGGGTTCATCTACCCCATCGCCAACATGCCGGTGGCCGTGCAGTGGTTCACCTACCTGAATCCCCTCCGCTATTTCCTGGTGATCATCCGGGGCGTGTTCCTCAAGGGGGTCGGGCTTTCCGTGCTCTGGCCCCAGATGGCCGCCCTGGCGGTCCTCGGAACGGTCCTGCTTCTTCTGGCGTCGACCCGGTTCCGCAAGACCCTGGCTTAAGGAGAGAGTTCCATGCCCAAGCCCCTCGCCATCCCCATGCTGACCGCCGCCATGGTGGCCCTGGCCACCGCCGTCTTGGCCGCGACTCCCTCCGCCGCCGCCGTGCCGAACCCCTCCACCGCCCTCTCTCTGGACTCGTGCATCCGGACGGCCCTTTCCAACAATCCGTCCCTCAAGGCCTCCCGGGCCGGCGTGACGGCCGCCCTGGAGTCGGAGGGCAGGACGCGGTCCCTTTACTACCCCCAGCTCAGCCTACAGGCCGGCTACAGCCGGTGGGAGAGCCACGCCTTCCTGCCCAACTCGATCCAGAACCTCCCGTTAGGTGCCATCTCGCCGGTCATCGGCCCCACGAACCAATACAGCCTGGGCCTCCAGGGCAGCTACACCCTGTTCGACAGCGGGCTGAGAAAGGCGGAGGTGTCGGGCGCCAAGGCCACGCGCGAGGCCACTTCGGAGGCCAGCGCGCAGGACACGCAGGACCTCGTGCTGAGCGTCACCTCGTCCTACTGCGGCCTGCTGGCAGCGGAGGCCAACCTCTCCGTGGAGGAGCAGAGCCTGAAGCGGAGCGAGGACCACCTCCGGCTGGCGGAGGACAGAAAGGCGGTGGGCGCCGTCCCCCTGGCGGACGTCCTCAGGGCCCGGGTGGAAGTGGCCAACGCCCGCCTCGCACAGGTGCACGCCGCCAGCGGCGTGGAGGTGGCCCGCGGAGCCCTCGCCGCCTCCATGGGTCTCTCCCCCGATACGCCCCTGGCCATCCAGGACGCCGGGGAAGAAGTCAGACCTCCCACCCACCTGGACGCCGGCCAGGCCCTCGATGAGGCCCAGGCCAACCGCCCCGAGGTCAAGGCCGCCGAGCGGCGGGTGGAGGCGGGGCAGGCCGGCGTGAGGGCCGCCCGGAGTGCCTATGGACCTACCGTCGAGCTCGACGCCTCTTACGGGCGCCTCGACAGCACCTATTTTCCGCAGGACAAGAACTGGTCCGCCGGGATCGCGCTCCGGCTTCCCGTCTTCACCGGTTTTGCCAGGAGCCACGCCCTGGCCCAGGCCCGGGCCGAGCTGGGCCGCTCCGAAGACCGTCGCGACCAGATCGCCCTGGCCGTCCGTCAGGAGGTCTGGAACGCCCAGGCCAGGCTCCGGGAGGCCTACAACGCGGTCCTCGCCGTAAGGGCGCTCACCACCGACGCGCAGGAGAGCCTGCGCATGGCCGACGAGCGGTACAAGGTGGGAGCCGGCACCATCACCGATCTCCTGGACGCCGAGACCAACCTGGCGCAGGCCCAGTCCCAGCAGGTGGACGCAGATTTCCAGTACCGCATCGCCTGGGCGAATCTCAAGCGGGCCCTGGGCGAGCTGGAGGCCCCGGAGGAGGGCCGGTAGTGCAACTGGCCCGCACGCGCTACCATGGCGCGTGAGGAGGAGCAATCGTGTCGCTCAACGGCCACTACTGGACCATCGCCCCGCGCTTTCGCCACGCCCTTCGCCCCTCGCCGGCCCCACCGGCCAGACCCTGGAAGACCCGGGTTCCCGATCCCGATTTCGGCTCCGTCGAGATCACGGGCCTATTGCGGGAGAAGCCAGAAGCCGACTCGGTGCTCATCGTCATCCACGGGTTGGGCGGCTCCTGCGAAAGCAACTACGCGCTTCGGGCCGCCAGCGCCGCCGAGGCGGCGGGACTTTCCTGCCTGAGGATGAACCTTCGCGGCGCGGACCGGAGCGGGGAGGACCTCTACCACGCCGGCCTCACCGACGACCTGCGGGCGGCACTTCGGAGCCCGGAGATCCGCAAGTACCGTCGGGCCCTCGTCCTGGGGTATTCGCTCGGAGGCCACGTGGCCCTGCGCTATGCCGCCGAATACCCCGGCGACGGCGTCGCCGCCGTGGCGGCCGTCTCCTCGCCGCTCAACCTGGAGGTCTGCCAGGCCAACCTGGACGCCCCCGCGTCGTGGCTGTATCGAACGTACCTGCTCTCCGCCCTGAAGATCACTTACCGCGCCGTGGCCGCCAGGCGACCGCTCCCCAATCCCCCCGAGGCCATTCAGGCCATTTCCCGGCTTCGGGAGTTCGACGAGCTCGCCGTCGCCCCTCGGCACCACTTCGCTGGAGCGGGGGACTACTACGCCCGGGCCAGCGTCTGGCCCCTGCTACCCAGGCTGGAAGTGCCCGCCCTTCTCGTCGCGTCGAGAAACGACCCGATGGTCCCGCTGGCGTCGGTGGAACCCTGGGTGGGCCAGGCATCGCCCGCCCTCTCGGTGCGATGGGAAGACAGCGGGGGCCACGTGGGCTTTCCGCCCGACCTCGACCTCGGCGAGCCCTCGCCCAGGGGCCTCGAACCCCAGGTCCTGCACTGGCTGGTCACCCGCTGATTCCCCGTGGGATTGGACCTCCCCCTCAATCTGCCCGTGGCTGTTATGGCAAATCCACAAAGAGTTCATGCAGCGCGTCAGATTTTTGTGAATTGCGAAAATGCGGCGGCCCCGACTCGTTCGGCAACACACTCATCCAGAAGGACTTCTCAAGAAGACGCCCACTCCCAACCACCCGAAGAGCCCTGTGGAATACCCTGTGGAAAGTGGGGTTCAGCCCGGACTCCTCAGGCCCCTCCGCCGATCGGCGCCCGCCCGTCCGCATCGGGATTACGCATTCATTTATCAACTAGTTGCGGCCACTGACCTCGGAAGCACGGCGCCATCAGTCATCTCCCGGCGCGGCCCTTCATCCACCTTCGGCCTGTGCAAAAGCGGTGGATCATCGGCCGGGCGGATGTTTTACAGCAAGGGAGAGCCGGGCCTCGCTCCCGTTCTAGTGTGGCGTCTCAGGAATAACTTGACTCATTGGACTGGGCCGGAGACGCCACGCTTTCCAAGGGGCTCCGCCCCTAGGGCGCCTGCCTGCGGCGGGCTCTTACCCCGAAAGAGCGGGGAAGTGCCTTCCCCGCACCCCTTCGTGTCCTGTCACACCGCCCAGACTTGTTCAACGGACCAATGAGCCCAAATTCCGCGATTGAAATGCGGGTGGCTTCGGCTATGGTTCAGGTTCACGGGGGGGAGACATTGTCTCTTGGACGGGGAGGGCCATTCCCTCCCCGCCCCACGGGCAAAGCCCGCTGGGGC
>JAJYCJ010000023.1:0-5607 GCA_021778515.1 Acidobacteriota bacterium
CCGAGACGCGGTTCCCCTCCGTGGACGCTCTCCTCGAGGCGATCGCGAAGGACATCCAGAGCGCCCGGCGCCACTTCAAGGGCAAGGCCCTGCCCCGCCGCATGTTCTACTGATTCCCCCGACGCGCCCTCGCCTTGACCGTCCCGCGGCCCCACCCTATGCTAAGGGCTGCGGAGAGATGGCCGAGCGGTCGAAGGCGGCGGTCTTGAAAACCGCTGACCCGCAAGGGTCCGGGGGTTCGAATCCCTCTCTCTCCGCCAGAGGGCCTCTTCAAAGATTTTCCTCAAAGGACGCAGTTGGAGCGGGATTCGAAGGGCGGGGAAGCGTCCGTGGTGTTCAAGGCGCAGCCGCCGACGGCTCGGCGGCGAGCCGTAGAACACCCGGAAGGGGACCCCGCCCCGGGGACCGTAGTTTCCCTTGAAACGCAGCGCCCTCTGGGCGCGAGGCTTCCAGGGAAGGTAGGTTCGAATCCCTCTCTCTCCGCCAGAGGGCCTCTTCAAAGATTTTCCTCAAAGGACGCAGTTGGAGCGGGATTCGAAGGGCGGGAGGCAGCGTAGCTCTGCCGCGAGGACGCGACCGAAGAGGGAGCGTACGCAACGTGCGGGGCAAGCCGAGAGCCCGGCCCCAAACTAGAGGTTTTCTCGCCCGGCCGGAGCCGGGTTGGGAAACCACCCAAATCCCGTGGCGGGCGAAAACCGCCTCACACGAAAGACGCTTCGCACTGGCCTTTCGACGTCACGGTCCATTCCGATCGCGGGCCTTGGGTTCCTGATTGCATCCCAGATGCCTATTAGTCCCCTGAGATCACGACCTCTACGAAGGGTGAGGGCGGACCGGGTGATCCCATGGGTGTCCTGTAGTAGACACGGTAGAGGACCTTACCCGAGGTCGGTGGCCTGAGGTCCGAGAGTTCGCCCACTCCGGGTGGGGCCGGCCCCGTCGCCAGAATCCACGTGCTTTCACCTTTGGCGCGCCGCTGCACCATCGCGAGGTTTCCATCTGGTGCGGGCTGAAACGTGATCGCCACCTTCGGGAGAGCCCCGCCCACGTACTTTGCCTGGGGAAGGGGAGGCGCCGAGAGTATGGCCTCGCCGACACGGACCGTGACGGGAGCCGATGCCTGGGACCGGTTCAGCGCTGAGTCAACGGCCACAACTCGGTAAACGAACTGTTCTCCGGCCAGGGCCCGCTCGTCAACGTAACCTCGGGCCGAGGCCGTCAGAGGCTGGAGCTGAAGGACCTCTGGCGGAGCCGCGACAGAGGTGCCCCTCAGGACGTAAAATCCGGCCGAGTCCTCGGGATCCCCAGTGGGGACGAAGTTGAGGACGACCCGGCCGCCCGTTCCGTCGAAGCCGGTGATCCGAGGCGGCGAAGGGGGAGCGTTCCTCGGAAGGGGCACCTCCAGGACCTCGCTGGGCGCTCCCAGGGTGTTGTCGCCGGCCACGGCGACGACGCGGTACCGGAGGGTTCCCTTCTGTCCAGTTACCAGAGAGTCGTCGTAGCGGGGCTCGGGCGTGGTCTGTGCGGCGAGGGGCGGCCAGCGGTCGGTGGTGGCGAACCTGGGCCGGCTGGACCTGTGGCGCGAGGAGGGCACTCCGGAGGCGGTGGTGGCGTCGCCGGCGCGCCACTCGGAGAAGCTGGCGGTGCTCTCGGCGCACGAATCGGGCCAGCTCTCTGCGGTCTCCCGCACGTGCGTGGGGCCATCGTTCCTTCCGGGACGCCTGTGGGAGCGGGCGGGGCTCCCGTGCATCCTCTCGGACCTCCTGGCCGATCGGTCGTTCGCGTTTCCGGTGGAGCGGGCCGTCTTCGCGACGGTGTTGCACCGGCTGTGCGATCCGGGGTCGGACCGGGCCTGTGAGCACTAGGTGCGGGACCAGGCCATTCCCGATGCGGAGGGCCTTGCCCTGCACCACTTCTATCGGGCGATGGTGTGGCTGGCGGAGGCGCTGGCGGATTCGGAACAGGCGGGCGCCACGCCCTTCTCGCCCCGGTGCACGAAGGACCGCATCGAGGAGGCCCTGTTCGCCCGGTGCCGGACCCTCAGCCTCTGCTTCTTCGGCACCACGTCCCTCTATTTCGAGGGCGAGGGCGGGGAGAGCCTGGGGCAGTACGGGCACAGCAAGGACCACCGGCCGGACCTGAAGCAGATGGTGGTGGGGGCGGTGCTGGACGCCGAAGGCCACCCGGTCCGCTGCGAGCTGCGGCCGGGGAACACCACGGACGTGACGACCCTCAGCCGGTGCTGGAGCGGCTCCGGTCGCGTTTCGGCATCACCGAGGTCTGCCTCGTCTCGGGCAGGGGGATGATCTCCCAGGAGACGATCGCGGCGCCGGGACGCGCCTTCCTCCGCTTCGCTCCGGAAGGCAATCCCCACAAGTGCGAGCTGGAATTGTTTTGGACAGCCATGAGGTCCCACGCTCATTGCCGCGAGACGTCACGTGATGGACAGCGCCTGGAAATTCGATCCTTAAGGCCGAGCCATACTAACCCAAAGGGTATCGGTATCAGCCGCAACTCACCTTGCAGGGATCAGGACCTCCACGGCGGCCGATGGGGGGCCAGGGGCTCCAGCCAGGGTCTGGTAATAGATGTGGTAGCGCGCGCTTCCTGCCTTCGGGGGCGTCGGGTCCAACGCCTCGGTGGTGCCTGGGGGAAGGGGTCCCGCCACGCGCGACCAACGGGTGTCGCCACCCTCCTGCCTCTCCACGACAACGGTTACGACCGTCGCGGCCGCGAAGGTCAGGCGGACGCGCGGGAAGGGCCTAGCCTCGAAGGCGGCAGCGGGTTGGGGCGGGGCAGTCAGCGCGGGCTCGCCCGCAGCCACAATCACCTTGTCTGAGGGCTCGCTGCGGTTCTGGGCCTCGTCCAACGCGACGATTTGATAGGCGTACTCTCGGTCGGGAACGACCTGGTCGTCGCGGAAAGTGCGGGCCGAGACCGGAAGCGGCGTCGGTGTGATGACCCCCATCTTGAGCTCGGTGGGGGCACCTCGGAGGACGAGGAACGCGGTGGTGTCCGTTTCGGGGGCCCCCGGGACGAAGGAGAGCGTGACGGTGCCGCCTGCCCCGTCAAAAGCCGTGATCCTCGGCTTGGGTGGCGGGTTGTTATCAGGCAGAGGAACCGCCAGGACGTCGCTGGGGGCGCTCGCTTGATTGTCCGAGCCGATGGCCACCACCCGGTAGCGCACTACGCCGGACTGGCCTAGGTCGATGCGGTCGTCGAACCGGGGCTCAGGAGTAATGCGGCTGCTGGCCGGTGACCAGGCTTCCGAGTCCTGTGGGGCCTTCTGGACCTGGTAGCCCAACAGGTGGCCCTCAACCGGCCTCCAGCGAAGAGTGACACTGTTCATGCCCAGGGTGGCCTCGAGGTCCGTGGGGGAGGATGGGGGTCCGGCCGCGCGGCAGACCGCGCCCACCGGGGTTGACGGTGCGCCCGGCTTGCCTCTGGGGTCCAGCGAGGCGATGCGGTAGAAAACCTGCTGGCCGGGCACCGTGTTCGCATCGGTGTAGGAGTCCGCGCTCCTGGGCATGGGCTTCTCCGTCAGGAGGGCGTAAGGCCCTTGGCTGAAGGGGCTCTTTTCCAAGAGGTATCCCGCCGTGTGGGGGTTCTGCTTGGGCTCCCAAGCGAGGACGACCGAGGCGCCCCGAACCACCACCTTCAGGCCCATGGGCGCGACAGCCGCATCGAAGTCGGGGACGAAAATCGAAACGGGCTGGGCAGGGGGCGTCTCACGCCCGAAAATGTCAAGGCCCGTGACGCTATAGCGGACCGACTGCTCTACGGGAGGTTTGCCGTCGGTGAAAAGGGGCAGCGAGGTGCCGCCGCCCTCTCGGTCGCTCCGGTAGAGGATGGGGCCGTCGCCGAGAGCCCTCAAGCCCGACCCCTCGTCGCGCTGGACGCGGAACGAGAGGGCGGGCGGGGCATCCTCGGTGGCCGGGCGGCTCCACGTCAGGTGGACGCCCTCGGGCGTCGCCTCGGCTTTGAGGTCGAATGGTGGGCCTTCCACGGGTGAAGCGGTGCGCGGGTCCATGGGCGCGGAGACACCCAGGAAGGCGCCGTTGGGGCCCAAGAGCCGGTAGGTGTAAAGTCCCGCGGCCGTTGGCCGGTCCTCCCAGGCAAGGCCCATGGCTCGCGCGAAGGTGAAATCGGTCATGGAGATGAGCGTCACCACGCGCAGCGCACCCTTGTAAGTTTCGAGGTTCTTACCTGCGGCCGCGTCGCGGGCCAGTGCCGAGAGGCGGTGGATGGCCTCTGCCTGGGCCGGAGAGACGTAGCTCATGGCGTTGGCGTCTTCTCCGGGAAGGAGGCCCGTGGCTAAGGGGGTGACCTTGCCGGTGCCATCGAGGCGCTCGAGGGCGTAGCCCTCCGCAGGCCACGGGGTGTCCTTGTAAGGAGGCTGCCAGATGAGGCGGACCACGCCGTCGCCCAGGGAGACGGCACCCAGCGTGGCGTCCTGCTTCTGAGGCTGCTGAGCGAAACTGGCCGTGCCGGCGGCGAGCGCAGCGCCGAGGAACCAGACGGCGATTCGATAGCTCTTCATCGTTCCTCTCCTCCTCAAGGCAGGCAAATACCGACGCCGGTGCGGAAGCAGTCGCAGCAGCAGTCGAAAGTGAAGGGATGCCACAATGAGCACGGGCAGAGGCAGGCACACCCGAAGTCCACCCAGACGCTGCCGCAGACCTTCACCGGCATGGCGCTGGCGCTCAGGTTCAGACCGCCGCCCAAGCTGATACCCACGTCGCCGAGCACCGGCAATTGGACGCCGGCGCTGCCGCTGATGCTCGCACTGAAGGCCCCTTCGAAGTGGATGCCATAGGTGCTGTCACGGCTGATGTTCAGGCTGAAGGAGGCCGAATAGCCGAAGTCGACGTAGACCCCGCATCCCCAGAGCGACACGTCCGCATGGAAGTGGTCGCCGAAACCACCGCCGACCCGCCAGCCGTTATCGTCGAGCATGAGGTATCCGCTGCAATCCGCGACGAGCGCGTGCATCGAGATCGGCTGGGTGTCGGTGCCCAGCCAGAAGTGCCAGTTATTCCCGATGAGGATGGACAGTGTGCCGTTGATGGACACAGCGCCGTCGAGGTAGCTCAGGCCGACCGATAGGCTGGCGTTGAAACTGCTGCCCGCGTACTGCAGGGTGCCGTTCAGGGGTGCAGAACCCGAGTGATCGGAGGTCAAGAGCCAGCCTTTCGCATCGATGCGGGCACCTTGCTTGGTGTCCACCGTGAAGGTGCCGTCGAAGTAGTAGATCCACCCGCCGTCTATGTAGTCGCCCACCTGGCACCCGGCCTGAAAGAGGTAGCCCCCGTCGAATACCGGCTGGATCTTGTCGATGGGCAGACCCGCCGCGGCCTGGTTGAAGTTGATGTTGTGGCCGAGCGCACCGTGCACCTCGTAGAGGGCGAGGAAGTACCCCAGGATTGGCACGGGAGACGCGCTCAGGTCGTACCCGACGCGCGTGAGCCAGTAGTCCTGGCCGTTCTGGTAACCAAGGAGGAACTCGGCCTCCACGGTGCCCAACACAAGCTGGAGCTGGGCCTGCCCCGAGAAGCGCGTGTTGCCCGAGCCCATGTCCTTGTAGGAGACGGTTGCGCTCATGTTGAC
>JAJYCJ010000023.1:5707-36465 GCA_021778515.1 Acidobacteriota bacterium
TGCCCGACAGCGTTCCGTTGACAAAGGGGTAGTTGTTAATGGTCAGGGTGAAAGTGCTGTCCAGGTCGTTGCCGCAGACGAAGAAATCGAAGGCGCTGACCTTTACGGTGGCCAGCCCCATGGGAACGGAGCCGTTGAGCGGGTAGCCGGTGATGCGCCCCGAGAGGCCGCCCGGCCCTACGGACCAGTTCTTGAAGGGGACGTTCGGAAGCGGCACCGGGACTAGGCTGATGTTGCCCGTCTTCAGCGTGCCGTTCTCGAGCAGGAGCCCGGTCCACTGCGTCCCCGTGCCAGTGGAGTTGCAGGCCGTCTCGTCGGGGGCGTCGCCGCCTTCGCGGCTGAGATCCAGCACGGCTCTGGAGGCGCTGATCTGGTATCCGCTGTAGCCTAGGTCGGCGAGGGGGAGGGTCAGCCCTTCGGCCAAGAAGTCTCCCTCGGGAGTGAGGGGTCCCTTGGCCTCGAAGACAAGGCTGCCGGCCGTTCCCTTCAGGAGGGAGTAAGAGGCGGGTTCGAGACGGAAGGTGATCTCCACTTGACCCAAGGTGGCGTCGGCCGTTCCGGAGATGTCCGCCAGCTTCCCCTTGAGTCCTACCACCTCCAGGTCCTTGTTGGGGTGGGCCTCCAGCGTTCCCCTGGTGACGGTCCTCCCGTCACCGTCCCCCGCAAGCGTCCAGCCCTTGAAGGTGATCGGGACGAGGACCTTCTCGGTGCCGCTCTGGCCCTCGGGGAGGGTGACCACCAGTAATCCGCTGCCGTTGTAGGTCCCGTCGGCCTGCTGGAGGAAATCGTCGCCCAGGTCGGTGACGACGAAGGGTCCCTTGGCCGTCTCGAAGAGGAGGGAGCAGGGGGTCGCGGGGTTGTGAGCCACCACCTGGTACTTCACGATGGTAGACCCCACGCTGAGGCCGGATGGGCTGATTGTCACGGGATACACTGCAGGGGAAGTCGAGAGGCTGTACTGTCCGATCCCTCCCCCTTCAAACGGCTTCGCGCCCGTCGAACCTGGAGAGGAGGAGGTGACCACGGCACCGAGAGAGGCGAAGGCCTGGGTGGAGGGCCGGAGGGCTATGAATTGCGCGGGGATCTGCGGCTGGCTTCCGCCCGAGCCGGGAAGGGACTTGGACAGGGAGACGGTGGTCATGCCGCTGCCCATGGCCTGCAGTGGCGGGCTGGGGCCAAGGGCGATCTTGGAGAGGATGTCGTTGTGGGCGTCGAAGACGACCCAGGCCTTGACGGAGAGGGTGTGCGACTCGCTCGTGAGGACCACGGGAAGCGGATCTGAAACGAGGGTTTCGGTGGCGGTGGAGTGGGCTCCTCCGCCGGGTCCGATCTTTCGGATTCCACCGGGGATCTCTACGCCGTCCACGATCCAGCTCCAGGCCACCTCGCCCTGGCCGTAATAGGTCAGCGAAGCCTGGGCCGTGAAACCCTGGCTGCAGTCCTTCACCTGTGGCACCTGGGGCGGCTTCTCCGGGTGGCCTGGAAACCCTGTCACCTCAATTTGGACCAGGTTAAGCGGCCCACTGGCTACCATGTCCTCGGGGTACTTGGGGTCCACCGGAACACAGGCGACGAGGTAGGCGTCGTTGGCAAGCTGAGCGGCCATGTTGTTTGCTCCGGACTGCATGGTGCTGACCTGAGAGGGCGATGAGCCGGAACTGTTCTGGACGGAAGCGTAGCCTCCGGCATGCATGGAAGTGCCGGGCGCCTGTGCGGTAGTCCCTGTCGCCCCGACCATGCCCTGCAAGGCCATGGTGCCTGGCCCTCCCTCCCGTACCGTGGTCGGCAGAACAGGATTTGAGCTTTCTGGATTGGGAAGCGAATAGATCTTGATGAAGTATGGGCCCTCGTCCGTGTACACATGCTTGAGCCCTTGTCCCATGTACTGGATCTTCACGACGGCCTCGCCCGAGGGGGTCATGTCCACGATGAGGGGGGTCACCTCGCCATCCCCCCAGGAGAGGTACACGTTGGTGTACTGAGCCGCGTTGTCCTGGAAGTTGTGGAGCGTGACGCTGACGGGGTAAGGGTCCCGGTCTAGGTGGATGGAGCCCGACAGCACAACGTCGTTTCCGACGAGGCAGGCCCGAGAGTTGTTGGGATTCTTCGGATCCAGACAGACCACGTCGATGGCGCTCTTTTGGTCCGCCTGATCGCAGGTGAGCATCCCCCGGGGCTGACGGGGCAGCTTGAGAGGGTAGCTCTCACTGGTCTCTACAGCCGTTACTTCCTGTGTAATAGGGTGTTTCCAGTAGCCCGTCACGCTCCAGGTGGCGTCCGCGTGGTCCGTGGGTTTGATGAGTTGAAGGTCGGGGTCCACCATCGCCATCATGTTTCCCGCGCTGTTGGCCTGAGCCAGGGCGAGCTGGATCTGCTGAGCCGTGAGAGGCGGGGTCCCATGCTGGCCGGGAAGGCCCGTCTGGATGGCTTCTCGGGACTGCTGGTAGCCGCCGCCGGCCCGCCCGAGCGAGACTTTCGGGGCTCCAGACTGAGGGACCATGGTCGGTGGCTCATAGTGGAAGGTGATGTTGGGGGTGTAGTTGGGAAGCGAAAGGAGGAGTTGCTTGGTTACCCGGTAATAGTTCTTGGAGGCAGGCGTCTGAACCTGCGCCAGCACTTTGCCGCTCTTGTCCTTCAAAGTCAGGACGTAGTATTGGGCTACGCCGGGATTTTGCTCAAACCAGGTGAACTGTGTCCCCTGCTGGATGAGAGGAGGATCGTCGCCCATGTGCTGGGAAACGAACTCGCCCGACCCCGAGATGTTGGGCGCCCTCAGCAAGATCTTGCCCGATGGGACCTGGATTTCCGGCTTGGGCGGCTGGGTCTGTACGACCTTGGGCGGTCGCGCGGCGCGGGACGCGGCGGGCAACACCCTCACCCCGCCCGGTCCCTTGCTGGAGAGTCCCGTGGTGCCCCTCGCCTCCGCCAGTCGCACCCCCTCGATGGCGGAGGGCGAGACGAGAACCTGTACCTGGGCCCGCTCCCCCACCGGTTCTTGGAGGATGGGCGGCGAGAGGACCTGGAGCCCCTGTCCGAAGCTAACCGTCATGCCCTGCGTGAATCCCGAGCCGTACAAGGTGAGCGTGAAGGTGCCGCCGGGGGTCAGGTCCTGAGGAACGACGCGGTCCACGCGCGGCGCCTGCCCCTCGGTGCGGCCCGGGGGCGGAGGCGAGGGGCGCACGGTGAAGGCCCCGCTGACGCGGATGGGACTCATGTCCCTGCCGGAGATGACGAGCGCGTAAGCGCCGGCGGGGGCACGGGGGGAAATGGTGACTTGCAGGGTGGCCGGGGCTGCGGCCAGCTCCGCCTGGGAGCAGGGGAGAGCCGCAGCGGTGAGGCCCTGGGGCTCGAAGGCGTACCTGTAATCGGGACGGCACCGGATTCCAGACAGGGTCGCCGTGAGGGTCTGCCCGGCCGTTCCGGAGCTCGGGGTGAGGGCGATCTGCGCCGCCGTCGGCGCCCCCGTGGTCTGGGCCGCGGGCGAGGTAGCCATCGCGAGGAGGATTGCGGTGAGCAGGAGCTGGCACAACCTCAACGTTCGGTCCATGGCTGGCCTCCTATAGGCGCGGGGCCCCGAAGGGCGAGCCGGGCGCGTAGGGGGAGCGAACCCCGAATGCGCCTAGGAAACCGGTGGGGCAGCGCAGAAGGCCCATGGCCGCGGGAGACGGAGGGCCGACGAAGCGGTCGTTGAGCGTGCCCTTGCCCCCTCCCCAGCGGAAGGAAACGCTCAGCAGGTAGCGGTGGTTCGTCCCGGTCAGGTTGGGGCCAGAAGCCCCGTGGCCGTCGCTCCAGAGCGCCGAACCCTGAAGGGCGAGAAAGGAGCGCCAGAAGGAAGGACTCCACTGCACCGTGAGCCCGTATTCGTCGAGCCTCGAATCTGCCGTTCCAGCGTCGTTCGTGGTCCGCGTGTACATGACCTGGGGCATAAAGGTCAAATGAGCCTCCGGGATCGTCCATGTGGGAGAGAGCGAGACCACTGCGATATCCGTTCTCCCGGCGCCGAAGGGGAGGTCCGTCCGGGAGAGGGAGGCCGTGGCCGCGAGGCCCAGGGTCTCGGTGAAGCTGCCTCCGGCCGTGAGCACGAGTGAACTCAAGTCCACGTCCGAGGCCGGGTTGGCCGAATCCCGGACGCGCTGGCCCGTGTAGGTCTGTGCGAAGGAGAGGTGGCCGGCGCGCTGGGTGAAGGTGAGAACCAACCCCTCCTGGTTGCGGCGGACCCCCGGAAGCCCCTTGGCGTGGTCCTCTCCGCCACGGTCCTGTGTGCCGTTGAGGTCGAGGGCCACGGCGCAGGCCTGGCCGAGGGGGTGGGCGAAGCCGAGGTGGGTCTGCCAGTGGCGGGCGGAAGGCACGGCGCCCGCCCCCCCGACACCGTCCTCCGCGTACTGCAGGTCGAAGGAGGTGGCCAGCTTGCCGAAGCTCCGCGAGAGCGCCAAATCTCCTCCCTGCCGATCTGGGATCCCACCGGCGTTGTAGCCCGGGTTCGCGGTGTTGGAGAAGTCTCCGTCCACGCGGCGGAGGTTCAGCGCGTAGGTCAGCCCCGCAGCCTTACCGGCAACCCCCAGCCGGAAAGCGTTGGCGCTGACGGACTGGCCCGCCTTCAGGTCCTGGGTGGATCGGGCGGCCTCGAAGGTGAGCGTGAGAGCGGGAGAGATCTGCAAGGTCCCGAGTGCGCCCAGCACGTGGCCCTTGGAGGCCGGCTCGTAGGCCGTGGCGTCGCGGTCGGTCCACAACCCCATAAGCCGAACATCGAAGTTCTTCGAGGGTAAGGGCAGGGCATAGGAAGCCGCCTGGACCCTCACATCGCCGGCACCGGTGGCGCTGCCCACCCCCGGGATTTTCTGGTCGAAGGAGGCGAAAGCACCGAACTCGCCCGCCGGCGTAGCAAGCCGAAGCTGACCGGCGCCGCGCGTCGGGCCCGTAGAAAGGAACTGGCTGCTTCCCAGGATCTCCGCCGCTCCGTACCCCGCCTGAGCGTCGAAGGAGACCTTCTCGTCTTTCATGCCGCCCGACAGCAACCAGGAACGGCTCTCGTTGACGGTGACCTTGGGATCCTGGAAGTCGTGGCGCCAGGAGGCGTCCACCGTGCTCTTGAAGAAGCCTGCGCCGTTGCCGAGATCGGATTGCCCCGTCAGCGTTGCGCGGAGGGTGTCCGCCTGGTCGGGCTCGCTGCCAGAGATCCCCGTGTAGGTCAGGGCCGCCTGCGCGGTCCAGGAGCCCGAGGGAGCCGTCTGGCGGGCCGCAGGGGCTGCCTTTTCAGAGGACGTTTCCTCGGACGCCGCGCCGGTGGGGCTTCCCTTCGCCTCGGGAAGACCACCCGAGACCGTGAAGGTCCAGGAGCGCTCGTCGGCGCCCAGGGAGAGGCGCACCGTGTGCGCTCCGGCGGGCAGGTCTGAAACCGGCGTGTAGGTGAAGCTTCCAGGCTGGAAAGCCGCCATTGCGGTTACGTCGGTGGAGTCGAGGAAAAGGACCACGTCGTCTGGATCGACGATCCCCTGCCAGCGGGCGGAGATGGGCGGTCTGGAGAGGGATACCGTCGAGCCGTCGGCGGGGGCCACGGCCGTGACCGTCGCCGGGTCCGCGGCGAAAAGGACCGGGGGTTCGGCGTACTTTTCGGTCCTAGGGCTCTCTGCTGTTCCCTGGATTGGCGGTCCAAGGGGGCGCCCGTCCGGGGCTAGAGCGGTGACGGAGACCTCGATGGGGTTAGCCGTGGCCGGAAGGCGGAGAAGGTACCACGGATTCCGGGTGAGGGCGTCGAAAAGATGCTTGCCTCCGCTGGAGAACTCGAGCCTGTAGAGAGCCCCGGTCGGCCCTCCCTCCCAACCGAGGAGAAGCGTGCCCGGCTTGGGTCCCACCGCTGGAGGGGTCAATCTCAGCTCCACCGAGGATCCCCCCACGAAGAGGGTCCGGGATGGGGCTGCGGCACCGAGGGCCTCGCCTGGGAAGACCGGGCGTACGGTCCACCGGTAGGCGCCGGACCTTACCTGCTCCCATTCGACGGGAGAGGGTGTGTACTCCGACGTGTAGCTCCGCCAAAGGTAGCGGTCCCCCTGTCCCCGCTGAGGGACGAGAGCCACCTCGTAGCCCGCTGCACCGGGAACGAAGGTCCAGCGAAAGAGAGGTGGCGAGAAGGCGGCGCTCCCTTCGGCGGGGCCCAGGATCGCAAGGGCGGTCCTGGATTCATCGGCTCCTATGATCGCGACGGTCCCTGAGAGGAAGTGCTGGGGGGAGATGACTTCGATCTGGAGGTCATGGGTCCCGGGCCCCGTGTAGGGGATGGGAATCCGCGCCGACACCTCTGCGGGGGCACCACCCCCAGCCACCGCAGTAAACTGATCGAAGGCCACGCCGTCCAGGAGGAAGCGACCGATGACGGCTCCGCTACCGCTCGTCACCAGTGCCCCCCTCACCATCAGCGGTTTGTCCGGGGAGAGAAGCGTGCCAGGAAGGGGAAAGACGACCGCGGCATCACGGATCGAAAGGGGTGCTGACAGGGCGCCCGAGGGAACGAGAGCCAGCTTCGGGATCACGTCCTGCCAGCCTGTCCCACGCCCGAAGGGATCCTGGATGTCGAGCCGGACCGCTCCCGGCTGAGCCCCCGGGAGCACGCGCAACATCGCGGACGCGACACCCGGGGAGGCCACCTGGAAGGAGAGGACCAGGACCGAAGGATCGGAGGAGACCAGGTTTTGGCCGGCCTTAAACCCCCGGCCCAGCAAGGTCACCATCACGCCATCCGAAGGGATCGCGGCCGAGGCCGGCACTATTTGGGTGAGTTCGGTCTTATAGCCGCGGGTCTGGGCGAGTGGGGAGATGCCGGCAAGCGCTAAAAGGAGCGCGGCGAGCAGAAGGCCCACCCAGATTGAATTTGAGATGCCAACCCTCTGATGCAGACACGAGTCGCTCATAGCCCCCTCCCCGCCCCGTTTGGCGCTCCTAATCACGACCTACGGCTACCCCACCCCCCTCGATGCCCGACAGATAACGCTATTTGCAGTTAGTATAGGAAGGATGCCTTTCGAAGGCAAGGTCAATGCCGTGCGGGGGCAGGAGCGGAGAGGCGACGGCGCAACCCGCATCATCACAATCCCCCTCCCGTGCCGGTCCACAAGTAGGGGCCAACACGGGGCCCAGGCCTAGCTGCACTTGCGGAATGGGTGGTCCGTCGGCCGATGCGCGCGATCCCACGGCCCAGCTCGAGCACGCGCGATTCTGATGACCAGTTGCACCTCCAGCTTGCTCCCCGGGGCGCGCACGCTCGGGCGGGCCGATGACGCGTTTCTGAAGGTCCGATGCTCGCTCAGAAAGATGGCATGTACGCGCGCAAAAGTCTCGCGCGCTCTCTTGCGCGACCGAGCGATCCTCCGCGGAGAAGGGGCCCCTGGCCGGCGAGAGGTGTGCGCTCCCCGCGGCGCGAGGAGTCTGCCGCAAACGGTTAGGGCGCAGGGGAGGAGGAGAGTCGCTTCGCCCGAAGGACGCCCCATCCGACGAGAAGGCCCCAGACGCAGCCGTGGAGAAGGCTGTAGAAGGGGTGCTCCCACGTGATCCACCACCAGAGCGATCCGAGGGTCCCGGCGAGGCAGCCGGCTGCCAGGTGCCAGGCCCTTCCCTCCCGCTCGATCCAGGCCAGGAGCCCCCAGAGGAAGGCGGCGACGAGAGCCACGAGGCCGAAGGCCGTGTAGGGCCAGATGAACCCTGGAGAATCCAGCAGATTGGACCCTCTGAAGAGGTAGAAATTGGGCAGATCGAAGCCCGCGGACAGGGCCAGCGGGAAGAAGGTCAGGTAGCCGCAGACCCAGCCTAGGACCGGAAGGCCCAGGATGCCTTGCCACGGCGGGCGGCGAAGGAGGAGGCGGGTCGAGGCCAGGGCGAGCAGGGCGAGGAGGCCGCCGTGAAGGGCCCCCGCGGGCACGATGTGCCACTTCAGATCCTCGGAAAGGGACAACAGGGCGTGCGCGGCGTTCAGTCCGCCGCCGAGGCAGCCTCCCGCCGCCGCCCAGGCCAAGAGCCTGGTGGTCTTCGGTATCATGAGTCCACTCTACAGACGCCCGATTCGGGAGTCAATCGGATGGAGAGGTGGAGCGGGACACGGGCCGGAAGGCCGGTCCCGAGCCGGTCAAGGGCCCCGACCCCCGGGGCTGCTCCAGGCCGCAACACCCGGAGGAGCCCAAATCCCGCGATTGGACATGGGAGTGGCTCCGGAAGGCTCCTGGATGGTAGTTTCCGTGGAAGACGGTCTTCACCCGCCAAGGAATTTGGGTTGCCTCCGACCCCGGACTTGATCCGGGGGAGGAAGCCCCAAGGGTGGGGTGGGGCCCCAGCGGGCTTTGCCCGTGGGGCGGGGCCCCGGAGGGCAACGCGACGATTCGTCAGGCTTTGCCTGCGAATCGGAGAGAGAGGCCCTTGGCCCTCCCCGTCCAAGAGACAATGTCTCCCCCCCGTGAACCTGAACCATAGCCGAAGCCACCCGCATTTCAATCGCGGAATTTGGGGGAGGAGGTACAATGGCCGCATGAGACGCGGCCTGAATCAGCGGCTCCCGCCCACGTACGATCTCAGGACCCTCGGGAAAGACGGTGATCTGTACTCGCGTCTCGAGGCCTTCGCGGACCGTTTCGGAGAGCTGGCGGACCGCGAGGTGGGGCCGGCCTTCTCGATCGTACCCGCATTCTCGGGGCGGGCTGCCGCCGAGGGAGGACGGGAGGAGGAGTTCTACCGGAGGACCAGGCGCGAGCGGTACCTCCTGGAGCTGCTCGCCGTCACGGTGATGGCCAGGCAGTTCTGGCCCGCCTTCGCGGCCCGGAGGGACACGGTCCTCATCCTGCCCGACTGTCTCAGGCTGAAAGAGAAGGGCTGCGGCCGGAAGAACACGCGCATGGGTCCCCGCTGCACGATCTGCCATCCCGACTGCCTGGCGGGCAGGATCACGGCCGCGGGCCGACGCTTCGGCGTGCAGGCCTACTTCGCGCAGATGGGGCACCCGAGGCAGTTCCGCGCGCTGCGGCGCACCTATCCCGACCTGTCGGTCGTGGGCGTGGCCTGCATCTGGATGCTGGCCGCCGGCATGAGGGCCGCGGAGGAGGCGGGCATTCCCAGCCAGGGAGTCCTGCTCACCTACTGCGGCTGCGAGCACTGGACCGACGATCCCTTCGTGACCGACGCTTCGGTGGCTCGCGTGGAGGCCATCCTCGAGGCCAAAGCCCGGGAGCGCGGCCGTCTCCCGGCCTGAGTCGCGTCCGTCCTTGCGCGGTGCCCGCCCGCTGTGGCAACATCCTCTGGCATCGAGGCCTGGCGCAAGAGGGGGACGGGGTGCACGATCTGGGCGTCGTCGGCTATTACATCAAGGTCTTCACGGCCGTTTTCGTCCTGCTGAATCCCATCGGGGCGGTCCCCGTCTTCCTGAGCCTGACGCCCGGGTACACCGCCCAGGAATGCAACCGCGCCGCCTGGCGCGCGGCGTTGGCCACCACCCTCATTCTGCTGGGCGCCCTTCTGATTGGTGGCCCCGTCCTCTCGTTATTCGGGATCAGCGTGGATTCCTTCCGCGTGGCGGGGGGGCTCCTCATCGGACTCATGGCCCTCGACATGATGCGCGCCCAGCCCAGCCGCACGAAACAGACCCCCGAAGAGGCGAGGGAGGCCATCGACAAGCCCGACATCGCCGTCGTGCCCCTGGCCATCCCCATCCTGGCTGGCCCGGGCGCCATCAGCGCCATGATCGTCTACGGCCACGCCAGATCCGACTTGGTGAACTACCTAGTGCTGGCCGTCATCGCGGTGGCGGCCGGCTTCCTGTCGTGGCTCGCCCTCAGGCTGGCCGCGCCCATCGGCTCGCGCATGGGCCGCACGGGGGTGAACCTCCTGACGCGCATCATGGGCCTGCTCCTGGCCGCCATTGCCGTGGAGCTGATCATGACGGGACTTCTGAGCCTCATCGCCTCGCAAGGCGGGCACTGACCGCCAACGCCGGCACGCGGCGCGGCGATCACTTCTCCGCGATTGTCCAAGGTGAGAGGGGGTGTGTGGTGCCGCGGCCGGGCGCGTCGTGCAAAGACCGCGTCAGTTCAACGGTCCAACCGGCGGGGCCGACGGGGCGGAGCGGGCGGAGGCGGGTGCCAGGATCAGGCGGCCTCCCGGGTCGGCGCCCTCGACCCGGACCAGGCCCTCGTGGAGCAGTTCGTGGACCAGGAGGTTGAAGCTGTGGGTCCAAAGGTGGAAGCCCGTTCGGTTCTGCTCCTCGCTCCAATCCACCTCCTCCAGGTCGGCGCCGGTGAGGGCCCGGAACACGGCCCGCCCCCAGCTCTCGGGATCGGTGGGACCCAGCTTGAGGAGCTGGCCGTAAATGGCGGTCTTGAACTTGGAAACGGAGTCTTCGGCGTCCAGCTTTCCGAGCGCCATGGCGTTGCCTCCTTGATTGCACGAAACAGAGCGGGGAGGCAGCCTATTCCGCGGCCGGGCCGGGCGCTCGCGTTCAACGCCCCCGTTCGAAGCCGTACAGGAGCGCGATCTCCCGCCCCCAGAGGGATTCGTCGATGGTCTCCAGGATCAGCGGGATGCCGTCCGTGCGGGGGTCGTTCATGATGAGGCGGAAGGTCTCGAACCCGAGTTCCCCCTCGCCCAGGCTGTGGTGGCGGTCCACGCGGCTTCCGAGGGCGGACTTCGAGTCGTTCAGGTGCATTCCCCTGAGATAGCCAAGGCCCACCGCCTTCTCGAAGGCCGAAAAGGTGGCCTCGTACGTTTCGCGGCTCCTCAGGTCGTACCCAGCGGCGAAGAGGTGGCAGGTGTCCAGGCAGACGCCCACCCGGCTCTTGTCCTCCACCCGCTCGATGATGGCGGCGATCTCCTCGAAGGTCCTTCCCACCGACCCGCCCTGCCCGGCCGTGTTTTCGATCACCGCCGTGACGGAGCGGGTTTCGGCCAGGGCGAGGTTGATGGAGTCGGCCACCAGCGCCAGACACTCCTCCGCCGGGACGAGGTTCTTGTGGCTGCCCGGGTGGAAGTTGAGGAGGCGCAGCCCGAGCTGCTCGCAGCGCCGCATCTCGTCCAGGAAAGCCTTGCGCGATCGCTCCAGCCCCTCGGGGTCGGGATTTCCCAGGTTGATCAGGTATCCGTCGTGGGGCAGGATGTTGGAGGGATCGAACCCGGTCTGGACGCAGTTCTCCCGGAAGGCCGAGATTTCCGCCTCGGCCAGGGGGTGCGCGGACCACTGGCGCTGGTTCTTGACGAAGAGCCCGAAGGCCCTGGCTCCTATCTCCTTCGCCCTCAGCGGAGCGTTCTGGACCCCGCCGGCGGCGCTCACGTGGGCTCCGACCAGTTTCTTGCTCATGGCGCCTCCCTCTGCCCGCGAGCCCCTTTTGACGGGTGGGTTGCCGCGGGGTAGGATTCCTAGGATAGCAGAACGCGCGATTGGAGGGTCTGGGAGCGATGGGAAGCCGAACGACGAGACGGTGGCGGCCGTGAAGGTGGGACGCCTTTGGGGGAGCGCGTTGGCGGTTCTTCTGGCCCTGTGGGGCCTTCATTCCCCGGGACAGCAGGCCGGCCCGGAATCCTTCGCGCGGCTCATGCTCTCGGGCCCGATCGAGGCGTTGACTTCCACGCGGATCACGGTGCAGGAGCAGGCCATCGAGCTGACGGGCGACACCCTGCTGAAGGGGCTGGACGGTCGGGGCCGGGTCGTGGACCTGCGCTCCAGGGACCTGCGCAAGAATGAGGAAGTGACGGTGCTCGCACAGGACAGGAAGGGCTCGCCGAGGGCGCTCCTCGTCCTGTTGGGGCGAGGCTTCACCCTCAGGGGAACGGTGACCGATTTCCGGACGGGCCGGCGCGGCTATGTGACGGCCCTGACCCTCGATGGACGGTACAAGGTCGAGGTCAAGGACGCCGATTTCGGGGAGGGGGTGACAAGCGGGTCCGCTTCTCCCGAAGGTGGCGACCCCGGAGGAGATGGCGGCCCCACGGTGGACGTGGGCGACGAGGTCGTTCTTCAAGGCATCGTCCGTGACGGGAAGTTCGTGGCCGTCCTGGGGAGTGTGATCCCCCAGGAGGATGCGGACGACCGGGACGATCCCGGAGCCTCGGCGGTGGCCATCAGACGGCGTCTGACCGCGCATCCGCTCCCCTCCGGCGGGAGGCCGCGCCTCAGTCCGTCGCCGCGGCCCGCGCGCTGAACCTCGGTCGGGGGGGTGCGCGGCGGGAGCCACCACGGCGCCTCCGCCCGGCCCGGGCGCGTCGAGCTCGCGACGCGCGATGAAGGCCCTATGACCGCGGCATGACTGGGGGAACCGTGCTGCAGTTGCTCCTGGACCACCTGTTCGTGGTGATCGGATTTGCCCTGGCCGTGTTTGGGCTGGGGCACGTGGTGCGCCAGAGGCGCTCCGCCGCGGCCACCACATTGTGGCTGCTGGTGATCGTCCTCTTCCCCTACCTGGGCGTTCCGCTCTACCTCATGTTCGGAGGACGCAAGACCCGGCGGGCCGCGGCGGACAGGCAGAAGCTCGACCTTCCGGCGAGGGGCACGATTCCCGAGGAGGAAGCTACCGCGCCGGACCGCCTCCTGAGGAGCTTCGGCGTGCCGGGAGCCACGGCCGGCAACGGGCTCAGGCTCTGCGGGACCGGGGAGGAGACCTACGCCTGCCTCATGGAAAACATCGCCGGCGCGCGCGAGAGCATCGACGTCCTGACCTTCATTTTCGCCAACGACGAGGTGGGGCGCGCCGTGCTCGAAGCGCTGGCGCGCCGGGCGGCACAGGGGATCAAGGTCCGCGTCCTGGTGGACGGCGTGGGCAGTTGGGGCACGAGGCGGCGGTTTTTCCGGGCGCTCAGGCGGGCGGGTGGCCGGGTGGAGTTCTTCACGCCCGTCATCCACCGCCCCTTCCGGGGCAGGAGCAACCTTCGGAACCACCGCAAGCTGGTGATCTTCGATGATCGCCGAGTGATTGCAGGAGGCACCAACGTCGCCTCCGAGTATATCGGTCCGGTTCCGAGACCCGACCGCTGGAGGGACCTGGCCTTTTTTCTAGAGGGGCCCGCGGTGGCTCACTACGCGGAGATCTTCCGGTCGGACTGGCACTTCGCGGCGGGGGAGCCCGTCCCCCCCCGCCTTGATACAGCCGTAGCTCCAGCCGGCACAGGCGTGGTGCAGGTGGTTCCCTCGGGACCCGATGTGGCGGGAGACCCGCTCTACGATGCCCTCCTCAGCGCGCTCTTCAGCGCGCGCAGGCGGTTCTGGTGCGTGACGCCCTATTTCGTGCCGGACGAGACCATGGCCACCGCCTTCCTGGTGGCCGCCCACAGGGGCATCGACCTGCGGCTTCTGCTTCCGGCCCGTTCCAACCACCGCATGGCCGACCTGGCGCGAGGAACCTACCTCCGTGAGATCCAGGCGGCGGGGGGACGAATCCTTCTCTACACGGGAGGCATGGTCCACGCGAAGGCGGCGCTCATGGATGACGACCTGGCGGTCATCGGCTCCGCCAACCTGGACATGCGGAGCTTCTTCCTGAATTACGAGTGCGCGGTGTTTTCCTACGATGCCGCCTCGGTAGCTGCGACGGAGGAGTGGATCCGGCGTCTGGCGGCGGGGTGCAGGGAAGGGGTGGGAGAAGTCGGTCCGTTTCGGGACACCATCGAGGGCATTGCCCGCATGGTCGGGCCGCTGCTGTGAGGGGAAGGAAAGTTAGGGAAGGGGGGGGCTGGCAGAGGACTGGGGGAGTCCCATGCAGGCAACTCGGCAGTCAAAAGAAAAGGGGCCCGAAGGCCCCTTTCGTTTGGATGACTGGAAGGATCGTTCAGTCGCGAACGACGCGCACCTGCTCAGCCTGGGGACCCTTGGGGCCCTGGGTGACCTCCAGCGTGACCTTCTGGCCCTCCTGGAGGGTCTTGAAGCCGGTGCCTTCGATGGCGGTGTGATGGACGAAGGCGTCCTTGCCGCCCTCGACCGTGATGAAGCCGTAGCCCTTCTTCTCGTCAAACCATTTTACGATGCCGTTTACCACACTGTACTCCTACACTACCTTGTCCGTTGCGGACCACTCTCCAACAAACTACTTGCCGAAGGGTGCGTCAACAATATACCTCAGTGCGGAGGCAAATGCAAGCTTGGCCGGTTTCCCCGGCCTCACGCCCCCTGAGATGGCCAGTGGTCGGGCCCCGCCGAGACCCTCCCGCCGGTATGCTACGATGGCGAAGGATTGATGGAGGAATCGCATGCCGGACCTTCTCGTCAAGCTCTACGAGCTGCCCGATGCGGAAGGGGCCCGAGCGGCCCTGGGCGGGCTGAAGATCACCATCCGCAGGGCCATGCCTTACGAGAAGCACATGGTCTCGGCCTTCGTGGCGAGTGCCTTCGGGGAGGGCTGGGCGAGCGAGGCGGAGGTCTCCTTTGCCAACCATCCCGTTTCCTGTTTCCTGGCCACCCGGGAGGGGGCCATCCTGGGCTTCGCCTGCTACGAGGCCACGTGCCGGAACTTCTTCGGTCCCACGGGGGTGCTCAAAGTTCATCGCGGGGCAGGCATCGGCGCGGCCCTCCTCCTGGCCTCCCTTCAGGCCATGAAGGCCCTTGGCTACGCCTACGCCATCGTAGGAGGCGCCGACTCGGCGGCGTTCTACGAGCGGGTGGCGGGTGCCACCGAAATCCCTGGATCAGATCCCGGCATATACCGGGACCGGCTCCTGCCCGATCCCTAGTCCTCGGCCCGGCGCCAGGGGGCTTGCGCCGCAGTAACGGGGGGGAGCCTCTGCCCGGGGGCCGCATCGTTGCCTCATGGCCCCCGCATTCCATGGTCGCCCTTCCGTAAAGACGGTGTGCTACACTCCGGAAAAACGAGGGAGCGGCAGACCCATGGCGGCCCACAAGCTCGGTGTCTACGACTTGCTCGAAGAGATCGGAAGGGGGGGCATGGCCACGGTCTATCGGGCCTACCACCCTCCCACCGACCGCCTCGTCGCCATCAAGGTGCTCCAGCACGGTTTTGCGGGGGACCCCGAGGTCATGGCCCGGTTCCAGCGCGAGGCCCGCCTGGTGGCCCGGCTGGAGCACCCCCACCTCCTGCCCGTCTACGATTTCGACGGGGAGCACGAGCCGCCGTACATCGTCATGAGGTATGTGCGGACCGGCACCCTCAAACAACTCCTGAGCCGCGGACGCCTCCCGCCGCAAGGGGCGGCGCAGGTGATCGCGCAGGTGGCCTCGGCGCTGGACTACGCGCACCGGCAGGGAGTGGTCCATCGGGACATCAAGCCCTCCAACATCATGGTGGACGAGGAGGGCAACGCCTTCCTCGGGGACTTCGGGCTGGCGAGGCTGGCGCGGCCGCCTGGGGCCGCCGGGCTGACGCTTCCCGGAACCGTCCTGGGGACCCCGGGTTACATGGCCCCCGAACAGGCCGTAGGAGCGGGCGACCTGGACCAGCGGGCGGACATCTACTCATTGGGCGTCGTCCTCTTCGAGCTGCTGACGGGAGAGCTCCCCTACAAGGGAGACACGCCCGTCAGCGTGGCCATGGCGCACGTGAACGAGCCCATTCCGAGGGCCACGGACCTCGACCCCGGCCTTCCTGCGGCCGTGGACCAGGTCCTGGCCGCTGCCATGGCCAAAGATCCGAAGGACAGGACTCCTTCGGCGGGCGAGTTCGCGAGGGGCGCCACGGAGGCGCTCGGAGCGGATTCGGCCGGCGGGCCCCTGCGCCTCGCGACCCCCGCCCTCGAATCCATCGACACGCTGCTCAGGGAGCGGGAAGAGCGGGACGACGTGGCGCGCCGCGGCCTGGAGCGGCCCAGGTCCGGACGGTCGAGCGGATCGCGCCCCGATTCCGGGATCACGCCCAGCGAGCAAACCAAACAGGTCACCGCCCTCTTCGTCAACGTTGCGGAACTGGCCGAATGGTTCGTGGCCGAGGATCCGCAGGGGGCGAAGGACCGGCTGGAGGCCTTCTGGACTCGCCTGGAGGGGGTCGTCGCGGAGTGGGGGGGCTCGGTGGAGGCCCGCACCCACGATTCCATGCTGGCACTGTGGGGGGCTGTCATCTCGCGGGAGGACGATCCCGAAAGGGCCGTGGCTGCTGCCCTCGCCATCCGGGATGCGACCCGGGATCAGGCCTGGGGCGAGGGCGCGGTGCCCATGCAGGCCGCCGTGACCACGGGCCCCGTGCTCCTCACGCCGAGAGAACTCCCCGGGTGTTACGCGGCCACGGGGACGGCCATCAGCCTGGTGCGCAGGCTGGAGAGGACCGCTCCCCCGGGCGGCATCGTTCTGGGGCACGACGCCTATCGCCACGTCCGCGGGGTTGTGGAGGTGGCACCCTTCGACTCCATCCGGCTGAGGGAGAGAAGGGACTCCCTCAGGACCTACCTCGTCCAGCAGATCAAGCCCAAGCCCTTCCGACTTGCCTCGCGCGGCATCGAAGGGGTGGAGACCCGCATGGTCGGGCGGACCGACGAGCTGGCCATCCTTCGCCATGCCTTTCAGGAGGCCACGGCGGGGCAGGGGGTCAGGGCCGTCACCGTCTTGGGGGCGCCGGGGATGGGCAAATCACGCCTTCTCTACGAGTTCACCCAGTGGGTGGAGCTGGAACCCAGGGAGGTCTGGCTGTTCCGCACCCGGGCCACCCGCGAGATGGCCCAGCGTCCCTACAGCCTCTTGAGGATGCTCCTGGCCGTGCGGTTCGACGTCCAGGCCCCGGACGGTCCCGCGGAGGTGTGCGCAAAACTGGAGCGGGGCGTAGAGGACCTGATGGCTAGCGCCGGGCCCGAAGCCGTCGGCGAGACCGTCCGCTTCCTGTCAGAGCTGATGGGGGCCGCCGCACAGGAGCCCTCCCGCGGGCCGTCCACCCGCTCGGAGGGGCGCCAGTTCCGGGAGCGCGTGACCCGGACCATCGGGAGCCTCCTGCGCCACGCCTGCAACCGCCATCCCGTCCTGATGGAGCTGGCCGACCTCCACTGGGCGGACGAACCCTCTCTGGACGTGCTGAACGATCTGCTGGCCAGGAACGCGGACCTGCCCCTGCTCCTCGTGGCCCTGGCGAGGCCGGAACTCCTCGAACGCCGTCCCGCATGGGACGAGGCCTGGCCTGGCCGCCAGCGCATCGATCTGGCGCCGCTCACGAGGCAGGAGTGCGGGGCCCTCGTGGACGAGATCCTCCAGAAGGTCGAAGAGGTGCCCTCCGAACTTCGCAAACTGGTGGTGGATCGCGCGGAGGGGAACCCCTACTACGTCGAAGAGCTGCTGAAGGTGCTTTTGGAGGAGGAGGTGGTTCTCAAGGGCGAGCAGCGATGGCGGATCGACCTCTCCCGCTTGAGGGGGCTCGATGTCCCCGCGACCCTCACGGGGCTCATGCAGGTGAGGCTGGACATGCTCCAGCCCGATGAGAGGATCGTTCTGCAAAGGGCCTCGGTCGTGGGGCGGCACTTCTGGGAGGGGGCCGTGCAGGCCCTCGAAGAGGCGGACGGGATCACGGCCGATGCGATCACCGCCCTGAGGGCCGTGGCTTCCAAGGGGCTGATTCACGAGCGGGAGACCTCGGTCTTCGAGGGCACGCGCGAGTTCCTTTTCGCGAGCAACATGTTCCGGGACGTGGTGGCCGGCTCCATCCCGAGCCGACAGAAGCGCGGTTATCACGCGGGCGTGGCGCGGTGGCTGGAAACCGCGGCGGGGGCGCGGTTTGCGGAGTTCGCCTCGGTGGCCGCCGAGCACTTCGACCTGGCGGGCGTCCCCGGGGAGGCAAGCCGGTGCTACGCGCTGGCGGGGGACCAGGCGGTTCGCGTGAGCGCGTACGGGGACGCCGCTGGTCTCTGGAAGCGCGCCCTGGAGCTGTTACCCGAGGGGCCCGAAGGGGCGCCCCTGAGGGCGCGGCTGGAGCTGCGGCTTGGAGAGGCGCTCTGGCATCTGGGCGGGCACGCCGAAGCCCGCCTCCACTTTGAGGAGGCGTTGGCCCGTTCGGAGTCGGCGGTCAACCGGCCGCTGCAGGCCAGGGCCCTCTTCGGTCTTGCGCAAGTGGCCCTCAGCCTGGGCGAGGTGGAAAGCGCCCGGCGCCGTTTCGAGCAAAGCCTGGAGGCCGCCGAGGTGGAGGACAGAGCCTCCCAGGGGCAGGCCCTTCTCGGCCTCGGCGAAGTGGCCTGGAGGCGGGGCGATTACGGGGATGCCTTGGGACACCTGGAGGCGAGCCTCATGCTGGCTCGGGAGGCGGGCGACCAGGCCCAGGAGCTGGCCGTCCTGAGCCGCCTGGGTTCGCTCTCCCACTCCTCCGGTGATTTCCAGGAGGCCCGGCGGCGCCTGGAGGAGTGCCGGGCCGTCTCTATCGAACTGGGCAGCCGGGACCGCCTGGCCGAGGCCCTGAACGGGTTGGGCGAGGTGCTCAGGCACCAGGGCGACGTGGATGGCGCCGCCGCGCTCTTCGAGGAGGCGCTCGCGCTGGCCCGGGCCACGGGCCTGCACGGCGAGGGTCTCCAGGCGCTTCTCAACCTTGGTTTTGTGCGGGTGGAGAGGGGCGCATACGTGGAGGCCGAAGACTTGCTGCGGGAGGCGTTGCGGCTGGCGCGCGCCAGCCAAGAGGCCCAGCCGCAATTGCGAGCCGTGGTGGGATTCGCCTGGCTCAAGGCGGCTGGAGGCGAAGGGCCGGCGGCGGCCGAGCTGCTCGCCGTGGCCCTGACCCACCCCTCCTCGGATGCCCTGGTCCGCGAGTACGCTGGAGCCGTTCTCGCCGCGGCAGGGCTTCGGAGGGAGGATATCCCCGAGACGAGCGCGCCGCTCGCCAGCGTCGTGGCCGCCTGCCTGGGAGAGCCGGAGGAGATGGGCTGAATCAGAGCTCTATCTGGGCTCCCATTTCGACCACCCGATTCACCGGAATATCGAAATAGGTGGTGGCCCGCTGGGCGTTGCGCGACATGAAGGCGAAGAGGTGTTCGCGCCAGACGGCCATACCCGGCCGCCCCGTGGGCACGAGCGTTTCGCGCCCCAGGAAGAAGGTGGTCTTCATCATCTCGAACTGGAGCCCCCGCGCCTGAGCGGCGGCCAGCAGCTTGGGGATGTTGGGCGTCTCCATGAAGCCGTAGCGGGCCACCAGCCGATAGATTCCGCACCCCAGGTCGGTGACCGTCAACCGCTGTTTCGGGGCGACGTGGGGAATCTCCTCCGTGACCACCGTCACCAGCGCCACCCTCTCGTGGAGAACCTGGTTGTGCTTGAGGTTGTGGAGCAGGGCCGGGGGAACCCCTTCGGGGCTGCCCGTCATGAACACGGCCGTGCCGGGCACCCGGAGGGGCGGCCTCCGCTTCAAGTCCTCCAGGAACAACTCCATGGGCAGGCTTTCCTCGAGGAGGCGCCGGGCCAGGATGCTCCTGCCCCGCTTCCAGGTGGCCATAACCGTGTAGACGACCGCGGCCACCAGCAGGGGGAACCAGCCGCCGTGCTCGACCTTGATGATGTTCGCCCCGAAGAAGGAGAGGTCCACCACGAGGAACCCCGCCGCGGCGGGTCCGGCGATCCACTGCCTCCATCCCCACTGTTCGTGGGCCAGCACGTAGAAGAGCAGGGTGGTGATGACCATGGTCGTGGTCACCGCCACGCCGTACGCCGCCGCCAGGTGCTCGGAACTGCGGAAGCCCAGGACCAGCGCGATGGTGGCGAGCATGAGGGCCCAGTTGATGGCGGGGACGTAGATCTGGCCGATCTCCTCGGAGGAGGTGTGGCGGATGAGCAGCCGTGGGCTGAATCCCAACTGCACCGCTTGGCGGGTCAGGGAGAAGGAGCCGGAGATGACCGCCTGCGAGGCGATGATGGTGGCGACGGTGGCCAGGAACACCAGGGGAAGGGCAGCCCATGCCGGCGCGAGGAGGAAGAAGGGATTGCGCTCCGCCGAGGGGTCTCGGATGAGCAGGGCCCCCTGCCCGAAGTAGTTGAGGAGGAGCGAGGGCAGCACGAGCGAGAACCAGGTGAAGCGGATGGGTCCCCTCCCGAAGTGCCCCATGTCGGCGTAGAGGGCCTCCCCGCCGGTCACGGCGAGAAAAACGGCTCCCAGCATGAGGAACCCGTGCACGCGGTTGTCCACGAAGAAACTCAGGGCGTGGTAGGGGTTCACGGCCGCCAGGACGGACGGTTCCAGCCACACGCCCCGAATCCCCAGGAGGGCGATGGTGATGAACCAGATCAGCATGACAGGTCCGAAGAGGACGCCCACGCCGGTGGTGCCTCGCCGCTGGAGCAGAAAGAGGCCCACGAGGAGGGCGACGGTGATGGGTATGACAAAGGGCGTGAAGTGCAGGTGCGTGACCTCCAGCCCCTCCACGGCAGAGAGCACGGAGATGGCAGGGGTGATGATGCCGTCCCCGTACAGGAGCGCCGCCCCGAAGAGGCCCAGGGTCACCAGGATCATGCCGCGGCGGCGCGCGCTTCCCGTCTGAGCGGGCCTGGCCAGGGCCATGAGGGCCAATATCCCTCCCTCCCCGTTGTTGTCGGCTCTCAGGATGAAGACCAGGTATTTGACCGAGATGATCAGGACGAGGGCCCAGAAGATGAGCGAGAGAGTCCCCAACACGTTCTGGGGGGTGGTCTCCACGGCGTAGTCGGGGCCGAAGCAGACCCGCAGAGCGTAAAGCGGGCTGGTGCCGATGTCGCCGAATACGATGCCCAGGGCCGCCAGCGATAGGAAGGTCAGATGCCTCCACCCGCCGTTGCCCTGGCCGCCCCCCGGAGCGGCGGAGCGCTGTCCGCGCTCGTGCGCAAAGTGTCTGCCCCCGGTTTCTCTCCCGCCCGCCACTTCCCCCGCCTGCCTCCGTAGAATGCCGATTCTATCACGGTCCGGAAGGGCCGCCGGAATTTACCTGCGTCCGGCCGGGTCCTGCCGGTAGTAGGCGCTCAGCGCCTCGTACAGCTCCGGGTGAACCCTGAGCAGGTCCGAGGGACGTTCGAAGAAGGACTCCGTGGCCACCGCGAAGAACTCCGCCTCGTCCTCCGCCCCGTATGCGTCCAACACCCGGTCCCGACGCCGAGAGGAAAGCGCGGCGAATTCCCGGTGCATGATCGCGTTCCACCGACGAAAGGCGGCCCCACCCCGAGCTGGGGGATCCCGGAATTCCAGCCTGTGCAGGAGGTCGATCTGGTGGGCGAACTCGTGGAGGACCAGGTTCCGGCCGTCCAACCGCCGGGCGTCGTTTTGGACATCTTCCCAGGAGAGCACCACTGTGCCTACGTCCCAGGCCTCGCCCTCCCGGTCGTCCATCTCCTCGGTCACGATCCCCGCTTCGTCCATCGTCTCGTCCGGCGCCCGGTAACCCGATGGGTAGAGGAGAATGGTCTTCACGGCCAGGAGATCATCCACTCGGTGACCCAGCGTGAGCAGGCAGGCCTGGGCGGCGACCAGCACTCGCATTTCCTCGGTGAGCTCCAGGCCGCCGCATGGCTCCCAGCTCACCTCCGCCATGAGAATGCGGAGATCATCGCGCAGCCTGGAACGCTCGGCTTCGGGGAGGGTTCCCCACAGGGAGCAGCGCCGATCGAGAAACGACTCCCATGCCGCCGGGAACGGCGCGGCCACCAGCCGGGAGCGTCGCCTCTTTCGGGGCCAGCCGAAGACCATCGCCCTTCCCCCCCTTGGTGCGAAACGATCCGCGTGTTAGACAGGGACTGTCGCCGCCTGGGAGAAGATCGCGCCTGGTCGCGCGAGAAAAGTGTCAGTAGAGGGCGGGCATGGGGCTCGGCCGGAAGCGGAGCTGCACCTCCCGAACCCCCGGTACGGCGAGCGCGATGGCGCGGACCTCCCGTTCGAAGGACCCGGCGATCTCGGGCATCATGGAGATTTCGGGGGCATCGCCGCCGATGGTCACTGCGCCTCCCTCCGCATGGATACTCACATCCAGCGACCGGCTCGCGGGGTTGAGGGCCAGGGCCAGCCGGACCCGGGACTGGAGGGCGAAGTTCTCGCGGGCCCGGGGGGAGGGCTCCGGCCCCGAGAATTCGGGGCGGCGGGCGAGGGCGACGATCGCCGCCGCGGCGGAGTCGGCCGAGACCAGGCCCACGTTCAACACGACGTCGTAGAGCGAGGGGTCCCGCCAGTCCACGCCGTAGACAAATCGGGTCCATCGGGCCCGGTCGTCATCCATTCTGGCGATGTAGGCCGCGGCCGCTTCCCTGTCCAGACCCTGCGCCTTCATGGCAAGCGGGATTCGAACCTCCATGGGTGCCACGATCCGGACCTTGAGAATGGGATGGAGCCCCCTGAAGAGCAGATGCCCTGCGTATCCGTTGAAGACAAAGTCGCCCTGCACGGCGTGGTCGGCGAGGATCGACTGCATGGCCGCTCCGTACATCTTGCGTTCGGAGGTCAGCCTCTCCCATAGGCTGGGGGCGGAATCGACCCTCTTGCGAACCACCTCCTGGGGGATGCCGAGTCTCTCGGCCGCCTCCTGGACTACCTCGCGGTCCACGGATGGATAACCCAGCTCGGCGGCCACCTGTTGGGCCAGCGCGTGACCCAAGCTGTGGGATCCTCTCGAAATGGTAATGATGGGCATGTCCCCCTCCTTCCTTCGCCCGCCAGCCTTCCCTTCGCAGTCCAGGAAATTGGCTCAGGGGAAAGCCGTGGCGTGCGGGCCGAACAGCCGCTGGAGCAGCTCCAGGTCTCCCATGGACGAAGCCGTGTATTCGGCTCCGATCTCCACCCCGTCCATTTCCGCGCGTTCGTAGACGACGCGGGCCTGCACCGTCACTACCGCTTCGGCGACGGGGATTTGCAGTTCGAGGGGCGTGCCCATGCCCAGGGGAACCGGGTGGATGAAGCTGAGGCCTCCAAGGCCCAGCTCACGCGTCGCGGCGGGCCACTCCTGCCCTCCCGGAAGGAGCTTCTTGACGGTGATCCGCACATCCCGGGTGAGCCGCGGGAAATGCCGCTTCTCCTCGATCGCGTCCTTCATTTGAGCCCCTCTCCACGGATTACGATAAATTGTAGCTCCCGTCCCGCCCTCCGTGCAAACAGGAGGCCGCGGTTTCGGCTCCTGCAGGCCCGCGAAGCGGCTCGCGCCAGTTGGCGGTCAGGGGAAGAACACGACACCGGAACACCTTTGGGGGGCAGGAGGGTGCCTCGGGGGATGGTGCCGAGGGGTTGGGGTGATGTCTGGGATCAGGTCTCGTCGGCGGTGCGCGTGATCTGCTGCAAGAGCTCGAGGTCGGGGAGGGGGATCGAGAAGAACTCCACGCCGACCTCGTAGGTGTTGCCCTGGGCCTTCCTCTCCGATGCCACGATGCCCCGGGCGGAAATGATCCTGCCGGCGACGCTGAAGCGCAGCTCCACGGGCGTGCCATCCCCCAGCGGGCCCTCGTGCTCGACCATGCACCCGCCCAGGCTCATCACCCGCGCGGTGGCCAGACCGGTGAACAGCTCCGGGTCGAGGCGTTTGACCAGCGCGGGGTACTCGGACCTGATCCTGGGGTAGCGCCGCTGCTTCTTGAACTCCTCCGACATCGCCCGCCTCCGAATCCGCCCTAACTCTATCCGAAGGCTTGCCAGTCGGCAAGTCCCTCTGAACCCCAATCCCGCGATGGACGGCGTGGCAGGCGGTGGAGGGGCCAGCGGGCAGGCCCCGCAAAATGATGGGTTCTCCCGTGGCAGACGGGCCTGCTGGAAACCTGGAGAACTGTGCCCACGGGACCCGGCGGGCAAAGAATGCGCGCTCGGCCCAGCTTCAGTCGTCCCTGGGCGTCCGGGGCTCGGGCTGGAAGAGGCTCTCCAGGACGGCGCGGTCGGAGGGAGAGATGGAGAGGAACTCCACCCCGACCTCGAAGCGGTCCTGCTGGATGGGGTTTTCGTAGACCACGCGGCCCAGGGCCTGGATGACCCTGTGCGGTTTGATCGAGATCAGGAGATCCACGGCGGAGCCGCGGCCGATGGGCTCGCGATTGACAAAGGTGCAGCCGCCCAGGCCGAGCTGACGCGTCTTCCCGCAGGTCTCCATGGCCTCCGGGCCGATCTTCCGCAGATGGACGGCGTCCTGAGCCTCGATTCTCGGAAAGCGCCTTCGCGTCACGATGTCGTTGCCCATGGGTCCCCCTGGCACGCCGATGTTGCAGCCATAATGTCGTGCCCGGAATGCCCGAGTGCAAGTTCGGGACCATCCAGGTTGTGAGCGCCTTACCCAAATTCCGCGATGGAAACGCGGGTGCCTTCGGCTACCGCGTGGGTTCACGGGAGAAAGGCGTTTTCTCCTGGACGGGGAGGGCCATGGGCTTCCTCCTCCGATTCGCAGGCAAAGCCTGACGAATCGTCGCGTTGTCCTCCGGGGCCCCGCCCCACGGGCAAAGCCCGATGGGGCCCCACCTCTCCCTTGGTGCCCTCTTCCCCCGGATCCAGTCCGGGGTCGATGGCCCCCAATCCCTCAGTGGGTGTAACACCCTTTCCCACTGCGCGTGACCTGTCGCGCCTTCCACGGCTATTCCCCTCCTCCATCGCGGGATTGGGGCCTTACCGGGACGATCCGCCGGCGCGCGGACCTACCCCGGCCACACGATCTGATTCAAGACGTTTTGGAGCCGCCGCAGGCTTTCCGTGTATCGAGCGAAATAGGACCGAGCCGCGGCATCCAGGAAACCGCGGCCGAAGACCGGATTGGCCCTCATGAGGCCTCCGAGTTCGCCCGCCTCGATGGCCAGAACCTCGCAGGGTCCGGCGCATTTGGCCGAGGTCGTGTAGCGGGCGGAGCCCAGAAGCGGCGAGAGTCCGAACAGATCGCCCGCGCCGATTTGGCCGGCGACCACGCTGTACTCCCCGGTGGCCGTGGGTATCCAGAGGCGGACCCGTCCCTCCAGCAGGAGGAACACGTGCGTCCCCTTGGCGTCGTGTTCGAAAATCACGTGCTCCTTGGCGCACGAGCGCAGATCGGAGGCCCCCGCCAAGACCTCGGCCTCGGAAGAGGTCAATCCCTGAAACAGTTCGTGCTTCTTGAGGATTTGTGCCGCATTCATCGAAACCTCCCGCGGGGCCGTCGGAGATCCCGCTTCAGAGTGTATGCCCATGTCTGGAAATATCGCCCCTCCCAACGGCGGGTGCAAGGCAAATGGCGGCGGGCCCGGAACCGAGCCGCGCCGGTTCCCCGAGAGGAGCCGGCCGCCCCCATGGAACACCGGGGGAAGAGCGGCCCCTTTGGATGGGGGGTATCCTGTGCTGTGAGAATCCTGTCGGCAGGCCCGGGCCTGTCCGGCATGGGGCGAGGCGAAACGTTTCAGCAGGAGGGCTCATGCATTCCCTTTCGAAGAAGGTGGCCCTGGCATCTCTCTGTCTGCTCCTTTCGGGTCATGTGCTCGAGGCTGCCCCGAAGGAGGCGGCCCAGAAAGAGAGCCTCATCACGCCATGGATGGTAGCCGGGCCGCTGGCCGTTCCGCCTCTGGTGTATGGCCCCAAGCTTGACGAGGAGGGGATCAAGAGGCTCATGGGGCCGGAAACGCTCGACCCTTCGACGCTTTGGCCCCAGCCGGGGTCGGCGCTGGAGTGGGCTCCAGGGCGCAAGACGGCCTGGAAGAAAGAGGGGGCCGAGGATGGCCGTCTGGAACCGGGAGGGGTCAAGGCGCCCTCACTGTTCTATGCCTCCACCTACCTCCGCACGCAGCGCTGGGAGAAGGTGGGCCTCTCGGTGGACTGGTCCGGTCCCCTCGCCGTCTACTTGGACGGGACCCAACTGGAGATGAGGGCCAAGGCCCCGGAAGGAGCCCGGCAGGCCACGCCCGTGACCGTTGATCTGATCCTGCCCACGGGCCTGCACCGGCTGCTTCTCGTAGCCCTTCTCGATGGCGGGGCGCCGGCCCCGATCAAGGCGGCACTGACCCTGCCCCGGGAGTCGCCGCTCCCCTTTCCCGCCGCCACGACCGATTGGCGGCACCCGCTCCAGCAGAGCGACGTCGTGGACTCGCCCTTCGTCTCCGATGTCGCCGTCTCGGGCGACGGCTCGCGAATGGCACTCGTAGTCAGAAACGACGACCTCAAGAGGGACGACCGGCCCGTCTATCTGGAGGTGAGGTCCACCGTGGATGGCCGGATCCTGGCCAACTTCCGGGTGGCCGAGGGGACGAGAACCCCCTATTTTTCGCCCCGCGGCAACAGGCTCGTCTTCACGGCCCCGGACGCCGAGGAGAAGGAGACCGAGAACCTGTGGATCGCCGACCTGGAGACGGGACAGCTCCGGCCGCTGCTCAAGGAACAGCGGGATGTCAAGGAGGTGGTGTGGGCGCCCGAGGGGGATTTCATCTATTTCCTCGCCGTCCCTCCCCGCCCCACGCCGGCGAAGGTCCCCGACTACCTGCGGTTCACGGAGATGGTCCAGCGCTGGAGCGACTGGAAGGACCGTCCCCAGGCCTTCGAGCTCTCGCTCAAGGACCGCAGCCTCCACCAGCTCACGGCGGGGCCGTCCAACGTCCAGAGCATGGCCTTGAGCCCGGACGGGCGCACCCTGGCCCTGCTGCGCATCGTCTTCACCGAGCAGCGCCCCTACCTGACCACGGAGATCTGGAGCTACGACACCGCGAGCGGTGCCTCCCGGAAGGTGATGGCCTGGCAGCGCTGGCCGGACATAAGCGAGGTCGCCTTTTCGCCGGACGGCAAGCGCCTCGCCCTCATCGCGCCCCCCGCCGACATGCCGCCGGGGGGCAACAAGCCCCGCGAGGAGCTGGCCTACAACCTGATGCTCTACACCGTAGATCTGGCCACGGGCCGAGTGAATTGCCTCACGGACCACTTCGCCCCGGCGGCCTCTTCACAGGCCATCGGGGTTCTGCCAGGGCGGCGAAACGTCTGGTGGAGCCCCAAGGATGGGCAGATCTATTTCATCGCCACGGAGGGGGACCGAATCCGACTCTACCGGACCGACCCGGAGGGCAAGACCTTCACGCCCGCCGACCTACCCGACTCCTGCCTGGGCAGCCCCGACATGGCCTCCTCGGGGGCCGGCCTCGGCTACGTGGGCTCCTCATTCGGCACCTTCTGGACGGTCCGCTACTACGAGGTCGCGACGGGCAAGGTGCGCGACATCTGGGAGCCAGGCGCCCAGACCTTCGCCCGCGTGCAGCTCACCCAGCCCGAGCGCTTCGACTTCACCGATCAGGCCGGGGTTCGCATTCCCGGCTGGCTCTTTCTGCCTCCGCACCTGGACCCCGCCGGGCGCTACCCCATGATCGTCGCCTATTACGGCGGAGTGGAACCTTACGCAGATTGCTTCCGCCCCGAGTTCTTCCGGCTCTCGGGTCAGGGCTACGTGGTCTATCTCGTGACTCCCCGCGGCTCGGTGGGGTACGGGCTCCCCTTCGCGGACGACCACGTGAACGACTGGGGGCAGAAGGCCGGCGAGGACATCCTCGAGGGGACGAGAGCCGTGCTGGCCGCCAAACCCTTCGTGGACCCAAGGCGGGTGGGCTGCTACGGCGGCTCCTACGGCGGCTTCATGACCCTCTACCTCGTGAGCCACAGCGGCCTCTTCGCCGCCGCCGTGGACTTCTTCGGCATCAGCGACATCACCTCCTACTGGGGCGCCGGCTGGTGGGGCTTCAGCTACGGCGATACGGCCCTCGCCATGAGCTATCCCTGGAACCGGCGCGACATCTTCGTGGACCGCTCGCCGATCTACAGCGCGGACAAGATCCACACGCCGCTGCTCCTCCTGCACGGCGACTCGGACGTGAATGTCCCCCACGAGGAATCGGACCAGATCTTCACGGCCCTGAGGATTCTGGGGCGCCCCTGCGAGTACGTCCGGTTCGCCGGGGAGGACCACGGCATCAACGGCAAACCGAGCAACCGGATGGCCAGCGAGGACATGATGCAGGAGTGGTTCGACAAGTACTTGAAGGGAGAACCGGAGGCCTGGTCCTACCGGTGGGAGAAGGAGGAGAATCCCCTGACCTACGGGAGGTGAGGGGGAAGGATGGGTCAGGGCGGGAGGAAATTCGCGAGGCGCGACCTCAGGCTCGTTAATACTTCACTCGTTTCGGGCCGGGTCTGCGCACCGCCGATTCGGGTTTGAAAAAACCGCCGAGCTTCGCCCGTGGCGCGCGCGAAGGCGCAGGCGAAATCCGGCACCCGGTCCGGATCTTCGTTGCCGGGCGAGTGGCTGACCGCCGCCGGGCAGAGCGTGCACTCGTCTAAGAATTCGCACTCCCGGCAGGGGCCCAGGAAGGAATATTTCTCCCCGCGGCCCCGCAGGAGCCTCAGGGACATCGAGCGCCGATCGAGGCTGGCGATCCGTTCCGCCAGGGCGGCGGAGCGTACGTCACCCAACTGCAGGAGTCTGGATGCCTCCGCAGCCAGGGGGGAAAGGGACTGCAAGCTGCCCGCGAAGAGCGGACAGCTCCAGGCGAGGCCGCCCGCGTCCACGCACAATCCCTTTCCCCAGCCAGCGCCGCAGATCAGCCCATCGGCCCGCTCTGGCGCTCTCGGCCCCTCAGGCCTTCGGAGAAAAAGCACCGGGACCTGGCCCGTCCTCTCGTAATGATGAAGGCTCGCCTCGGCCACCCGTTCGGTCTCTCTCCGGAGAAGCGCGTACTCCTCCGCTCCTCCCGCCCCGGTCAGTCCCGTGGCCGGGAAGAAGCGCACTTCGGGGACCTCCTTCCGAAGGAAGTAGCGGGCCGATCGGGCGAGGAGGCGAATGGTGGAGCGCAACACGGTGGCATGGACTCGCAGACGCTCGCGGAAAAAGAGGGGGTGATCGCGCCGGATCCTGTCCAGAAGTCCGTCGAGCACGGTGAAGGTGCCCGCCCCCCGGAGTCCCTGGGCCCCTTCCACGCCGTCGAAACTCAGCTGCAGAGAGAGGTTCCGGGTGGCCAGAAAGGCCAGCAGCTCCGGCGTAAGGAGCGTCCCGTTCGTGGTGAGGACGAAGTGCACCGCGTCGTTCCTGGGAGCACTGCGCTCCACGAACTCGACGCACCGGATGAGGAGCTCCTTCGCGAGGAGCGGCTCCCCGCCGCTGAAGGCGATGGTCAGCGGAGGGCGCCCCCGCTCGAGGATGAAGTTCAGGGCGGCACGGGCGATGGGCCATGGCATGCGGCCAGGCCCCGATCTCCGGTCCTGATAGCAGTAGGAGCACGCCAGGTTGCAGCGCCCGGAGATCAGCAGGGTCAGGCCCTCCGGAGCGGCATCCGCGGTGGAAGCGTCCGCCCGAAAGCCCGGCGCTTCCGGCCCCGATGCACCCCTGGAACGGCCCGCGGGGGAGCGGCGACAGCGCACTAGCAGTTCAAGTAGTAAAAGCCGTGGCTGGCTACCGCAGTGGATACCGCTCCGCCTCTCTGCGCGCCGGGAGGATTGTGCGAGTGTTCTTCGCCAGCGGACGGCGGGTGCGTGGCGGCCGCCGAATCCAACGCTTGCAGCGCGTTGTCCAGAGCCGTCACGAGGCCATTGAACTTTCGGCCGTACTCGATCTCATCCTCGCCGGCGTGATGGCGGATGATGGCCTGAAGTTCCCGCCGGGCCTCTTGCGCCCTTCCCAGGGCCTCCACATCAGCCTGCGCGGCTTTCACCAGGAACCATTCGTCCAGATATCGGAGGAGCACATCGAGTTCGCGGTAGGTGTGCCAAATGCCTCTCATGGAAATGTGTCCTGATAAGGGTCTGCCCATGTCCGCACCTCCCAGAAAAGAGTGATCGTCTTCCCCCTCTGGCCTTGGTCCCAGGGCAAGTCAGAAGGAGCCCTTGTCCGCCAAGAGCACCCATACGTCTCCCTCGGGGGCTTCCTCGAGGAAGGCGATGAGGTTTCCCCGCTCCGATGTGGTCACCTGCACCAGCTCCCGCTGCGGGTCCTGCGGCTCTCTGAATCGCGCGTCGGCGATTTCGCCGCTATTGGGATGGACCACCCGGAGCGAAAGGCCATCGCCGCCCCAGCGCCCCACCGCCAGAAGGTCGCCGCTGGTCTTGTCCCACCAGAACCACGTGATCCCCGCGCCCGTCGTGATGCGCTTGATTGGAGCCTCCCCGGCGGCGGCGCACATCCAGAGATCCTGGCCCTGCCCGTCTTCCATGGTGCAGGCCAGGCGTTTCCCGTCTGGGGACCAGGCGAAGCTCCCCACATCCCCCGCAGCGTGCGTGATCTGGCGGGGCTCGCCCGTCCTCCGTCCATCCCGAAACGGAGCCGACCAGACCTGGATGGAGCCTCCTCGATCGGAGAGAAACGCGATCTCCGATCCGTCGGGCGCCCATCGAGGAAGGCCCTCCATGGAGGGGGCGTCCGTGAAGTCGGTGGAGGCGCCGCCCGAAGCCGGCATGACCCAGACGTCCCGCTGACTCCCCTTGCCGCCCTCCCGTTCGAGGAGGCGTTGGTAGGCGATCCATCGGCCGTCCGGTGAATAGACGGGATTGGAGCAATAGCCGGCCTGTTCCGTCATTCGCTCGGGCTCGCCCGCCGTCTTCCCTTCGTGCAGGGCGATCCGCCAGAGGTCGAAGCTTCCCTCCCGGTTCGAGCTGAAGAGAAGCGACTTTTCGTCGGGAGAGAGCGCCGGAGTGTACGCCATGCGGCCCACGGGCACGTCGGTTCGCAGTCCTGACCGGCGGTCCAGCAGGACGATGGAGCAGTGGTCCGTATGGGTTTCGTAGGCGAGGCGGCGCCCGTCCCTGGAGAGGCTGGGATGCCGCTCTCCGCCCGTGCCCAGGGTCACCCGCTCGGGGTTCCCCCCCCCGGCCGGGACTTTCCAAATGGCCCACGTTCCCTCGCGAAGAGAGTCGAAATAGAGGGTCGTGCCCTCGGGCGACCAGGCGGGGTCCATGTCGGGAGGCACGTCGTGGGTGAGGGGCCGGGCCTTCCCTCCG
>JAJYCJ010000120.1 GCA_021778515.1 Acidobacteriota bacterium
GGGCCTCAACGTCAACCTGATCGGCTGGAGGGGGAAGGGCTATCTGGTCATCCGTACGGGACCCTCGGCCACCATCCTCATGGCCTACTTGGTGCCCGAAGGGTCCGCCCCGGGTCCGTGGGGGCAGTGGGCGGGAACGCCGTATCACCTCCAGCGGCGGGACGACGCTCCCTTCCTCGAACTCACGTCCCCCGTGGACAATTCGGTCATCGTGGGGAACGTGGTGGCTGAGGCCGACGCCCAGGACGATTACAAAGTGACGGGGATGAGCCTCTACCTGAACGGCACCGACGTCCAGGACAGCTCCTCGGGCTACCTGAGCTGGGGCGCCGATTCGGCCATGTTTCAGGACGGCGCGTACGAATTCAAGGTGGTGGCCATGGATTCCGGCGGGAACGAGGCCGTGGCCACGGCCAACGTCACCTTCCAGAATCCTCCGCCCGTCTATCCGCTGGGCTCGGGTCCGCCGATCTTCAGCTGGCTCTCGAACGGGGTGGACAACAAGTACCAGGTGGCTGTCTCCCAGGACCCCAACTTCGCCTCCATCCTGATCAGCAGCGCCACGCCCACCCAGAAATTCCACAAGGGCACTTCCTGGCAGCCCAAGTCGCGACTCTGGACGAAGGTCACCCTGGCCGCGGCCGCCACTCCAACCACCCAGGTGACCTTCTACTGGCGCGTCGTGGGCAAGACGGGCGGCCTCGTGGTGACCCGGAGCTTCGTCGTCGACAAATCCCTGTAGACCTTCACTCCATCTCGAAACGGAAACGGGGCCCCTCGGGGCCCCTTTCGTTTGGCGGTGTCGAGAATAGCCCGAGCCTCAGCTCGGTGGAAACACGAGGGAGGGTTGGATCTGCCTCCCCTCGAGCCGGCCCAGGGCGATGAAGCGCTCGGCGGGGCTCACGATTTTGACCAGCCCCTCGTGCCCCTGGAGCTCCGTGGGTGCGGGGATCTTGTGGCCGAAGAGGAGAAGCCTTTCCTCGCGGTGATTGACGCCGTGGACCGGGAAGCCCAAATCCACCAGGTCGAAGGGGATGAATCCGGAGGCTGCGAACGGATCTCCGAGGGCATTGGCCTCCTGCACGCTGAAGCGCCCCACCTCCGTCCGGCAGAGCTGGTAGCAGTGGGCCGGGCTGCCCATGCGCTCCCCCAAATCTTTGGCCACGGACCGCACGTAGGTCCCCGAGGAGCATCGTATGCGGAAGTGAAGGTCCCGCTCGTCCACGGGCGATACGTCGAAGCGGTAGATATGCACGGGCACCGCCTCCAGCTCGGGAGTCATGCCCTGCCTGGCCATCTCGTAGGCCCTCATCCTGCCCACGCGCTTGGCGGAGAAGGCCGGAGGCACCTGCAGGAGAGGCCCCACAAAGCCGTTGGCGACCTCCTGCCATTCGGCGAGGCTTCTCGCCGCAGGCGCGGGACCGGTCGCCACGACCTGCCCGTCCCGGTCGTAGGTGTCGGTCCCCTCCCCGAAGCGGATGACCCCTTCGTAGGCCTTGTCCATCCCCTGAAAAAAACCGGCCAGGCGCGTGGCCTTCCCAAGCAGGAGGATCAGCAGGCCCGTGCAGAAAGGGTCCAGAGTTCCTCCGTGCCCCACCTTGAACTTCCTCGGGCAGTTCCGCCTGACCTCTCGCACGCAATCGTGGGAGGTCATCCCCGTGGGCTTGTCCAGCAGGATCAGGCCGTCCCGTCCCGTCTCCTCACTCATCGGTGTCCTTGTGCAGGGACCGGAGGAGCGCTTCGATGCGCTCCGCCTTCTCCTGCGTCTCGTCGAAGATGAACCGCAATTCCGGCGTCTGCTTGAGGCGAAGGTTGCGCCCGAGATACGAACGGAGCCGCCTGAGGTTCTCGTGAAGGGCCGCTTCGGCCTCCTCCAGGCCCAGGTTCGGGGCCACCACGGTGTAGTAGAGCTTGGCCACCGAAAAGTCCCTGCTGAGCTGGACTTCGGTGATGGTGACCCAGCGCAGGCGCGGGTCCTCCAGTTCGCCCAAGAAGGCGTTGGAAATGGCGTGGCGAAGCAGGTCGGCCACCTTGTCCGATTTCGCAAACTTTCGCATGGTGATCTCTCCGGGATCGGGAGGACCAAGGCAGGCGGACGCCCCGACGCGAGCGTGAAAGTGACTGGGCCGGCGGCCGGGCGTCGTCGCTCGCCGTCCGCCGTCCCACCAGGGCCCCAGCGGTCGTTACAGGGTGCGCTCCTCGACCTGAATCTCGAAAGCCTCCAGCACGTCCCCCGGCTTCACGTCGTTGTAGTCCTCGAGTCCGATGCCGCACTCGACCCCCTCCTTGACCTCTCCGACGTCGTCTTTGAACCGCTTGAGGGACCGGAGCTTGCCCGTGTGGACCACCACCCCGTCCCGCAGCACCCTCATCATGGCGCTGCGCAGGATGTGGCCGTCTGACACCATGGAGCCCGCAATGGTACCCACCTTGGAGACCTTGAAGATCTCCCGCACCTCGGCGTGGCCCATCACGACATCGTGCTCGATGGGCTTCAGCATGCCCGTGAGGGCCTGCTTCATCCGGTCGATCAGGTCGTAGATCACGGTGAAGGTCTGGATGTCCACTCCCTCGGCCTTGGCCAGATCCACCGCCTTGCGCTCGGGCCTCACGTTGAAGCCGATGACCAGGGCGTTGCTCGCCGAGGCCAGCAGGACGTCGCTCTCGGAGATGGCCCCCACGCCCTGGTGCACGATGGCGATCTTCACCTCGTCCGTGGAGAGCTCCTTGACCTTCTGGGCGATGGCCTCCAGGGAGCCGTGCACATCGGCCTTGATGATGATGGCCAGCTCCTGGATCTCCCCCTGCTGGATGGCCCCGAAGACGTTGTCCAGACGCACCTTCGTCGTCCGGAGGGAGCGCGCCTTGTCCTGCTCCTTGCGGAAGGAGGCGATCTGCCGCGCCTTGGCCTCGTCGTCCATGCCCTGGAACAGGGACCCCACGGCGGGCACCTCGGAGAACCCCAGGACCTCGATGGGGGTGGTGGGTCCGGCCTCGTCCACCCTCTCGCCCTTGTCGTCGAAGAGAACCCTGACGTGGCCGTACGTGGAGCCGCAGAGGAAGAGGTCGCCGACCCTCAGGGTGCCGTCCTGGATCAGGACCGTGGCGACGGGGCCCCTGGTCCTGTCCAGCTTGGATTCCAGGACCGTCCCGCTGGCGAGCTGGTCGGGAGCCGCCTCCAGGTGAAGCATATCGGCCACCAGGGCGATCATCTCCAACAGCTCTTCGATCCCCTGCCGCGTCTTGGCCGAAACGGGGACGGACACCACGTCTCCTCCGAAGTCTTCCGTGAAGATGCCCTGCTGGGACAGCTCCTGTTTGACGCGGTCGGGGTTGGCCCCGGGCTTGTCGATCTTGTTGATGGCCACCACCATCGGAACCTTGGCCGCCTTGCAGTGGTTGATGGCCTCGACGGTCTGGGGCATGACCCCGTCGTCCGCCGCGACCACGAGGATGACGATGTCGGTCACCTGCGCCCCGCGGGCGCGCATGAGGGTGAAGGCCTCGTGGCCTGGGGTATCCAGAAAGACGTACTGCCGCTCTCCGTGCCGCACCCGGTAGGCCCCGATGTGCTGCGTGATCCCGCCGTACTCCTTGCTGGTGATGTCCACGTCGTGGATGGCCTCCAGCAGGGAGGATTTGCCGTGGTCCACGTGGCCCATGACCGTCACGACCGGGGCCCTCGGGAACCGCTCCTCCTCGGGGACCTCGTCCTGCGTCAGGACCAGCTCGTCTTCATACGAGATCACCTCGGCGGCGAAGCCGAACATGGAGGACACCTGCACCGCGACCTGCGCGTCCAGCGGCTGGTTGATCGTGGCGAGAATGCCCCTCATCATGAGCTTGGCGATGATGTCCTTGACCTTCACGTTGAGCTTCTCGCTCAGCTCTTTGACCGTGATCCCCTCGCGGATGTAGATGGCCTCGCCGGACTCGGCCTTGGCCTGAGCCTCCGTGAGTTCGTTCTGGAGGCGCTCCCGGCGGTCTTCCTTGGCCTGAAGCTTCTCGATGCGCCGCTCGCGCTTGGTCTTCCGCCTGGCCTCTATTACGGGAGCCAGGCGGGAAGGGGGTGCCGGGGCGGCCGGCCGTTCACCCGGTCTGGGGACGGCGGCCGGTGCGCCCGATGGGCCGGGACGGCCAGCCTGCTGGGGTTGCCGGCGGCCGGGCCCGTGGCCGGGAGCGGGATGATGAGACGGGTGTTCAGGGCGCCTGGCCGCAGGGGGTGCCTGCTGAGGCTGGCCCTGTCGGACCGGTGCGGACGGCTGCGCCGCACGCCCGGCCGCCGGCCTGCCCTGCGGCTGGCCTTCCCCGGAGGTCTTCCCCGTTCCGGAAGCCGGTGGCTTGGGGCCCCGGGGAGCATGGGGCGCCTGCGCGGCGGCGGGGGCGCTCTTCTCGGGAGGGGCCGGAGCCCGTTTCTCCCTGCCTGCCTCGGCTGCCGCCGGGGGTTCGGTCGGTTTGGCGGCCTTCTTGGCGGCGGGCTTGGCCACCTTGCCCCCCAGCTTCTCCAGATCCGTTTCGTCCAGCGTGGAGAGATTGGACTTGACGTCGATCCCGAGGGCTTGGAGCTCCTCCAGGAGTTGGTTGGAGGGCACACCCATCTTTTTCGCGAGTTCAAAGACCCGGATCTTCGCCATGCCTTATACCTCCCCTCCCTCGGTCCCTGGAGCCCAATTCCTCAGCGCCTGGAGCGTTTTGGGGCCGAGCCCCGAAATGGCCAGGAGCTCCTCGTCCGAGGCCGCGGCGATCGCCTCGGGAGTGGCCAGACCGGCCTCCCGGAGCGCCGCCATCACCCGTTCGGGGACACCCTGCACGGATTCCTGATCGGCGGGCTCCTGCGGGATCGCGGAAGAGTCTGCCACCGCCTCTGAAGGCTCCGCGGCAGGTTCCGCCGCCGCGCCCTCCACCTCGCCCTCCGAGGCCTCCTCCGCTTCATCAGGCTCGCTCTCGCCTCCGCTCATCATGCTCGTCATGGCGGCCAGGATCTCCTGCTTCTTGGCCTCCTCGCTCTTCACATCCAGTTCCCAGCCCACGAGGACACCGGCCAGGCGGATGTTCTGCCCGCGCTTTCCGATGGTGAGGGAGATCTGGTCCTCGGGGACCACCACCTCCATCCGCTTCGCTTCGGAGTCGGTGATCTGGACGCGGGTCACGGTGGCGGGGGCGAGCGCCGCCTTCACGTAGTCGGAGAGTTCCTCCTTGTACGGAATGATGTCGATCTTCTCGCCGCGCAATTCCCGCGTGACGGCCTGGACCCGCATGCCCCTCATTCCGATGCAGGCCCCGATGGGGTCCACGTCCCGGTCCTTGCTCATCACGGCGATCTTGGTGCGTTCTCCGGGCTCGCGGGCGGAGTTCCGGATGACCACGGTGCCGTCGTAGATCTCCGGCACTTCGGCCTCGAAGAGCTTGGCGACGAAGTCCTTGCTGGCCCTGGAGAGGATGATCTGGCTGCCCTTGGTGTTCTCCCGAACGTCGATGATGAGAGCCCGGATCCTGTCGTTTTGCAGGAACCGCTCTCCCCTGCACTGCTCGCTGACGGGCAGGAGGGCCTCGGTGCGGCCGACGTCCACGAGGATGTTCCGCTTCTCGATGCGCTTCACCACCCCGTTGATGATGGTTCCCACGCGGTCCTTGTACTCCTTGTAGATGATCTCCCGCTCCGCCTCGCGGATCTTCTGGGTGAGCACCTGCTTGGCCTGCTGGGCGGCGATGCGGCCCATGTACGGCGTGGTTTCGAGGGGAAACTCAACGGAGTCCCCCACGTTCAGCTCGGGGTCGATCTGGCGGGCCTCCTCGAGGGTCATCTCGATCAGCGGATTCTCCGGCACGTCGGCTTCCACCACGGCCTTCACCTTGAAGAGGGCGACCTCGCCCGTCTCGTTGTCGAAGTGGCCCACGAAGGCTTCCTGGGAATGCAGCACCCGTTTGGCTGCCGCCGCCATGGCGTCCTCGAGGGCCGAAACGACGATCTCGCGGTCAATCCCCTTTTCCCGGCCGAGGGCCTCGATGGCCTGCAAAAGTTCGCTGGACATGGTGTATCTCCTTGTTTATCCTATGGGAACTGGAAGACCAGGTGGGCCTTCTTGATGCGGTCAACGGCCACTCGGCGAGTCTCATTGCCCATGTCGAGGAGGACCTCTTCGCCCTCCGTTCCCGCCAAATCACCCTCGATCACCTGGCCGGCCTCCGGCCCGCCGGCTCCCAGGATCAGCCGGGCCTTGCACCCCTTGAATCGGTCATAATCCTTCAGCTCCCTGAGGGGGCGCTCCACCCCAGGGGACGACACTTCCAACTCGTAGGCGTGGGGAATCAGGTCCTCCACGTCCAATTGCGCGGACAGATGGCGCGAGATCTTCTCGCAGTCCTCGATGGTCACGGCGCCGTCCATCCGGTCGAGGGTGATGCGGAACCACCAGCGCCGTCCGGCCAGCCTGGACTCCAGATCGAACAATTCCAGGCCGAACAGGGCCGCGGTCCCCTGAGCGAGCGTTCGGAGCCTCTCCATCCAAGGCGCATCCATTCCCGTCCCTCAAAAAAAAAGTGGGCATAGTGCCCACTGTCACAAACTTAGCACAAAAAACATAAGCACGCAAGGACCCCGGGCGCCCACCGGCAACCCGGAGGGCGCGGCGCGAGGAAGCCGACGGCTGGCGCGCCCCGCTCGCCGGATGATACACTTTTTTCAAAACGGGTCCAAGAGGAGTGAATGGGACTCGGAATTCGAAGAAGGAATCGAGATGGAACCCCTGCTGATCGCCGCGAATTGGAAGATGTACATGACCACCAAGGAGGTCCGGGATTTCTTCCGTCAGTGGGGCGATGATCCGCCCGCGCATGGCAGGGAGGTCGTCTTCTTCCCGCCCTTCCCCCTGCTTCCCCTGGTCCGGGATCTCATGCCGAAGGGCTCGGCGCTGGGCGCGCAGAACAGCCACGAGGCCCACGAGGGGGCCTTCACCGGCGAGGTCTCCTGCCGGCTGCTGAGAGACGTGGGGTGCTCCTATGTCCTCGTGGGCCACTCCGAACGCCGGCACCTCTTCGGCGAGAGCGAGGAGCGGCTGGCCGGCAAGTTTCGGGCGGCCCTCGCCTGCGGCCTCCGCCCCATCCTCTGCGTGGGGGAGACCCTCGCCCAGAGGCAGGAGGGAAATACGCTTGCCGTGGTCCTTGGGCAGCTCGCCGCGGCCCTGGGCGTGGAGCCGCCCGCCGCGGGGTTCGACCTCGCCTACGAGCCGGTATGGGCCATCGGCACCGGCCACGTCGCTCGCACCGAAGACGCCGAGTCGGTCCACGAGGCTCTCTGCGCCTGGTTGCGCGAGCGCGAAGCCGGAACCGACGCCCGCATCCTCTACGGCGGCTCCGTGAAGCCCGGCAACGCCGCCGAACTGCTCGCCCAGCCTTCCGTTCAGGGCCTCCTCGTGGGAGGGGCCAGCCTGGACCCCGCCTCCTTCCGCGCGATCCTGGCCGCAGGAGCAGATGGATGAGGGATGAGGCCCGTCTCCTTTTCCCTTTTCCCTTTTCCCTTTTTACTTTTTACTTTTCCCTCCTTCCCTCCCCTGGCACCCAACCACCTCTGCCGCTATGATGGGCGCCGGGGGCGGGCGGCGATCGGCCGCCCCCCATATCGGGAGGGATTTTCATGGCGAAGATCGTCGAATGCGTCCCCAATTTTTCGGAGGGACGTGATCAGGCCGTCATTCAGCAGATCACCGACGCCATCCAATCGGTGGCAGGAGTAGTCCTCAAGGACGTGGACCCGGGCGCGGACATGAACCGCGTGGTGGTCACCTTCTTCGGCCCACCCGAGGCGGCCGCCGAGGCGGCGTTCCGCGGGATCAAGCGGGCTTCCGAGGTCATCGACATGGGCCGGCACCACGGCACCCATCCCCGCATGGGCGCCACGGACGTCTGCCCCTTCGTCCCCGTGAACGAGGTCTGTGTGGAGGAGTGCGTCGAGCTGTCCCGCACCCTGGGGCGGCGCGTGGGCGAGGAGCTGGCCATTCCGGTCTACCTCTACGAATACGCCGCCACCCGCCCGGAGCGGCGGAACCTCGCCAACATCCGCCGGGGCGAGTACGAAGGGCTGGCCGAGAAGCTGAGGGACCCCGAGTGGGCGCCGGACTTCGGCCCGGCCGCCTTCAACGCGCGGTCCGGCGCGACGGTCATCGGGGCCCGCGAGTTCCTCATCGCCTACAACATCGACCTCAACTCCCGGAACAAGGACCACGCCACGGACATCGCCTTCATGCTCCGCGAGAAGGG
>JAJYCJ010000024.1 GCA_021778515.1 Acidobacteriota bacterium
AATCCTTCCTTTCGCTCTTCGCCTTCCGCGTTCGTCTTGGGTATACTTCCAATGCCGCCGCGGATTCTGCCTGCGGCGCTGGGGGTCTGGTCATGGGCAGGCGTTTCACCATCCTCTTCGCGGATGACGACCTCGGAGCCCACCGGCGCGAGCTCCAGGGGTATTTCGCCGGGGCCGAGCCCCAATGGGACCTCCGCTTCGCAACCAGTCTGAAGGAGGCCCTGGCCTGCCTCTCCGCCGAGCGCGTGGACGCGGTCGTGCTGGACGTGGAGCTGACGCCGGGCGGCAAGGAGGGCATCCAGCTCCTGGTCCACCTGAGGCGCTACCAGGTCAATACCCCCATCATCGTGCTCACGGACGTCTCCGACGCCCGCGTGATCCGGGATGCCTTCCTCTCCGAAACGCTGACGGAGGATTTCCGGCGCCAGGAGGTGGATCCCGACGGGTTCCTCTTCAAGGAGGAGATCCTCGCCAACCGGCGCTACGACATCCTTCACTGGAAGCTGTCCCGAAGCCTCCACCACTACGGGCGGGTGGCCAACGCCAGGGGCATCCTCGTGACGCACGGCACGGACACCATGGCGTGGGGGCTCTGCTACCTGCGGTACGCGCTGAAGAACCTCACGGCCAACGTGGCGGTGACGGGCTCCCAAGTCCCGCTGGAGGGCTACTACTCCCTCTCCGACGCGCTCGGCAATCTCAAGACCTCCCTCTACCTCCTGACCCGCCTCCGTCCCGCGCACCTCTTCGCGGTCTTCAACAACGGGCAGAGCATCTTCTCGGGGAGGCTCACCAAGTACCGGAAGTGGCACACCGACGCCTTCGACGGCCGGGTGGCCGCCAGCGCCGGCCCCGAGGGCGTCCACACGCTCCGCAAGGACTGGGTGATCATCCCCTACGAGGACCAGCGTTTGGAGGAGCTGCACCTGCTCCGCACGGGCGGCACCATCGAATCCCAGCGGGATTCCCAGGCCGAGGGGGCCCTCAAGCCCACCGGCGACTTCGTGTGGAAGTACCTGAACGACGCCCTCTCCGAGTTCTTCGTCACGGCCCTGCGTCACGATCTGTTCGCGCTCGACTCCTCCAACATGTCTTTCGAGGAGTGGGCCGGCGTGGCCGGAGAGATCGAGCGGATCGGCGTGGCCTCCGCCGACACCCGATTCGACCTCTCCGTGAAGCCGGTCTACGCCAACCCCCTCTTCACCACCGAGGACTACCGCCGCCAGTTCTCGGCCTGCGGGCGCGGCGCCGTCTTCGCCGGATACGGGGGAGGCAACGCCAACACGCTGGAGCAAAGCGCCCGCTCCGTCCTTCCGGCCCTTCGTGAAGCCGTTCGGGCGGGCACCTTCGTGGGGATCACCTCCCAGGTGCCCCTGGAACCCTACGACGCCGACTACGACGCCGGCCTGAGCCTGCTGGAGGCGGGGGGGGTTCCCTGCGGAGACCTTCCCATGGCGGACGCGCAGGTCAAACTGAGCTACATCCTGGGCCATCCCGAGGAGCTTCGGTCCGCGGCGGCCGAGTCGGGGCTGCCGGAGGTCCTTCTCGTGACCGCCGGGTTCCTCTCCGGCGTCAGCATGCGCCGCGCCCTGGGCATGCAGACCTTCATCAAGCTCAAGGAGAGCCAGGGCATGCCCCTGCGCCTGCTCCCCGACGACCCCTTCGTCTCCAAGCCCTTCGATGTGGGATTGCGGACCGTGGTCGAGGCCTGCGCCACCTGCCCGCGCTGAACCCCGGCCCCACGGAGCCCCGGGGGCTCTTCTATTCCCCAGATTCTGCGATCGAAATGCGGGTGGGTCCGGCCGGGTCTCGGGCACACGGGGGAAAGGCATGGTCTCTCGGACGGAGAGGACCAAGGGCTTCTCTCTCCGATTCGCAGGCCAAGCCTGCCGAATCGTCGCGTTGCCTTCCGGGGCCCCGCCCCACGGGCAAAGCCCGTTGGGGCCCCACCCCACCCTTGGCGCTTCCTCCCCCGGATCAAGTCCGGGGTCGGAGGCAACCCAAATCCCTTGGGGGGTGAAAGTCGGCTTTCACGGAAACTACCTTCCAGCTGCCTTTCGGCGCCACTTCCACGTCCAATCGCGGGATTTGGGTATTCCTATTCCCCCAGCTCCTCGCGCTCCTGGCTGTTCAGCCGGGCCAGGGCGGAGCGGTAGGGCCAGTCCTCCAGGAATCCCTCCTCCTTCAGGATGCCGAGCTTCGAGCGGTGGAATTCCCAGTAGTCCTCCGTGCTCAGCGCTTCGAGGCGGTCCGCCAGGTGTACCAGGCGGGCGAACCACTGGAGGATGGACTGGAGCTGCGCCCTCTGCCACCAGGGCATGAAGGGGGTGCGGATGGGGGTGCCCTGAACGGGCAGCTGGACGGCTATAGCCAGTCTCGCCACGGCGAAGAGGACGAAGGCGAGGCTGGCCCCGGCCAGGGCCAGAAGCGCGTGCCAGAGGGTCGGGTCGCGCCCGGCCACCCCCTCGACCAGCAACCCGAGAACCAGGAATCCCGAGGCGGCCGCTCCGCCGAGGCTCACCCACGGCACCCGCCACACGAGCCGTATGGGTGGCTCCAGGGCCATGAGGGAGTAGTACTCCCGGCGCACCTGTCCCGCGATTCCCTTCCACTCCAGGACCAGCCGGTCGTAGACGAAAGAGCAGCGCCACCTTCTGGCCCGCCCGGTCCACTCGCAATGGCCCAGGTCGAGGGCTTCGAAGACGCTCTGCAGCGGATACCGCTTCTGCTCGACTCTCCGCTGCAGCTCGGCGATGAAGGAGCTGAACTCCCTACCGGGCAGACCGTGAAGCGAAAACAGCTCCTCCCCTTCGTATCCGTAGGCCCAGACCGAGAGGAGGGATGCGCGCCAGAGCAGGAGGAGCCAGGCGGCTGTCATGGCCACTCCGGCGACCGCCATGGTGGCGTAGTCCACGGCCACCAGGAGGGCCGCCGCGGCGAAGGCTACGCTCGCGGCCGACAGGACCAGGAAGGTCCGCAGCGGGAAGGTCTGGCGGTGGTAGGTATCCCAGATCTCGTCGTAGTACACCATCTCGCTGTGGGTTTGCACCCCGGAGGTGTACTCCTCCTCCACCGCGCCCTCGGGCATGAGGGTGAAGCAGACGCGCGTCCCCATGTGGGGGCGCTCCTCGTGGCGGAACAACGGCTCAGGGCCCAGGGCTTCCCTCCAGGATGGAGGCCACCAGGGAGCGCGCGAAGTCCCTGGCCACCACGTCGTAGGCGACCACCTCCTGGTTGTAGTAGGAGGCTGGATTGGGAGAGGTCTCGTAGACCTCGTTGAAGCGGTACCCCGAGGATTCGAAGAGGACCTTGCCTTCGGCGGTGACCAGGCGGACCCGGGCCGTCATGGTCACCTGGTAGCGGTTCGCCCGCCCGGCGGCGTCGTAGGACAGGGGCGCCACGCCGTAGCCGGTGATGGCCCCGCTCAGGATGGCGTCGGCCCCGGCCTTGGTGGACTGGACCCGGACCCTGGCGCGCTGGACCAGCTCCCGAGTGACGGCCTCGGTGACCCGCTGCTCCAACTGGACCACGGGCACCTGCCGCTCAAAGGGGAGCACCGCCACCGTCTTCACCGTGGGCGGAAGGGCTCCCGAGGCACCCAGGAGCTGATAGCCGCAGCCGCCGAGCAGCCCCAGAAAGGCGAGCCCGAGAACGAACCTCATTGGACGCCGCACCACAACATTCGGTAGAGCCATTTCATCGCACCACGAAATTCACGATCCGCTTGGGCACCACCAGCTCCTTGACCACCGTCTTTCCCTCCAGTTGAGCACAGACCTTCTCGAGGGCCCTTGCCATCCGGAGCACCTCCTCGTCCGGCGCCTCCGCGGGCACCCTGATCTGCCCCCGCACCTTGCCGTTGACCTGGACGGCCATGGTCACCTCCTCCTCGCGGGCGATGACCGGATCGAAGCAGGGCCAGCCGCTGTCCACCAGAAACTCCCGGTGACCGAGGAGCTCCCACAGGGCATCGGCGGCGTGCGGACAGAAGGGCGAGAGCATGCGGACGAGGCTCTCCACCGCCTCCTTCACCACGAACCTCTGGGCCGGGGTGCCCCGGTAGGCGGGCAGGTAGCCCTGCAGGGCGTTGGTCAGCTCCATGAGGCTGGCGATGGCGGTGTTGATCTTCAACCGGTCCGAGAGCTCCGCCGTCACCTTCGCGATGGTCTGGTGGGTCTTCCGGCGCATCGCGTCCACCTCTTGGCCGGCCGGCTCCTCGACGGGACCGGCCAGATCGCCGGCGAGCTCCTCCACGGTGGCGTAGATCCGGTTCAGGAACCGGTAGGCGCCCTCGGCGCCGGCCTCCTTCCAGTCCAGCCGGTCCCAGGGCGGCGAGAGGAAGAGGATGTTGAGGCGCACCGAGTCGGCGCCGTACTTTCCGATCATCTCGTCCGGCTCCACCAGGTTTCCCAGGCTCTTGCTCATCTTGGCGCCGTCCTTGATGACCATGCCCTGGCACATGAGGCGCTTCACGGGTTCGCCGAAATCCAGCAGGCCCAGATCCCTCAGCACCATGGTGAAGAAGCGGCAGTAGATGAGGTGCATGGTGGCGTGCTCGATGCCCCCGATGTAGAAGTCGATGGGGTTCCAGTATCGGACGGCGGACCGGTCGAAGGGCGCCTCCGCCTCTTTCGGGCTGCAGTAGCGCAGGAAGTACCACGAGGAGTCCACGAAGGTGTCCATCGTGTCCGTCTCCCTCCGTGCCCTCCCCCCGCACTTCGGACACGTCGCGCTGAGGAAACCCTCGTGCCCGGCCAGGGGACTCTCGCCCTTGCCCGTGAAGGTCACGTCCATGGGCAGGAGGACGGGCAGCTCGGACTCGGGCACCGGCACGGTGCCGCACGTCTCGCAGGTGACCATCGGTATGGGCGTCCCCCAGTAGCGCTGCCGGGAGATGCCCCAGTCCTTCAGCCGGTAGGTCACCGTCAGCTCCCCCATACCGCGCTTCCTCGCCTCCTCGGCCATGGCCTTGAGGGCCTCGCGGTTGGGCATGCCATCGTAGGGGCCGCTGTTCTCCATGATGCCGTCCGCGGCCGCGGCCTCGGTCAGGTCGTCGCTCTTCAGGAATCCGCTCTGCACCACGATCCGGATAGGCAGCCCGTAGGCCTTCGCGAATTCGAAGTCCCGCTGGTCGTGCGCCGGTACGCTCATGATGGCGCCCGTGCCGTACTCCATGAGGACGAAATTAGCCAGGTAGATGGGGATGGCCTCGCCGGAGAAGGGATTCAGCGCGTAGGAGCCCGTGAAGACGCCCACCTTGTCCCTGGAGGTCGTGCGGTCGTGCGTGCTCTGGGAGCGAACCTGCGCCCGGAACGCCTCCACCTCCGTCCGCCGCTCCCGGGTGGTGACCGCCTCCGCCTCGGGATGCTCCGGGGCGAGGACCAGATAGGTGGCGCCGTAGATGGTGTCCAGGCGGGTGGTGAAGACCCGGATCTTGCGCTCCTTTCCGGCCACGGGGAAATCCACGAGGGCCCCCTCCGACCGGCCGATCCAGTTGCGCTGCATGGTCACCACCTCGGGGGGCCAGTCGGTGAGATGGTCCAGGCCGTCCAGCAGCTCCTGGGCGTAGTTGGTGATGCGCAGGAACCACTGGTCCATCTCCCTCGTGACCACTGGGTTGTGGCAGCGCCAGCAGGTGCCGCCTTCCACCTGCTCGTTGGCCAGAACGGTGGCGCAGTCGGGGCACCAGTTCACGGCGCGCTTCGCCTTGTAACAGAGGCCCCTCTCGAACATCTTGAGGAAGAACCACTGGTTCCACCGGTAGTACTCGGGCTCGCAGGTCCGGACCTCCCGCTCCCAGTCGTAGAGGAACCCCAGCCGCTGGAGCTGCCCCTTCATGGTCGCGATGTTGGCGTCGGTCCAGGCCTTCGGGTGCGTGTGGCCCTTGATGGCGGCGTTCTCCGCCGGCATGCCGAAGGCATCGAACCCCATCGGATGAAGGACGTTCTCGCCCCTCATCCTCCGAAACCGCGCCACCACGTCGCCGATGGTGTAGTTTCGGACGTGGCCCATGTGGATCTTGCCGGAGGGATACATGAACATCTCCAGGCAGTAGAACTTGCCGCCTCCCTCCCTTTCCTCCATTCGGGCCACGCCCGCCTCCTGCCAGAGTTTCTGAAAGCGGGTCTCGATGGCGCGCGGATCGTAGGCCATGATGAAAGCCTCCTAAAGCCTTCTATGATAGGACTTTTCCGCGCATGGTCGCAAGGGGAGGATTGCGATTGGGGATCGGGATCAAACAAGAGCAAACCACAGGGGCACGGGGACACCGAGGAAACGGCGACTCGGGAAGAGGCGCGAAGTGGAGGTCGGCCGGCTGAAATCGGCCCCTACCGCTCTCCCCCGTCCCGGGATTTCGCGATGAGAAGATGCCAAGGAAGCACTCGCATCGTGCGCCTGGCTCTCGTTGTGCCTTGTCCCCAGAATCCTGAGCGGAGGGCGAGAAGGGCACCGCCCACGGGGCGGTTATCACCTCTCACTCCGCCGCAGGCGGCTATCGGGTGTAGCTGAAGCAGGCCGATTCCAGCCCGCCCGGGTTCTTGACCGTCACGCAGACGGTCGTGCCCGCGGGCACCATGGCTTTGAGCGCCCCGCCCTTCTTGGCCACGAGCACGTTGCCCGACTTGTAGGCCACCTGCGGAACCGACACGCCGTTGACGAGCACCTGGCAACCCGCCACGAAGCCCTGGCCGCTGACCTTGAGCCGGAACGGACTGGGCATCTTCTGAACACCCGTCACCACAGGGGTCCCCGGCACGTTGCCCACGTGGATGACCAGATGCGTGTCGCTGGCCGCGTGGCCCGCCGAGTCGGAAGCGGCCAGGGACACGGGATAGTCGCCATCGGAGGCATAGGTATGAGTGGGTGCCTGGGCGGTCGAGGTCCCTCCGTCACCGAAGTCCCAGGAATACTGGTACGGAGGGGTTCCACCCGAGGCCGTGGCGGTGAAGGCGACCGCCAGGGGGGACGATCCCACCGTGGGCACGGCGGCGGCCACGACACCGAAGTTGGAGTTGGCGCTGATCTGCAGATGGCCGTCGCTGGCCGTCCCTCCCGCCGAGTCGTGCACCGTCAGGGTCACGGCAAAGGTACCTTCTGCCGCATAGGTATGCTGAGCATTCTGCGCCGTCGCGGGGGCGGAACCGTCTCCGAAATCCCACGACCAGGTGTAGGGCGCCGTGCCGCCCGAGGCCGCGCCCGTGAAGTTGACCGTCAGGGGGATGGGCCCCGAGCTCCTGTCCGCCTGGGCGAAGGCGGCCAGCGCACCGGGGGCGCTCACCTGGACCACCAGATGGGAATCCGTGGCGGTCCCCGAGGCCGAATCGGTGAGGGTCAGGGTGACGTGGAAGGTGCCGGCCTGGGCGTAGGTGTGGCTCACCGTCTGGCCCGATCCGGTGGTCTGGTCCCCGAAATCCCAGGCGTAGGTATAGGGCGGAGTCCCTCCCGAGCCGGTGGCGGTGAAGGCCACGGCGAGGGGTGCGTTCCCCGTGAGCGGGGTTCCCGCGGCGACCACCGCCAGGGTCCCCGAGACGGTGATGGAGAGGCTCTTGTCCTGGCTCTGCGCGCCGGCCGAATCGGTGACCGTCAGGACCGGCTGGAAGGTGCCCGCGCTCTGGTACGTATGGCTGGGGTTCTGGACGGTCTTGTGGGCCGTCCCGTCACCGAACTTCCAGTCCCACGTGTAGGGCGGACTTCCGCCCGAAGCCTTGCCGGTGAAGGCCACGGCCAAGGGCGCGACCCCGCTGGTGGGATCGGCCTGGGCCGAGGCGGACAAAGGCACGGGGGCGGTCACCTCGTAGTCGAAATTGATCCCGCCCGTGAAGAGGGTGTAGGCGCCCAGGAGGTTGCTCCCGGGGCCGTTCAGCCCGAACACCGTCTTGGTGGGACTGCAGCAAGTCGTTCCCGAACAGGCCGGAACCGAGGGCGCGGCGACGGTGCTGTGGCCCGTGGCCAGGGTGTAGGGCAGGCTGCCGCTTGCGGTGGCCACGACCGACGCGTAGGAGCCTATCTGGACCGAACTCGCCGAGGCCGATTCCATCAGGAGGCTGTACTTCTGGTCCGTCAGGACGACGACCGGTCCGAACTGGCCGGTGCCGCAGATGGGGCCGCCCGTGGTTCCCACGATGGCGCCGCCGTAATAGATCTGAATCCCGGTCGCCTGCGAGTAGAGGTCGAACGGGCTTCGGGCGGCCGGCAGGAGGAGCAGGTCGCCCGCGCTGAAGTAGAGGCCCACGCTCGTGTCCCCGTACCCGTCGTGCAGGATGACGTTGCCCTGCCCGGAATTGACGATCAGGAACAGATACTGCGGGGTCGGGCTGCTGGTGCCCGCCGTGAAGCGGACGTGGTCCCCGCTCACGAGTGCGTAGCTCCCGTCACACCGGCCGCCGTTGAAGATCGCCTGCCCGAGGGTGGCGAGCGGAAAGGCGGCCAGGAGGAGGGTGGCCGCAACCATGAGACAGCGCTTCATCGGATCACCTCCGTGCTACCTACAGTATAGGCCCATTCCCGGCGGTGGTGGAACAGGGTTGCCGCCGCGGTTGTGGAACGCTACACTTCAGGCGGGGAGGAAGTCATGTCCAAGGCCAGGCTCGGTGATCTTCTGCTGGAGGCCAATCTCATCGACGAGGTGCAGCTCCGCATCGCCCTGGAGGAACAGAAGCGGAGGGGAACGAAGTTCGGCTCCACCCTCATCGCCCTCAATTTCATCGACGAGACGGTGCTCAGCGCCTTTCTCTCCAGGCAGCTCGACATGCCTTGCGTCTCGCTGAGCAACATGGAGATCTCCCCCCGGGTCCTCTCCAAGGTCGGCCGGGATCTGGCGTGGGAGCAACAGGCCGTCCCCATCCGGCTGGAGAGGGAGAAGCTCTACGTGGCCATGGCGGACCCGCTGGACGTGGAGGCCATCGAGACCATCGAGCGCGCCTCGGGCTTCAGCGTGGTGCCGATGATCGCCCCCCAATCCAGCATCCGAAGCTGCCTGGCGCGGCACTACCCCGACCCCGAGCACACCCTTTCCGAGGTCCAGAGCGCGGTGGTGGGAGTCTTTCCCGAGCTGGTCCGCGAACTCAACGAGATGGACGTGTTCGAGCCCCACTTCCAGAAGATCCTCGAACGCCTCGACCACCTGGAGGAGCGCCTCGACCGCATCGAGGCCCTCCTGCTGAAGGGCCGCTGACGACAGGCGCCCCGGGCCTTCCGCCCCGACATCGCCCTATTTGCCGCAGTGTTTCTGCTCTCCCGCCGGCTTCTGCATGAACTGGCCGTCTTCCAGAACGATCTCGTCCTCGTAGCAGTGGGTCAGGACGGGCACGTCGGGGACGCTCGTCAGCGAGTCGACCCCGTCGGAGCCCGTGCAGATGAGCACGAAGGACTGGTTGTCCTGGCTCACGCCGTACTGGTATTGGTGCCCCCACGGGTCCTTGGGCAGAGCCTTGATGTACTGCGGCACCAAGTCCTTGTCCAGGCTCGAAAGGTCCACGATGCTGTAGTAGCTGTCGGCGTTGTGGCCCGGAGCCGGGTAGCCCCCGCTGGCGTTCTTGTAGCTCTCCAGGGCGCCCGCCACCGCCTGCATGGTCACCATGGCCTGGGCCTGGCGCGCCCGATCAGCCGCCTGGCCGAACTTCGGCTTGAGGTAGAAGTAGCCCACCACGGCCGCCAGGATGCAGAAGAACAGCAGGGCCACGAGGCCGACGAGAGACCCGATCAGCCACCCCCGCTTCTTGCCGGCCTTAGCCGCGGGCTGAGGCGGGCCAGCGGCCACGGGGGCACCGGGCGGCACTGCCTCGGCGGGCGGTGCCGGCGGCGAGGGCGGCGGAGGCTCCGGCCCATCGGGAGCGACCCTCAAAGGCTCCGGAGGCGGAGCCGGCGGAGCTTGCGCGGGCGGCGGTTCCGACTCCACTTCGCCGGGCGGCGTCTGCCCGCCCCCAGGCGCGGGCCTGGGCGCACCGCACTGGTTGCAGAATTGGCCCGTCTCCGGATTCTCGGCGCCGCACTCGCAGGTCCATTCCATGCCAACCTCCCGCAAGGTCCTTGCCCCTGGTTCATGGTCCAGCCTTGATGCCCGGCCAGTCTAACCCATGCCCGCGCAAAAGGAAAGGCCGCGGGGGCTTGCGCTCCCGCGGCCGTTGGGTCTGATTCGGAGGGGCGCGCTACTTCTTGCCCTTGATCTCCTTCAGGAGCTTGGCCACTTCCTTTTTCTTGGCCTCGTCCTGCGAGACCTTCATGTAGTTTTCGAGGATCGGCGTGGCCTTCGCGTAGTCCTTGAGCTCCAGGTAGCACTGGGCCTTCCCGAGCAGGGCGCGCTCCTCGTTGGGCCGCAGGGCCAGGATCTGGTCGTAGGTGGCCACGGCATCGTCGTACTTCTTCAGCTTCATCTGGCTGACGGCGATGTTGTGAAGGACCGCGGGCTTGTAGAGGTCGCTCTTGGTCACCTTCACGTAGTCCTGCAGGATGGGGATCGCCTTGTCGTACTTCTCCTGCTTCAGATACAGCTGGGCCAGGGCGAGCTTGGGGGTGTCCTCGTCCGGCTTGGCGGCCACGGCCTTCTGGAGATAGGGCTCGGCCTTGTCCAGCTCGCCCTTCTGGAGGAGCATGACGCCCACGTCGCACGCCACGTCCTTGAAGCCGGGGTTGGTGGAAACGAGCTGGTCATACTGCTGCATGGCCTCCGGCATCTTGCCCATCTTCTCGTACAGGTGGCCCAGGTTATAGCGGACCTCATCCTGCGTGGGATTGATGGCCAGGATCTTCTGGTAGGTATCGACGACCTTGTCCTCCTGGTTCATCTCGTGGTAGCAGGTGGCCTCATACTCCAGGGCCTTGATGCCGAAAGGATTCAGCTCGGCCGCCTTCTCGAACGCGGCGAGGGCGTCCGGGTACTGCTTGAGACTGAAGTGCGCCACACCCAGATCGATGTAGAGCCCCTCGGTGACCTGCTTGGCCGCGATGAACTTATTGGCCAAATCGATGGCCTTCTGGTATTCACCCTTCGCGATCAGGTCCTCGATCTTCACGCTCTCCTTGCTCTGCTTCTCTTTCTCTTTGTCGCTTTTGCCCGTCTGGGCCCAACAGAGTGATGCGGAGAGGGCGAGAGCAACCACCAGAAAAACCGAAAGAAAACGACGCATACACATTCCTCCTCTTTGCCCCCCTGGGCACAAGAGCCTAAAGTACACCCCCTTTCGACGCGCTGTCAAATCCAGGCCCAGTGGACCTTAGCCGTCTCCACTCGTCCCCCGGGCAAGACCGCGGCCCGCCCGCGGCCTCGAAGGCGGACTGATCGTGAATGGGCTGGAATTATCCTGGCCGGAGGTGTTGCGATATACTGATCGCGTTTTGAAGGGGAAGCGCATGGCGACGGACACCACCCGCAGAGAGGAGCTCTGGCGTCGCTATATCGAGGAGAGCCGTGCCAGGCTCGACGACGCCGAGAACTGGATCGCAGAGCTGAGGACCCGGCACGAGGACCCGGCCCCGCTGGAAAAGCTCCACGTGGTCTTTCATGATTTCGCGGGATCGGGTGCCCTGTATGCCGCCCCCCGCGTCAGCTCCCTCGGGGGCGACGGCGAGTACATGTGCTACAGCATCTCCATGGCCGGGCGGTCGCCTTCCGAGGCTGAGCTCGAGGAGCTTTCCGGCCTGGTGCGGCGGCTCCGGATCGAGTTCCAAGACCTGATCACGCGGACCGCGGGTTTCTCCCCGCAGGTGCTTCGCAGCCGCGTAACCCCGCTGATGCTCGCGGTGGCTCCGCCCTTCGAAGGCGAGGAGGCCTTCCAGGCCTACTTCGCCAAGAGGGGCGTGAAGCTGGAGCGCACCCACTCCCTGGAGGAGGCCAGGCAGAGACTGAGGACCGAGCTCCCCGACATGGCGCTCGTGGCGGGCCGCCTCCCCGATGGCAGCGGCTACGAGTTCGTGGGCGACCTGCGCGTGGCGGAGGGGGGTCGGACCATACCGGTTCTTCTGCTGGGCGACCAGGCGGGATTCACGGACAAGGTGGAGGCGATCCGCTCCGGCGTGGACGCCTTCGTTCCCAGTCCTCCCGAGGCTCCCGAGGTCTACCGGAAGGTCAAGAGCCTGCTCGGGCGCAGGCGAGTGGCCCAGTCGCGGGTCCTCGTGGTGGAGGACGACCCCGCCCAGGCCCGCCTCATCGAGCAGTGTCTGCAAAGCGCCGGCTATTCGGTGCACGTCCTGGCGGATCCCAAACAGTTCGACCGGGTGCTGCGCACCGCGCACCCCCACCTGATCCTCATGGACGTGCTCCTCCCCAGCGTCAGCGGCTACGACCTGGTGCGGTATCTCCGGCAGGAGGAGGGCTTCTCCGTGGTGCCCGTGATCTTCCTGACAACGGAGGGCCAACGAAAGGCGCAGATCCTCGGCTCCGAGGCGGGCGGCGACGACTACCTGGTGAAACCCGTCTCCCCGGAGGATCTCCTGGTCGCGATTCGATCGCGGCTGATCCGCTATCGAAGCCTGCAGGAGATGATGGAGCGGGACGAGCTCACGGCGCTCCTCGCGCCCGGGCCGTTCCTCCAGCAGGCGAGGCTCTGCCTCAACCGGTACGCGAGGCGGCAGGTACCCTACGCCCTGGTGCTGATGCAGGTGGACGGCATGGTCGGGCACGTGGCGAGCTTCGGCCCCTCCGCGCGGGACCACCTGCTGCAGACCCTCTCCCGCTTCCTTCAGCAAAGGCTGCGGCAGACCGACATCCTGGGGCGCCACGGCGCCGAGGTGGTGGGCGCCGTGCTCGAGCACCTCTCGGACGATGACGCCGTGCGGCTCATGCGACGGATCCAGAAGGAGTTCGAGGCCAGGGAGATGCCGCTGGGGCTGGGGCATGCGGTGCGGACCTCGTTCTGCGCGGGCATCGCCATGGTGGCGCCCAGCTACAAGACCCTGAAGGACTGGCTGGGCGCGGCCACGGACGCGCTCACCCAGGCCAGGAGCTACGGCCCCGGCCGGACCTTCGTGGCCGGCCGCTCCATCCCCGAGGAATAGACTCGGAGAACGGGCGCGGAGGGAGGACGGGGTTGCGGTTGGCGGCCCCCCCGCGCCGGAGCCTCTGCGTTTCCGTCGCGGTTCACGGTTTCCAATTCACGGCTTCAGGCTGCCCGGCCTGCTCCGCGCAGTCCCCCCTCGGCGGAGAATGCCTCTTCCCGGCCGCAGAGGCGTGTCAGATCAGGTGGAGCAGGTGGCGCTCCAGGATGGACCAGGGCTCCCCCGGCTCTCCCTTGAGGGCCAGGTCCAGCTCGTAGAGGGCCCCGAGGGCCGAGCGGACGCGGGCCTCTGGCCAGCGCGGGGCGACCTTCAGGAGCTTCTGCAGGGGCAGGGGGTGCCCCTGGCCCACGTCCCTGGGCGACAGGTCCGAGGCGCGCCTGCCGCGGGCGAGTTGGCCGTGGAGCAGGAGGAGGCTCCGCATCTGCTTGCCGAGCATGCCGGCAAAGGCGAGCGGCGCCGCGGCAGAATCGCGGCGGATGCCCTCCAGCAGGGACACGAACCGGTCCCGCCGCCCCTCCAGAAAGGCGTCCTGCAGGTCCCATTGGCGGGGCGTGCCCCCGGCGCCCAGGAGGCGGTCCAGATCCTCCGCCTCCACGGAACGCTCGTCGATCCGGTAGAGGAAGAGCAGGTCGAGGGCCGAGGCCAGGAGGCCGAGGTCTCCGGAGGCCCACTCCTCCAAAGCCCTCACCGCCTCAGGAGCAACTCGGTAGCCCTCGGCCCTGGCCCGGTCCTGGATGAAGGATCGGGCCCCCTTCGGGTTCAGGTCCCTCCACTCCACGGAAGAGAGGAGGGCCGCCCAAGCCGCCGGCGGCTTCCTGAAATCCATCTCCCCCTCGTACTCGACGAGCAGGGCCGTGGTGGCCACGGGATGCTCCAGGTAGCCGGCGAGGTCCGCGAGCAGTTCGGGGGCGGCCGCCTCGGCGTGGCGGAGGCGCACCACCTGGCGCTCCTGCCACATGGGCACGGAACGGAGTTCCGCCATGAGCGCCGACGGGGCGAGCCCGGCGGCGTCCAGCAGCGCGGCGCCCTCCGCCCCGCCCCACTGGGCGGACCACTGTACGGAGGCGGCCCCGATGAACCGCCCGTCGCGGGCCAGCAGGAGCAGGTTCTGCGGCCAGGTTCGCGACGGCCTTCCCGTGACGCTTTGCGGTGTGCGTTTGTCCATCATTTCAGCCCGCCGAATGGGGATCCAGGGCCTCCCGCAGGCCCTCTCCCACCAGATTGTACGACAGCACCGAGAGGAAGATGGCGGCCCCCGGGAAGAGGCCGAGCCACCAAGCGGACCAGTAGCGCGTCACGAGGCTGAGGATGTTTCCCCAGGAGGGCTCCGGGGGCTGGACCCCCACGCCCAGGAAGGAGACCGCCGACTCCAGGAGGATGCTCCCCGCTACGGCGAAGGTGGCGTTCACCAGCAGCGGGGTGAGGGCATTGGGCAGGAGGTGGCGGAAGGCCACGCGCACCGGGCCGGCACCCGCTGCCAGCGCCGATGCGGCCATGTCCGAATCCTTCAGCCGCATGAATTCCGCCCTGGTATAGCGCGCCAGGCCGGGCCAGCTCGTGAGGCCGATCACCAGCATCACGGTCCAGGCGTTGAGGTAGCGGGGGTCCATCACCGCCACCACGGCCAGGAGGAGGAAGAAGGTCGGGAAGCACATCATCACCTCGATGAGGCGCGAGACCACCACCATGTCCACCCATCCTCCCGCGTAGCCGCCCAAGGCCCCGACGGCCACCCCGATGAGAAGGGCCACGCCCACGGCGAGAAAGCCCACGAGGAGGGAGACCCGGGCGCCGTACAGCATCCGGGCGCAGACGTCCCGTCCGCCGTCGTCGCACCCGAAGGGATGCCGCAATCTCAGCGAGGGCCCCAGATTGACGTCTCTCAGGCGCGTCTGGTAGGGCGAATAGGGCACGGGCGGAAGCAGGAAGAAGCCCACCCGAGGATCTGGCTTCGCCGGGAGGTCCAAGAGCCAGTCGGGGTCCGCCGCCAGCCTCAGGTCCACCGCATCCATCGGGAGCAGGTGGTTGAGCGGCGGAAGCTCCCGGAAGGCAGGGAAGCTCCAGCGGCCTTCGTACCGGATGAGGAGCGGCTTGTTGTTGGCGATGAGCGGGGCGAAGTAGGCGGCGACGAGAAGGAATCCCACGAAACCGAGACCGGCCATCGCGCCCTTGGAGCGCCTGAACCGGGCCCAAAGTGTGCCGGCGGAATCTCCGCGAGGTCCTGGACGCGCCACGGTCCGGGTCTCCGGCCCGGTCTTCACCACGCCCCGATCGCGCCCGCTCACGTCAGCCTCACCCGCGGATCGGCCGCCGCGCAGGCCAGGTCCGCGGCCAGCGTGCTCAGCAGGACGGCCACGGCGCCCACCACCGACTCCGCCAGGATGACGGGATAGTCTCGGGCGTAGATGGCCTGCACGAAGAGCCGCCCCAGACCCGGCCACGCGAAGATCTCCTCGATGATCACGCTGCCCGAGACCAGCGAAGGCAACAGGAGACCGGACAGCGTCAGCAGGGGAATGAGGGCGTTCCGAATGGCGTGGCGCCCGAGGACCGCCCGCTCCGTGAGGCCCTTAGCCCTGGCCGTGCGCACGTAGTCCTGGTTCAGGGCATCCAGGACGGTGCCCCGTGTGAACCGGGCCACGAAGGCCAGCCCGCCGTAGGCCAGGCAGAGCGCCGGCAGTGCGGCGTGCCGCAGAAAGTCCCAGGCCTGGGCCAGCGGCCCCATGGCCCCGGACCCGTCCGAGTGCATGCCGATGAAGGGCAACAGGCGCCAGTGGACACCCACGAGGACGATCAGCAGCACCGCCACCCAGAAGTTGGGCAGGGAGTAGAGGCCGTAGAGGAGGACCGAACTGATGCGGTCGAAGGCGCTTCCGCGCCGGGCGGCGGCCCACAGGCCCACCGGAAACGCCACGGCCACCATCAGCAGGAGGGCCAGGAGGTTGAGCTGGACGGTGGCCCCGAAGGGGCTCTGTGCGAGCCTGCGGAGAAAAGTCGAGGCCGCCGCGGCGGGGGGCAGCCCCGCGGAGAAGGCCCGCTCCGCTCCCCCGAACAGCACGTCCGAAACGGGCCGCCTCTGCGAGAAGGACTCCCCGAGGGAACCCGACGCGAGGGTCCTCAGCCACCGCCAGTACTGGACCGGCCAGGGCCTGTCCAGGCCGTATCGGTGGAGCATGGCCTGGTAGTCCTCCGGGTTCATCTGGCGGCTGGGGCCCTCGCCGGGAACCTGAAGGACGGAGAAGGGGTTCCCGGGGGCGAGCTTGACCACGGCGAAGACCACCACCGTGATGAGCAAGAGCGTCGGGACCATCAGCAACAGGCGCCGGACGGTGTAGGCCAGCATGCCTCAGCCCGCCGGGCTTTGCCCGTGACGATGCCGCCCCCGGGCGGGCGGGCGCCGACGCCGCGCCCTGCCGGTCATGGCTTCTGGAGCTCCTTCGGCACCCACCAGTCCAGCAGCGAGGGGTACCAGGTGAACATGCCGTATCCCGCCCGGCTCACCCGCACGTCCTGAAATCGGTTCTTCACGGCCACCATCTGGGTCGGCCAGAAGAGGAAGGTCATGGGCTGATCCTCCGCCACCAGCCTCTGGATCTGCCAAAAGAAGGTCTGGCGCGCCTTGAGGTCGAAGGTCCTCTCCTCCTCGCCGATGAGGCGGTCCACTTCGGGGTTCACGTAGGAACAGTCGTTCTGGCCGACGGCCATGCCCGAGGGCAGGATCCTGGCCTGAGAGGAATCCAGCAGCGGGTACGGGTCCGGGTCATCGCCCAGGCCCCAGCCCGAGAGATAGGCCTGGAACTGGTGCCGGTGGGTGCGGTCCAGAAAAACGCTCCACTCGGCCTTCCGGATCCGCATGTCCACCCCGACGCGCTTCAGGTCCTGCTGGAAGACCTCCAGCCAGCGCGAGAACATGTCCACCTCGGCGGGAACCAGGCACTCGAAGGAGAAGGGCTTGCCGTCCTTCTCCCGGATGGTCTTGCCGGGCGGCAGCTTCCAGCCCGCTTCGTCAAGCAGCGCCGCGGCCTTGGCGGGGTCGTACGGATAGGGCTTCACCCGCGGATCGCTCGACCAGCTCATGGGGTAGAAGGGCCCCGCGGCCACGGCGCCGTGGCCCCCCAAGATGCTGTCCACCACCCCCTGGCGGTTGAGCGCGTAGGTCATGGCCTGCCGGACCCGCCGGTCGGCGAAGAAGGGGTTGGAGCCATCCATGTTCCATCCCAGATAGAAGAACTGCCTGGCGTAGTACTCGAAGATGGAGGCCCCCGCCGCGAAGGCAGGATCGGTACGGAGCTGATCCCACTGCTCCGACGAGAGGCCCGCCATGTCCAGCTGGCCCGTCTCGTAGGCCGCGAGCTGCGTCTGCCCCTTGGGGATCACCTTGAGGATCAGGCGATCCAGGTGCGGCCGCCCGCGCCAGTACTGGTCGTTGGCCGTGAGGACCAATCGGTCCCCGCGCTTCCACTCCTCGAGCCGGAACGGGCCCGTGCCCACGGGGGCCTGGTTCGCCGGGCTCTGGTTGAAGGAGGCCCCCTTCCCCTTGGCGTAACCGTAGACGTGCTCGGGGATGATGTAGAAGACCCAGGCCGCCAGACCCGGAGCGTAGGGTTCCTTCCAGGTGACGCGCACGGTGTAGTCGTCCACCTTCTCCACCTTGGCCACCTGGTCGAAGGCGGGGCGGAGCTGGACGGCGTCCACGGCCGGGTCCATGGCGGCGCGGTAGGAAAAGAGCACGTCGTCGGCGGTGAAAGGTTTCCCGTCCTGCCACAGCACGCCCTTGCGAAGGTGGAAGGTGGTGGTCCGGTTGTCCGGGCTGTTCTCCCAGGACTGGGCCAGGACGCCGACGGGCTTCATGTCGGCATCCATGTCGATGAGCGGGTCGAAAATCCACTTGTAGGCCATGTAAGAGACGCGGTCGCTGGCCAGGATCGGGTTGAGCGTCACGGGGTCCACGGGCAGCGCCATGGTGAAGGTGCCGCCGTTCTCCGGAGGCTCGTGCTCGTACTGGGGCAGAAAGGCCACCGTGCGATCCAGAGGAGAGACGGAGACGGCGGCGGCCGGCGCGGCCGGCTTCGGCTGCCCGCCGGAGCACCCGCACAAACCTCCGGCCAGCAGCAGGACCGCCCCCCACGCCAGACCACGCCACCGTGCACCCATGGCCACCTCCCTGTGTGGGGCCAGTGTACGCGATGGGAGCGGAAATGGCGAGTTGCTCTCGCTCCCCGGGAGGGGGCGCCTGGCGCCTCGTCTCTCGCGCCTCGTGCCTCGCCTTTCGCCTCTGGAGGGATCCGCCGGCTGGCATTCCAAGTGCGGGGATCTTACAATCTCCAAGAGTGCAAACCTTAAGGAGTCCGGCGCTTGCGGCGTGATCGACCCAGGTGAACGAGGAGGGGCCCATGAAGCTGGAGAATTACTCGGAAGCGGTGACCCTGAAGAACGGATCCCATATCCTGATCCGCTCCCTCAAGCAGACCGACGGACCCTCCCTGCAGGCCTTCTTCAGGGGCCTGCCCGAGGAGGACAGGCTGTTCCTCGACGACGACGTCACGGCCCCCAGCTTCATCGACCGCTACCTCGCCTCGGCCGACTTCGAAACCAGCATTCCCCTGGTGGCCGAGCATGAGGGCAAGGTCGTGGGAGTGGGCACCCTGAGGCGCCCGAGATACGGCTGGATGTCCCACGTCGGGACCATTCGCATGGTGGTGGCCAGGGCCATGCAGCACCGGGGCCTCGCACAGCGGCTGGTCAAGGCCCTCTCCGGGATCGCCGTGAATCTCGGCCTCGACAAGATGGTGGCCGAGGTGGCCGAGAACCAGGCCGGCGCCCGCCGCGCCTTCGAGCGCCTCGGCTTCAAGGCCGAGGCCACCCTCAAGGGACACATCCGCGACCTGTACGGGCGTCCCAGGGACATGGTCATCATGGCCAACGACGTCACCCACCTCTGGGAGAGCTACCGGGACCTGGCGGAGGAGTTCCTCCCCCCCGTGGAGTGAGCGGGATCGGGGAGTTGGGATTGGGGACGGACAGACCCGGCGGACCTCGTCCCCCGTCCCCTATCCCCCCGTCAGATTGACACAAACCCGTGGCTGTGAAATACTTTTTCGCCTTGATGATGATCCCTGCGACCGTGTCCTACACACGCTTTTCTCAGGAGAATTGAAGTGAAAGTGCATGAGTACCAAGCCAAGGAGATCCTCAGCCGGTACAACGTGGCGGTCCCGCGCGGCAAGGTGGCCTTTTCGGCCGATCAGGCCTACGCCGCCGCCAAGGAGCTCAACGGGACCGTCGTCGTGAAGGCCCAGATCCACGCCGGGGGGCGCGGGAAGGGCACCTTCAACGACGGCTTCAAGGGCGGCGTGAAGCTGGCCAAGACCGCGGACGAGGCGGCCGAGTACGCGAAGAAGATGCTCGGCAACGTCCTCGTCACCCACCAGACGGGCCCCGCCGGCAAGGAGGTCCAGAAGGTCTACATCACGGAAGCGAGCGACATCCAGAAGGAGTACTACCTCGGCATCGTCCTGGACCGCGCCCGCCAGATGAACGTGATCATGTCCTCCACCGAAGGGGGCGTGGAGATCGAGAAGGTCGCCGCCGAAGCGCCCGACAAGATCCTGAAGACCTGGGTGGACCCGCTCCTGGGCCTGCAGCCCTACCAGGCCCGGCAGGTCGCCTTCGGGCTCGGCTTCACGGGCGAGGCCTTCAAGGAGTGCGTGAAGCTCGTCTCGGCCCTCTACAAGGCGCACGAGGAGACCGACTCCACCCTCACCGAGATCAACCCCCTCGTCCTGACCAAGGAGGGCCACGTGGTGGCGCTGGACGCGAAGATGAACTTCGACGACAACGCCCTCTACCGCCACCCCGACATCCACGAGATGCGAGACCTCTCGGAGGAAGACCCGCTGGAGATCGAGGCGAGCAAGTTCGACCTCAACTACATCCGGCTGGACGGGGACATCGCCTGCATGGTCAACGGCGCCGGCCTCGCCATGGCCACCATGGACGTCATCAAGCTGGAGGGCGGCGAGCCGGCCAACTTCCTGGACGTGGGCGGCGGCGCCACCACGGAGCGGGTGAAGAATGCCTTCCGCATCCTGCTCTCGGACAAGCACGTCAAGGCCGTGCTCATCAACATCTTCGGCGGCATCGTCCGCTGCGACGTGATCGCAGAGGGGGTCATCGCGGCCGCCAAGGAGATCGGCGTGAAGCTGCCCGTCGTGGTCCGCCTGCAGGGCACCAACGTGGACAAGGGCAAGGAGATGCTCAAGGCCTCGGGCCTGAAGTTCTCCGTGGCCGACAACCTGAAGCAGGCGGCGCAGATGGCCGTCGCCTCTGTGAAGTAGAAAATGATTCACCACACAGACACAGAGGCAGAGAGAGAAAGTCGTCTTGGTCAAGAGGTGATATCTCCTCTGCGTCTCGGTGCCTCCGTGGTTAGTCCTAATGTGATGAGGGTAAGATGAGCATTCTGGTGGATAAGAACACGCGCGTTGTGGTTCAGGGCATCACGGGCAAGGAGGGCTCCTTCCACGCCAAGCAGTGCCTCGAGTACGGGACGCAGGTCGTGGCGGGCGTCACCCCCGGCAAGGGCGGCACCCGATGGGAGGAGAAGGTTCCCATCTACAACACGGTGGCCGACGCGGTACAGGCCCAGGCGGCCGACGCCGCGCTGATCTTCGTTCCGCCGCCCTTCGCCGCGGACGCCATCCTGGAGGCGGCCTTCGCCGGCGTGAAGCTGGTGGTGTGCATCACCGAGGGCATCCCGGCCAGGGACGAGGCGCGCGTGAAGGCGGGCCTGCGATCCACCGGGGCCAGGCTCATCGGACCCAACTGCCCAGGCGTCATCACACCGGGCGAGTGCAAAATGGGGATCATGCCCGGCTACATCCACAAGCCCGGCAGGGTCGGCGTCATCTCCCGCTCGGGCACCCTCACCTACGAAGCCGTCTGGCAGCTCACCGATTGCGGCCTGGGCGAGACGACCTGCATCGGCATCGGCGGCGACCCGGTGCCCGGGACCTCCCACACCGAAACCCTGGAGCTGTTCAACGCCGATCCGGCCACCGAGGGGGTGGTGCTCATCGGCGAGATCGGCGGCACTTCGGAAGAGGAGGCTGCGGCTTACATCAAGGCCCACATGAAGAAGCCCGTAGTGGCCTTCATCGCTGGCCAGACGGCCCCTCCCGGCCGGAGGATGGGCCACGCGGGGGCCATCATCGCGGGCGGCAAGGGGACGGCGGCGGAGAAGATGGCGGCGCTGACCGATGCCGGCGTGGTCGTCGTGAAATCCCCCACCGAGATCGGCGCGGCCATGACCAAGGCCCTCAAGGCCTAGCCTTCCGTTGAGAGAGGCCCGAGGCGGCCAGCGGATGCCGAGAGCGCACCCGCCGGCCGCCTTCCAGGGCCATATCACCCAAGCCCGCGCGCCGGGGAAGGCCGTGCGTGGACGCGGCCTGCGAGAGGCCCTATGCTGTTGGGCTTACCGGCTGCGGGGCTTCGCGCCCCCGGGAAACGTACCAGACATAGGGGAGAATGACGATGCCCACCTCATCCCAACCATTGAGCGGCGTGTTCCACGAGGGCTCGGACGTGGGGTCCCCGCGGCTCAAGGAGGTACATAAGGACAAGTTCGCCGTCTCGGGCCACGGCCAGAAGGTCAAGAAGGACGTGCTCATCACGGTGATCCCCGGCCACTGCAAGGGGAACCTGTGCAACATCTGCGTGAACTACTGCCCCGAGAAGGTCCTCTCCATGGGCTTTCGGCACGTGGAGGTGATCAACGTGGATGCGTGCACCAAATGCATGCTGTGCGAGATCCGGTGCCCGGATTTCGCCATCTTTGTGGATTGAAGAGGATCCCATGAGCGATGAAGCGACCAAACCATCGGGCACCGTGAAGTTCCTCTCCGGAAACGAGGCCTGCATGGAGGGGGCCATCGCCGCGGGCTGCCGGTTCTTCGCCGGCTACCCCATCTCCCCCTCCTCCGAGATCGCCGAGAAGATGTCCGGGCGCCTGCCAAAGCTGGGCGGGAAGTTCATCCAGATGGAGGACGAGATCGCCTCCATGGGCGCCATCATCGGCGCGAGCCTGGCGGGCCAGAAGACCATGACTGCCACGTCGGGCCCCGGCTTCTCCCTCATGCAGGAGAACCTCGGCTTCGCCATGATGGCCGAAGTCCCCTGCGTCGTCATCAACGTCATGCGCGGCGGCCCTTCCACGGGCAACCCCACGGGTCCGTCGCAGTCTGACGTCATGCAGTGCCGGTGGGGCACTCACGGCGACCACCCGGCCATCGCGCTGAGCCCCTCCACCATCCGCGAGGTCTTCGACACCACGGTGGCCTGCTTCAACTTCGCCGAGATGATGCGCACCCCAGTGGTGCTGGCCATGGACGAGATCACGGCCCACATGCGCGAAAAGATCGTCATCCCTCCGGCTGCCGAGATCGCCCTGATCAACCGGCGCAAGCCCGCGCTTCAGGCCGGCGAGACCTATTACCCCTACGAGGCCGGCGAGGATCTGGTCCCGCCGATGATGAACTTCGGCGAGGGCGCCCGCTACCACGTCACGGGGCTCGACCACGACCGGACCGGCTTCCCGTCCGCCGCCGCCGAGGTGCAGGAGTCGCTCCACCGCCGCCTCGTGGACAAGATCGAAAGGCACCTGGAGAAGCTCCTCCTGTTCGAGCACCACCGCACCGAGGACGCCGAAGTGCTCGTGGTGGCCTACGGCTCCACCGCCCGCTCGGCCAAGCGCGCCGTGGAAGAGGCCAGGGCCAAGGGCGTCAAGGCCGGGCTCTTCAGGCCCATCACGCTCTACCCCATCCCCGAGAAGCAGATCGAGGCGGCGGCCGCCCACGCCAAGCGCGTCGTAGTCCCGGAGATGAACCTCGGCCAGTACAAGCTCGAAGTGGAGAGGATCCTGGGCAAGGGCCCGGCCATCACGGGCGTCAACAGGGTCAACGGCGAGCCCATCGCCCCCTCCCTCATCCTTTCGGCCATCCTGGGAGACTGAGCCATGTCCATGGACTATTTCCAGTACCTGCGCAAGGAAAAGATGCCCCACATCTGGTGCCCGGGCTGCGGCCACGGCACCATCATGAAGTCCATCCTGAGGGCCCTGGACAAGCTCAAGTGGAACCAGGACGACGTGGTCGTCGTCTCGGGCATCGGCTGCTCCAGCCGCACGCCGGGCTACCTGGACTTCAACACCCTCCACACCACCCACGGCCGGGCCCTGGCCTTTGCCACGGGCATCAAGGTGGCCAACCCCAAACTGCACGTCATCGTGGTCTCCGGGGACGGCGACGCCATGGCCATCGGCGGCAACCACTTCATCCACGCCTGCCGCCGCAACATCGAGATCACCCTCATCGTCTTCAACAACAACATCTACGGGATGACCGGCGGCCAGGCCTCTCCCACCACCTTCACCGGGTTCAAGGGGACGACCGCACCCTACGGGGCCATCGAACAGCCCTTCAACGTCTGCTCCATGGCCCAGGCCGCCGGCGCCACCTTCGTGGCCCGCGCCCTGGACCTGGACGCGGTAGCCATGGACCGCCTCATCGTCCAAGCCATGCAGAACAAGGGTTTCTCAGTGGTAGACGCCTGGTCCCAGTGCACCACCTACTTCGGCCGTCCCAACAAGTGGGGCGACGCCTCCGACATGATGGAGCACTACAAGGCCCTGACTTACAACGTGCGCCTCTCGGACAAGATGACCGAGGAGGAGAAGGCCGGCAAGTACCCCGTCGGAGTTCTCCATCAGGCCACAAGGCCGGAGTTCTGTGCGGAGTACGACAAGCTCATCGAACGCGTCAGACCGGTGGAGAAATAACATGAGCAAGCGATACGAAGTCCGCCTGGCGGGGTCGGGGGGCCAGGGCCTCGTGCTTGGCGGGGTGATTCTCGCCGAGGCGGCCTCCATCTTCGACGGCAAGAACGCCACGCAGAGCCAGTCCTACGGCCCGGAGTCCCGCGGGGGAGCCAGCAAGAGCGAGGTCATCATCTCTGAGGGGGAGATCGACTACCCCAAGGCCACCCACATCGACCTCCTCCTTCTCATGACCGAGGCCGCGGCCGAGAAGTACCTCAAGGACGTTCCCGAAACGGCCCTCGTGGTCGCCGACCTGGACCTCGTGCCCACGGCCATCCCGGATAAGCTCCGTTCCGTGAAGATTCCCATCACGCGCCTGGCCCGGGAGACGGTGGGCAAGGAGTTCGTGGCCAACATCGTGGCCTTGGGCGCCCTGCAGGAGCTGACCGGCATCGTGAGCTTCGAATCGCTCAAAAAGGCCGTCCTGGCCCGGGTGCCCAAGGGCACCGAGGAGCTCAACCTGAAGGCACTCTCCGTGGGTCAGGAGGCGGCCAGGGAATACGACGGGAAAAACATCCCCCATTGAGTGAGGGCCCGACGAATGAGGCAACGGACGCTGACCATCATCAAACCGGACGCCATGAGAAACAGGGTGGAGGGCCACATCCTCCAGCGCCTGCTTGACGAGGGCTTCGAGCTGAAGGGCCTGAGGATGCTCCACCTCTCAGAGACCCAGGCCGAGGGTTTCTACGCCATCCACCGGGAGCGCTCCTTCTACCCGGAGCTGGTTCGGTTCATGACCTCCGGTCCGGTGATCGTGGCCTGCCTGGAGCGCGAAGACGCCGTAGCGCGTCTCCGCGACGTGATGGGCCCCACCGATTCCACCAAGGCGCCCCAGCAGACGTTGCGCGGCCAGTTCGGCACCAACATCCAGGAGAACGCCGTCCACGGCTCCGACTCGCCCGAGAACGCCGCCAACGAAATCAAGTTCTTCTTCCCCGGCGCCAAGTTCGATTGAGTCTCCACTCAAGATTTCAACCCGAGGGCCGGAGGCAACTCCGGCCCTTGTTGTTTGCTCGAGTCCAGCCGAGGCGCAGGGTCTGTAACCGCTTCCATTTTATCACCAGCGAGTCACCACCCATCACCGGCAGGTTACACCTGGAACCTCCGCCTCCGAAGATCCCATGGATTCAGGGCCGTCGCAGACAAGAAAATGGCTCCGCTCTTGCTTATGCTATCCTCGGACGAGCGCCGGAGCGAGCCGGATTCGAGCCGGCTCGCTCCGGAAGAAAGGCCTCCGGTTGGATGTTGTTGGCCACGTGGGGAAAGCCTTGAGGGAGCTGAGGGTGGACCACCTACCAAGCTTCGGACATTTCAGGGATCTGCCTCGTCCGATGGGATCAGGGGGATTCTCCCTGTCCATTGCGGAGCTCTGCGTGCGCTTCGAGGGATTGGACCCGGATTTGCTCGAATCGGCCCGGGGCCGTTACGGCCCCTTCCTCTGCGAGGAGCAGCCCCAACACACCGTGACTCTGTATCCCGGGGCCGCCGCCTACTTGGATCCGGCCGCGGATCACTTCCTTCGCGTGCTGGAATGCCCGATTGAGGGGGCGCGGCTCTACCTCTCCACGGACTTCGCGGCATTGTGGGCCGACGGAACCGAGACGGGCATCCTGAGGGTATCGAGTCCCGAAGACAGCGAGGCCACCCTCCGCGCGATGGAAAACTATTTGCGGTGGGTGACAGCGGGCCTGGCCCTGCGCCGCGAGGCCTTCGTACTCCACGCCGCGGGCCTGGTTCGAGATGGTAAGGCCTACGTCTTTTTCGGCCCTTCGGGCGCCGGCAAATCCACCGTCGCCGCTTTGAGCCCGGGATGCGGCCTCCTCTCAGACGACCTCGTCCTCCTGCTGCGGCGGGAGGACCGCTGGATGGCCGCCGCAACACCATTCAAGGGCACCCTCTCCCAATCGGCGAAGAAAGCGGGGACGTTTCCTCTGGAGGGTCTCTTCCGCCTCGTGCAGGCTCCTCGGCATGCATCGAAGATTCTGACTTCTGCTCGAGGCTTGGCCACCCTCCTGGCGAGCTGCCCCTTCATCACCGACCCCGCCGCCCGCCACGACAGGCTGATGCCTCTTGCGGCGGACTGTTGCCGCCAGACGGGCGTTCAGGAACTACAGTTCGCGAAGGATCCGGGGTTCTGGGAATCCATCGCCGGAGAGAAGCGAGATGGCTAGCCCCGAGAACTTCAAACGAAATCCCGACGTCTCCTGGCGCACCATCGAGGGGCAGTCGGTCCTCGTCTTCAACCGCGAGGGAGAGATCCAGGTCCTCAATGAAGTCGGCACTTACGTCTGGGAGCACATGGGCGAACCCATCGAGATCATGGCGCGAGGAATCGCGTCGGAATATGATGTTTCCGAGGAGGAAGCCTTGAAAGATGTGGAGGCCTTCCTCGAAGAGCTCAAGGGATCCGGAGCTATTCTCCCTGCGGAGGAGTGAGTTGGACACGCCCCTCTCTCTGCTTCTCAATCGAGCCATGGGGAAGGCCCATCCCGTCTACGCCTCCATGGAACTCACCTACACCTGTAACTTGGCTTGCCGATTCTGCTATAACCCGGTCCAGCGCAAGAACCAACCGAGGACCATTCCTCCACCCGCGCCCTCCGGCGAGCCGCTCCGCTTCGAGGAGATCATCCGGCTGCTGGACGACCTTCGGGAGATGGGCGTTCTCTACCTTACCCTAACCGGCGGCGAACCCATCCTCCACCCCGATTTCTGGGCCATTGCCTACGCCGCGAAGGAGCGCTCCTTTGCGCTGAGAGTCTTCACCAACGGCGCCAGTCTGACGGAGCGGACTGTGGAACGCCTCGCCCATCTTGCACCCAACTGCCTGGAGATGTCCCTCCACGGGGCCACTCCCGGCACGGCCGAAGCGCTCACCCAGACCAAGGGCTCCTTCGAACGCCAGATTCGCGCACTGGAATGGCTCCGCGCCCGTGATCTCAGAGTCTTTCTTAAGGTCGTAGTGACCCGTCTCGTGGAACACGAATTGGAGACCATCAAGGCCATCGGGAGCCGGTTCGGGTACCCCGTTTTCTATGATCCGGTCCTGACTCCCTCGGACGACGGTCAGGAGTACCCTCTCGAATTGAAACCCTCGGATGAGGCCATCCAGCGGCTCTACAGCGCCTCCGGCCTCAACATCGGCAACTCACCCTTCGAACGCGAGCCGGGTCAGTATCACTGCGGAGTGGGCTCGGGGACCATTGCCGTCGATCCATACGGCAACATTTACCCGTGTGTGCAATGGAAGGAACCCGTGGGGAACGTCCGCCATGGCTCTCTTCGTGAGATGTGGGAGCACGCTCCGCTCCTGGAGCAGGTTCGCGCCGTGAGCCGCGCTCTCCCAACACAGCTGATGACTAGCGTGAGAGACCAAGCTTACTGCTTCCACTGCCCTGGCTTGGCACGTCTTCAGACTGGGGATCCCAGCAAGCCCTACACACAAGCTCTTCGCGTCGCGCGGATACGGCGCGAAGTGGCTGAAAAGGAGATACCTCTTAACGGGATTGAAACCGTGAGTGCGGCTGCGCACTCGGATTGACTTATTCTCCCCTCCTTCATAATTTTAGGGAGGAGAGGAATCGTCTGGGCCACGTGGGGCCCGAAGAGGAAAACCGAGGAATGGGTAACTGTAAAAAGCCTTATGAGAAACCTGCCGTCGTGTACCGAGAGAAGATCGAAGCCCGAGCCGGCACGTGCAGCAAAGCTGACCAGCTTACGTGTTCGTCAGGAGCTGTGAGCTAACACGCTCAATCTCGATGAACTCCATGGCTTTCCTAAGCCGGTCAGGAAGCAGGTTGTTATGAAACCGTTGAGGCGTTCTAGTGCTTCACCGTTAGCATCCGGCTGGGTCAGGCTCTCCTTGCGGGCGGCAGGGTTTGTAGCCTTAGCATTTCTGCTAAGCTCTTCCTGCTCTATGTGGGGTTCTGCGGCTGTCCTGACACACCGGATCTTAGTCCGATGGTCTCCCTCTCCCTCCCAGATAGCGGCCTGGAAAGCGCGCTTCGCCGAGGAACCTTCCCGACCTGCGCCAGAGGTCTCGCTTAAAGTGGCTCTCCCGCCTGATGCCACCTCGTGCAGAATTAGTGTCCAAAGCTGTATGTGGCTGACTCTGCAGCTAGCGCCGACGCCCGCCTTCAGCGGACCTGAGATCCGTTTGGGGGCGCGCGGCACTTGGCACGGCATCTCCTATCAAGAGATAGTGGTGCGCCCCGTCAGGCCGGCCAGAGGATCTCGCCCCGCGCAGCTTCTTCAAGGGCTCTCCATTGTTCTTCACTATGTTAGCACCAGCGGGAGAAGCGAAAGCCGCTCCTTGAACGCCACAAGCCTTCCCCCGGAGGCATCTCTTTTCGTGAATCCTGCCCAGGCAGCTCTTTTCGCCAGAGTCTCCGGTTCGTTGACTGGTGAAGCGGTGGCTGCGGGGACACCAAAAAGCCTGCCTCCCCGACTGCGGATCTCCGTAAGTCGAGATGGCATCTACCGTCTGGATTCCTCCTTCCTGTCGAGCGCCGGGTTGGACCTCGTAGGCGCGCCCCTGAGTTCGATTCACCTCATGAGCAGAGGGGTTCAACTTCCCTTCTTGGTAGATGGCCCTGCGTCGCTAAACTTCGGGTCACAAAACGCCATCGTCTTCTACGGCCAACACCTCCACATCACCAACAGACCTCTCTGGCAGGGCGGAGACTTTACCCCTACAAACATGTACTGGCTTTACCTTGATCCGTCCTCCTCTGGCCTACTGATGGGGAGCGCTCCGGCGACTTCAACCTCGGGCTTCCCGACCGTCACCTCCTTCGAGCAAACCGTTCATGAAGAGGTGAATAATGCCCTGGACACCGTGGACCACTTTCGTGCCAACGGAGACAACTGGTTCTGGGTTCCTCCCTTTCTGGCTCAGGCTGGAAGTTCCAGTCCGCCTTACACCTATTCCGCCGTTCTGCCTCACGCCCTTGGAGGAGCGGCCACTCTCACCGCCGTCATTGCAGGAGCGAGCACAGGGGACCACGCCATCAATGCACAGCTCAACGGCCAAAATCTTGCTTCAGGCGGAACGCCTTGGAGCGGCAAAGCCCTTACGACTCAGCAGTGGAGCTTTTCTTCGGGTGCAGTACCGGGGACTAACACCGTCACCTTCTCGCTACCCGGGTTTCCTTCGGAAATGGACTTTCAGGCCCTAGATTATTTTGAAGTCACTTTTGCGAGAACCTTTTCCGCCGATGCGAACTCTCTCCTCTTCACGGACGCGAACGCCAACGCGCAGTACAGCTCCTCCGGTTATTCGGCGGCTCCATACATCCTGGATCTTTCCCAGTCGGACAGCGCCACGGGTCTCTATCTTCCCGTTCTCTTGACCGGCGCCACCTTCTCTAGCGGCACGGTGACCTTCCAGATGCCGCAGAATCCCAACGTGTCGGGCCGGACGGTGGCCATTTCTTCGGCGCCCCTCCTGCCCGATTCGGCCGCCATGTCGAGCGGAGTGGACCTGGCTTCGCCCCAGCAGGGTTGCGACCTTTTGATCATCACCCATCCCTTCTTCCACCCCACTGGCCAGGACCAGATCTGGCAGGCTTTCCTGGCAAGGCGGGAAGCCCAGATGTCGGTTCGGGTCGTGGACATCCAGGACATCTACGACAACTTTTCCTATGGGATCTTTGATCCGACGGCGATCCACAGCTTCATTCAGTCGGTGGCCGCCAACTGGAGCCCGGTCCCCAAGTACCTGTTGCTGATCGGCGACGGGACCTACGACTATTACAACTACAAGCAGGACCCGACCATCCAGAACTGGGTCCCGACCATGATGTTCGACGACTTGGGCGACAGTACCTACATGGGCCGCTACCCTTCGGACGCTTGGTACGCCGACGTGAACGGGGACGGCTACCCGGATATGGCCGTGGGGCGCATGCCCGCGCGCAGCTACGCCCAGCTCGCGGGCATGCTCACCAAGATCATGGCCTACGAGGATCAGACCCTGCAGGGCTCCTGGTACAAGACGGGCCTCTTCGTGGCGGACACCTGGACGCAACCCTGGGAGCAGGTCTTCGAGACCTTCAACAACCAGCTTCAGGCCACCTACATGCAGGCGCCCTGGCAGACGCAGCACGTCTACTTCCACGACCCGCCCTACAACGGCACGGATGCCGACGCCTGCGCCTCCGACATCCGGACCGACTGGCCCGGCTCCGCCATCGTCCACTACGACGGCCACAGCGGTGTAGGTTTCTACGGGAAGAATTGCGACATTTTCGGCTCCCTTCCCCTGAATTTGGCGAATTGCCGGACGGGCTCGGCGAGCGATACGGACGTCAGCCTTCTCGCACCCATCACCCTCCCGCCTTCGTCGCCCTTCGCCCCCCTGCCTTTCGTTTTGAACGCCGGCTGTTACAGCTCGGCCTTCGACGAGCCGGGAGACCCCTGCCTGATGGAGGCGCTCCTGGACCGCCCCGACGGGGGCGACGTCGGCTCCACGGGCTTCTCCACCATCGCCTATCCCGACGAGGAGGAGACCTTCAACTCCTCCATTTTCGACCTGGCCTTCCTCACACCGAAGGTGCGGACCCTGGGCGACCTGGTCGACGCGGGCCGATTTTCCCTTCCCTCCACCGACGCCCGCAGCGTCATGGGCAACATCCTCCTGGGCGATCCGACCCTCCGCCTGAGACTGCCCGCGCCGGCGCCGCCGACCCAGCTTTCAGCCACGCCCGGCGACGCCTCGGTGGCGCTCGCCTGGTCGGCCCCGGCCACCGCTGTCGCGAGCTACAACCTGTACAGGAGCCAGGACGGCGGCGCCACCTGGGCTCTCGTCTCGGGGGCCAACCTCGGGGCCAGCAGCACCGCCTATACGGACACCGGCCTCACCAATGGCGCCACCTACAGCTACTACATCACCACCCTGGACTCGGGGGGCTTCGAGGGGGCACCGAGCAACATTGCGTCGGCTACGCCCGGTGCGCCACCCTGCACGCTGGCCTGCACCGCGTCCGTGCCCACCAGTGCGGCGGTCAACCAGACCTTAGCCTTCTCGGCCACCGCCACCCCCTCCAACTGCTCCTCCTCGACGGTCACCTACGACTGGGGCTTCGGTGACGGCTCGCCCCATTCCTCCAGCCAGAATCCGACCCACGCCTACACTTCGGCCGGGACCTACACCTGGACCATGACGGCCTCCGACTCGGGGGCCACGTGCACCCAATCCGGGACCGTCCAGGTGGATGCCTGCTCTCTGACCTGCTCCGCCACCGTGCCCCCCTCGGGAACAGCGGGCGTTCCCCTGACCTTCGTCGCCGCGTCGGCCTCCGACTGCACGGCCGGCCCAACCTTCCAGTGGGACTTCGGGGACGGAACCGGTGGTGCGCAGGGATCCATCGTCTCCCACGCCTACGCGCAGGGCGGAACCTACCGGTGGACGCTGACCGTGACGGCGGGAGGGCAGACCTGTTCACAGAGCGGTGCGGTGACCGTGTGTTCGATCACCTGTTCGGCGAGCGTCCCGTCCCGAGGCCAAACCGGCGGAGCCGTGAGTTTCTCCGCCACGGCATCGCTGGGGGCGGGATGCCCGGGCAGCCCCATCTTCACCTGGATCTTCGGCGATGGGAGCCAAGCCTCTGGAGCCTCCACCACGCACACGTACGCCTCCTCCGGCACCTACACTTGGCTGCTGACCGCTTCGGCGGATGGCCTGACCTGCTCCCAGGAGGGCTCCATCACCGTCGTGGACCCGCCCGTCATCACTTCGGTGGGCAAGGCCTCTCCTCCTTTCCGGCTGGTCCTCAAGGGTGCTAACCTCCAGGCAGGCGCTCAGGTGAGCATCAATGGGAGCTCATGGGCACGGGTCTCCGGGAAGGGGACCGGCAAGCTCGTGCTCAAGGGGAGGGGTCTCAGGGCCCTGTTCCCGGGCGGAATCTTCGTGCCCATTCGCGTGGTCAATCCGGACGGCGGGGAGGTGACCGTGTCCTACGACCGCCGCTCCAACAGCTGGCATCCCGCCGGTTGAGCCCGTCCGAAGGGAGGAGGGAATTCGGGTGCACAGTCATGGCCGGGCCCATCAAGTCCCTTCCGGCTGCTAGTGCGCGATCCGGGGGCGGTCCACGCCTGGCTTGCCGCCGCCAAGGCGGGGGATGAGGAGGCCTTCCGGAGCCTCCTGACTCTCTATTACCCCATTCTTTTTCGACTCGTATTCCAGATGGTTCCGCGCGCCGAGGATGCGGAGGAGATCCTCCAGGACGCCTTCTACCGCTTCTACCGCGCCCTCGCGAGGGTGCGGGCCGAGGAGGACCCCTTCCCCTTCCTCCGCACCATAGCGGTCAGGACGACCTACAGCTTCCTCAAGCGCCACCGGCGACAGCCCCTCAGCCTGGAGCAGCTGCCGGAGGAACTGGCGCACCTGCCCGTGCAGGAGCTTCAGGTGGAGGTCGCCACCCTGTACCGATGGGCCGAGAGACTCCCACCCCAGCAGCGGATGGTCTTTCTTCTGAGGGACGTTCTGGGCGTGGAAGACGCCGCCATCGCCGGCATGCTCGGCATTCGGGAACCCACCGTGCGCCGTCACGCATCGCTGGCGCGGGAGGCCTTCAAGCGGGACTTCGGTTCACTCTAGCGGGTGAATCGCCGGCCGCCCGGGCATGGTGACGGTGCACGCTCTCCTTTCCATCCGGAGCGGCCTCCGAAGCCCTCAGGCTTCTGTGAGATCGAGGAGCGCCACCCTTCCCTCCCCTCCGGTAATGCTTGGCCATCGCCTATCCACCTCACATCGGGTGCATCAATCCCGCCACCAACCCCCGGCCACGGGTGCGAGTTGAGGCGGCCCGCCAGGAATGAGCCGGCGGAAGGGGAGGGGCGGTCCGGGCTTCGGAGCGCACCGAGCCGCCGTTGCCCTCGGCTTCGCGCTCACGTATAATCGCTCTGTTACGGAGGAAACCCTTGGACCTGGCCAAAATCCGCAAGAAGGCGCGCCTCGAGAAGGGCGGTCGGGCCTCCCAGGAACCCGAGGAGCGCCGCGAGGCGCCGACGCCCCCTCCTCCCTCCTCCCCTGAAACAGCCGGCCTCGAAATCCCCCCCCCGCCCTCCGGACTTTCTGCGGACTCCTCCGGCGCCAGGGAAACCGAGGACATATCCGTTGCGGCGGGGACCGACACCGCCGCGTCTGCTTCCTCCAAGAGAGAGCGGCTCCTGATCTTTACCATCGAGACCGAAAAATACGCCATTCCGATCCACGAGATTTCCCTCATCATCGAGCCGCCGCCCATTACCCCCATACCCAACTGCCCCGACTATCTCCTCGGGATCGTCTCCCTTCGGGGAAAGGTGGTGAGCATCATCGACGTGGCCTCGCGCTTGAGATTGCAGCGCCTCTCCGTACCGACCGCGCCGAAGATCGTCATCCTGGATCTGGGCGCCGACCAATTCGGCCTCTTCGTGGACGGGATCGACCAGCTCGTGGAGGTGGCGCTGACTTCCCTGGAAACACCGCCCGAAGGGTTCACCCAGAAGGCCCAGGACTTTGTCGAAGGCGTGTTCCATCACAAGGACAGGGCGGTGGCCTATCTGAACCTGCCCGCCTTTCTGTCGTTCCGTCTCTGACCGCAAGGAGTGGCCGGATGCTCGTCCAGTGTCCCAACTGTCTCAAGCGGTACCGTCTCCAACAGACCCAGGCCAGGCTCCTGAGGGTCCGGTGCAGAGGTTGCGGCAGCGAGTTTCTGGTCTCCCCCACGACCGACCAGCGCCACGAGATCCTGGGCCGCGAGGAGCGGACGACGGCCGTGGTGGCCGACATCCAGCGCGACTTCCGAAACCTGGTCATCAACCTCCTGAACGATCAGGGGTTCCACCTCTTCATCGTGGAGGAAGGGGATCGCGCCCTGGCGACGGTGATGGAACAGAAGCCCCGCCTCCTCCTGGTCAACCCCTACCTGCCGGGCCTCTTGGGCGTGGACCTCATCGCACGAATCAGGGCCGAGGCCTCCGTGGCTCCGATCATCATCCTGATGGGCGCCATCCACAGCTCCCGGAGATACCACCGCAGGCCGCAGTCCCTATACGGTGCCGATGACTACCTGGACGAGGGCAGCAGCGAGGCGGTCATCCTTCGCAAGCTCGCCTTCCACCTGGAGATCGCCCTGGCGGGAAATCACCTGGGCGAGGGCATCGACGCCGAGTCCCTGCGCTTGGCGCGCAGCGTCTTCGCGGACCTTCTGGTCTACGATCCGGGCCGGATGGTGCAGGTTCGGGACGTTCCGGACTTTTTCCGCCTCTTCGCCGATGAAGCGGCCGAGGGCCGCCGCTATTTGGAGCACCGCCGGCCCGGAGCCGGCGAGTATCTCAGCCGAGTCGTTCAGCATTACCTCCGAAAGAGGGAGTAGGGGCAGGGCCGGGCGGAAGCGGCCCTCGCCGAAGAAGACAGGAGAGCCGCCTGGCCTTCCTGAGTCCTCCGGCAGGAATCGAGAAGGAGGCCAACCATGGCCCAAGACCTGGCCAGCCAAGCTGCTTCGCCCGACGTGGAGACCCGGCGCAAGGCCGCCCTGGCCCTCCCCGACCTGCCTGCCGATCAGGCCCTTTCCATGCTGGATTCGCTACTGGGCGACGCCAACTGGCGGGTCCGCAAGGCCTCCGTCGAGTCCCTCCTGGCGCTGCCGGGGGAACGGGTCCTGCCCATCCTCTTCGACGCCCTCTACGATCCCGAGAACGCCGGGAAGAGGAACTCGGCCATCGAGACCCTCATCAAGCTGGGCAAGCCGGTCCTTCCTCACGTCTACGACCACCTCGTGGAGGGAGACCTGGACGTCAAGCTTGCCCTCATCACCCTTCTGGGGGAAATCCCGGACAAGAGCTCCACCCCGCACCTGATCTACTACCTGAGCCACGAGAACAAGAACATCAGCTCCGCGGCCATCACGAGCCTGGGCCGGCTGAGAGATACGGGCAACCTGCCCGTGCTCTTCGACATCTTCCGGCGCCAGGACGACTGGCTCTGCTTTCATCTCATCGACGCCCTCAGCAGCATCGGCGGCCCGGTGGCCACCGCCAAGCTCACGGAATTGTACGAGACGTCGAAGTACCGCAAGGCCGTGCTGAAGGCCTTCGGCGCCATGGGTGACCCGCAGGTCCTTCCCTTCCTCCTGGAGAGGGCTTCCGCTTCCGGGACGCCCCTGCGGGACATTCTGGACACGGTGGCCCGCATCTATCACGCCAACATACCGGCGGCGCTGCTCCCGCGGCACCAGCGGGAGGTGGCCCGCCTCATCCGTCAGCACTTTCCCATGGAGATCCTCGGCGAGCTGGAGGAGGCCTGGGAAGAGATGAAGGTCTCGGAGCGTCGCGGCTTCATCGTGCTGGCCGGGTCGCTGGCGGACCTCTCCCTGCTGGACAGGGTCCTTAGCGAGCTCGAGAACCCGTACCTCCAGCGGGACGCGTACGAAGCCGCACTGGCTTACGGCCCCATCGCCAGCCGGGCCGTGGTCGAGAGGCTCCACAGGGGGCCCCAGCTCGAGCAGAAGGTCCTCCTGATCCGCCTGCTCGGCGCCCTGGGCGGACCCGAAGCGGTGGTGCCCCTGCTCAACCAGGCGAAGGAAGACGACCTCCAGATCCGGATGGAGGCCCTCACCGCCCTGGGGGAGGTGGAGGATCTCCGCTGCATCGACGAGCTGACCAACGTACTCCGGGAAACCGATCCCACCTTTCACGAGACGGCGCTCAGGGCCATCCAGACCTTCGCCAGCAAGTTCCCCGCCCATCGGGAGAAGATCTCAGGGCTGGGTGAGCGGATGGCGGGGGACGAGGAGGAGGGCGTCCGCCGGTCCGGCTACGCCC
>JAJYCJ010000025.1 GCA_021778515.1 Acidobacteriota bacterium
TCCGCTCCATCATCCAGGCGCGGAAGATGGCCATGAACCAGGACCTGAACTCCATCACCATCGAGGACACTCCGGAGAACGTCGCCATCGCCCAGCGGATCATCGAGGACAACGACAAGAGCAAGGGAGAGGTGGCGGTGGACGTGGAGCTCCTGGAGGTGGACGACAACAAGCTGAGAAACCTGGGCATTGATTTGAGCAGCCACACCTTCACCGTCGGGCCCAACATGAACGTGACCAAGGATACCAACGGGAACCCGACGGGCATCGGGACGGGCCCGCCCGTCCCCCTGAACGAATTGGGACGGACCTTATCGCACGGCCTCATGGTATTCCCGGTTCCGAACATCATCGTCAACATGCTGCTGACGGATACCAACAGCAGGGTCCTCGCCAAGCCGCAGGTCAGGGTCATGGAGGGGCAGAAGGCCAGCGTGCACATCGGCGAGAAGATCCCCATCCCCACCTCCAACCAGTACCTCAACACGACCGGCGGCGCCTCCAGCTACACCCCCATCACCTCCTTCACCTACCAGGACATCGGCGTGAAGGTCGAGCTGGAGCCCCGCGTCCACCACAACAAGGAGGTGACCATCAAGCTGAAGGCTGACGTCTCCTCCATCGCCGGCTATGTCGCTTCCTCGAGTCCGCTGACTCCTTCACAGCCCATCCTGGGGACGAGGGAGATCTCCACGACCATCCGGCTGGAGGACGGCGAGACGAGCATGCTGGCGGGGCTCATCCAGCGCAACGACCAACGCGCCATTTCGGGGTTGCCCGGGGTCGCGGAGATCCCCCTCCTGCGCCGGCTCTTCTCGAACACCCAAGACACCCATACCACGACCGACGTGGTCATGCTCCTGACGCCCCACATCGTCCGCATGCCCAACATCACGGAGCAGGATCTCAAGCCCCTGTGGGTCGGCACCACCGACCGGCCCATGGTCGAAGGCTTCGACAACCCCTTCGGCCCCAGCCCCTCTCCGGCCGAGTCCCAGCAGCCCGCGCCCAAGCCGAGCGCCCAAGCCGCGCAGCCCAAGCAAGGCAGCGACAATGGCAGCCAGGATCAGAGCGCCAATCAAAACGCAAGGCTCCTGGTCAGCCCCACAAACATCAGCGTGAAGCCGGGCGATCCCGTGGTGCTCAACCTGGTGCTGCTCGGCGGAAAGGACCTCAAGAGCCTCCACGCCGACGTGAACTTCCCGGCGGACGCCCTCCAGTTCCAGGGGGCCGACGAGGGGACCTTCTTCCAGATGGGCGGTGCGCCCACCACCTTCGCCGCTCCGCAGTCGGGGCCGGGGCTCGTTTCCCTGGAAGCGGGGCGGGCGGACTCGGGCGGCTCCTCGGGGGCGGGCCTGGTGGCGCGGCTCAAGTTCACGGCATCCAACAAGGCCGGCGAGGCCACGATCAACGTCGGAGGCCTGACGGCCACGGCCGTGTCGGGCGGGGCCGTTTCCCTGCCGCCCGTCTTCGCCGTCGTCACCGTCCAGCAACCTCCCTCCCAGCCGCCGGCTGCCGGCACTGGCAAGGGAGATTAGGGAGCCGCATCCCGTGAAAGCACGCACCCGCACCGGCGAGAGGGGAATCTCCCTCATGGAGGTGGGCCTGGCGGTGGCCCTCCTGGCCATCATGGCCCTCGTGGCCGTTCCCGCTTCGCAGATCATGGACCGGCGGCTAAAAGAGATGGAGCTGCGGCATGACCTTCGCGAGATGAGGCAGGCGATCGACGAGTACCACCGCTACGCCGTGCAGGGCCTGATCAAACAGACCGACGTGACGCAGGATTTCTACCCGCCGGACCTGGAGACGCTGGTGAAGGGCGTGGCGGTGTCGGGACAGGCGCCGGACACCAAGATGCGCTTTCTTCGGAGGATCCCCATCGACCCCATGACCGGCACCGACGAGTGGGGCCTTCGATCCACGCGGGATGAACCAGACTCCACCATGTGGGGAGGGGAGAACGTCTATGATGTCTATTCCGAGAGCACCGCTCTCGCCCTGGACGGAAAGACACACTACAACCAGTGGTGAGCGAAGCCGAACTGAGGTGATGAGGTGATGAGGGAAAGAAACGGGGAAGCGGATGTCCACGAGGGCCAACCGGTGAGCGCCGTCGAACCCTTGGGTGCGGACTCCTCCGCCTCTCTGCCACCCAGTGCACTCTTTCCCGTCCCCTTCCGCCGGTCCCGGCCGGGTGGGCAGAAGGGCTTCACCCTGATGGAGCTCATGGTGGTGGTGGCCATCATCGGGATCCTGGTCAGCATGGCGGTTCCCACCTATCGCACCATCGTCGAGAGGGCGAAGGAGACCGTTCTCAGGGAGAACCTCTACACCCTTCGAGACGTCATCGACCAGTACTACGCCGACAAGGGCAAGTACCCGGACAGCTTGGAGAGCCTCGTTTCCGCCGGGTACCTGCGCCGCCTCCCCATCGATCCCATCACCGGCAAATCCGATTGGGTCACGGTTCCCTATTCGGGCAACGAGCCCGGACAATTGGAACCCACCGAGGGCGAAAGCACGGGGGGTATCTGGGACGTCCATTCGGCCTCCGACGCGGTGGGGAGCGATGGGACCAAGTACAGTACGTGGTAGGGGCGAGGGGGCGATTGGGCGATTAAGCGATTGAGCGATTGAGTGATTGAGCGATTGAGCGATTGAGCTGTGAGGCGATGGAGCGATGAAGAACCGAGCGGTGCCTCGGGGGGACGCTGACCACGTGGCGGAAACGGGCGGCTCGATGAAGCGGCGCGAAGCCGGTGTGGTGTTCATCTGGGTGCTGGTGGGCCTCTTCGTGATGGCCATCATGCTGATGGCCGCCGTCCAGCCCGCCTCCGTGATCATGCAGCGTGAGCGCGAGGCCGAGCTGCGCTTCAGCGGACGGGCCTACGTCGAGGCCATCCGGCTGTATCAGCAGGAGCACGGCGGCGCCTTTCCCAACAAGCTCGAGGACCTCATGAAGGAGGGGCCCAAGCAGCACCGCTACATTCGCCAGCTCTACCCCAACCCTTTCGCCCTGGACGGGAAGTGGGGCTTGCTGGCGCCCGGGGCCACCATCGTGACGGTGGACAAGGACGGCAAGGTCCACTATGAATCCCAGGGTGGCCCCCCCACCGCGGGTGTGCCGGGTTCGCCGGGGGGGATCACCAGCCCGCCCGGGACACAGCCGCCGATGCAAGGCCAGACCGGTCAAATCCCCATGGGAACCCAGACCGGCCAGACGGGGGAGGCCGGCTCCTCCGGGACCGGTGCCCAGCCCACGCAGATCCTGCCCTTCCGCCTGGACGGCAAGGAGGGCGAGCCCATTCTCGGCGTCTGGTGCAACGAGCACAAGAAGGCCTTCCGGCCCTTTCTGGGCAAGGATTACTACGACCAGTGGTTCTTCTCGCCTCTGGTCGTTCCCCCGCCGCTTCCCGTGGGCGTCCAGGGCGTGCAGACCCAGCCTCCCGGCGGGACCAACCCCCCGAAGCCGGAGTGATGGGGCCGCAAGGCCGTGAATTTTCATCCCACCGCGGCACCTTCGAAAGAAGGCTCCCCTTGAGAATCTGTGCATGAGCCTGGGGTGAAGATGTTGAAGAGCATGAGCAACGCCAGCTACTTATGGAGTTCTTGGAGGCTTCATAAGTGGAGGGCTGCCCATGCTCGTAGAGAGTATCGTCCGGAAGACACTGGGGCTCAAGGACCACCGAGTGGTGAGCGTGAAGGAATGGGCCGGGGAGTTGGAAGTAGATCTGGCCTTGCGGCGTGGGCGTCGGTTGGCCTGCTCGCGGTGCGGCCAACGCTGTACGGTGCGGGATCGTCTTGCCGAGCGGACGTGGCGGCACGTACCGCTGTGGGGGATCTCGGTGAGGCTCACGTACCGTCCTGCCCGGGTGCGGTGCCCTTCCTGCGGCGTGGTGGTGGAGCGGATTCCGTGGACCGAAGGCAAGAGCCCCCTGAGCGCCGGGCTGATCCACGTGCTGGCCGTATGGGCCAGGCTGCTGGCGTGGGAGGTGGTGGCGCGTCTCTTCGGGGTCTGCTGGAGCACGGTGGCCTCGGCGGTACGCAGTGCCGTGAAGTACGGCCTGGCCCACCGGGACACCTCCTCGGTTCGCCACCTCGGCATCGATGAGATCAGCCGCAAGAAGGGGCACGTGTACATGACCCAGGTCTACGACCTCGACCAGAAGCGGCTGATCTGGAGCGGCGAGGGCCGCAGCGAGGAGACCCTGCGGCGTTTCTTCGAGGAGTGGGGTCCGGAGCGCAGCGCGACGATCGAGGGGATCTGCTGTGACATGTGGGCCCCGTACGTGAACGTCATCAGGGAGCGGTGCCCCAGCGCGGTGCTCGTCTTCGACAAGTTCCACCTGGTGCGTCACCTTCTGGAGGCCGTCGACCGGGTGCGCAAGATGGAGGCGAGGGCGCTCAAAGCCAAGGAGCCCGCCCTGCTCCGCGGCACCCGCTACCTCTGGCTGAAAAACCCCTGGAACCTCACGCCCAACCAGAAGCAGCGCCTCGCGTATCTCGAACGACTCAACCTGAAGATCCACAAGGCCTACCTCCTCAAGGAGCTTTTCCGCGAACTCTGGACGTACAAGACGAAAGGCTGGGCCGCCCGCTATCTCAAGAAGTGGTTCTGGTGGGCCACCCACAGCCGCATCAAGCCCCTGCGCGACTTCGCCTGGCTCCTGCGCCGGCACGAGGAAGGCATCCTGGCTTACTTCGACCTGCGCATCGACAACGGCGCCACCGAAGCCATGAACAACAACGCCAAGCAGGTCAGCCACCGCGCCCATGGGTTCCGTACTCCAGAGACCTTCGCCCTCAACCTCTACCACTGCCTCGCACAGCTCCCACTACCTCAAACTGTGCACAGATTCTTGTGAGGAGCCCGAAAGAAAAACCGTTCCAGAGCGTTAGAAGTAGGCCGGGCTCGGACAACGGACCGCGCGTTGGGCCTGACCATCCTGCCCGGCGTCCGAGCCCTGGGTTAGAATGGCCGTCTGGCCGGGGGCGCCTTTTCAGCGCGCCCCTCGACGGACGGATCGCCCGGGGCCGAGTGCGAGCTTGGTGAGGCGGCCGGCGGGCGGTGTTGAGTGGCGAGCATGGGGAGCCTCGGGGTGAAGAGCGGAGTGCGGTCCATTCTCTCGATCTTTCTCAGGCACCGCGGCAAGGTGGCCCTCGGGGTGGTCTGCCTGTTGGTCACCGATGGGGCCCAGCTGACCATACCTCTCGTCGTCAAGGGGGTTATCGACCGATTGGCCGGGGAGAGCGCCACGAGGGCGTGGCTCGGAGAACAGGCCCTGGTCCTGTGCGCGCTGGCCTCCATCGTGGCGGCCTTCCGTTTCGCCTGGCGCCACTTCTTCTTCAGTACCGCGCGGTCGGCCGAGCTGGAACTGCGGAATCGGATCCTCGACCACGCGCTCTCCCTGAAGAGCCGCTTCTTCAACCAGACGCGCACGGGCGAGTTCATGGCCCTGGCCACCAACGACGTGGAATCCGTTCGCCAGGCCATCGCCATGGGGTTCGTGGCGGGCTTCGACGGCTCCGTCTACGCGCTCGTTGGGATCGCCGCCATGTTCTGGCTGGACCCCGTTCTCGCCCTCCTGACCATCCTGCCCCTGCCGCTCCTGGCGGTGCTGATGGGCCTCTCCCTCAAGGCGGTCTACAACCGCTGGGATGCCGTGCAGGCCGCCTTCGAGGGGCTCACGGAGAAGACCCGCGAGTCCGTCGCCGGCATCCGCGTTCTGCGGGCCTACGGCCGCGCGGCGGAGGATTCGGCCGACTTCGAGCGCGGAAACGAGGACTACTTCCGGAAGTACATGCGCTACGTCACCGTCGACGCCTTCTTCCACCCGGCGGTCCTGCTTCTCGCGGGGAGCTGCGTGGCGATTCTTCTCGGCGCCGGCGGTCTGCGGGTGATGGAGGGGAAGACCTCCATCGGCTCGTTCGTGGCCTTCACCTCCTACCTGGGCATGCTCACCTGGCCCATGATCGCGGCGGGGTGGATGTTGAGCCTGGTCCAGCGCGCCGCCGCTTCCATGGACCGGATCAACCATCTCCTGCAGATCCGGGACACGGAGCAGCGAGGGGATCCGCGCCCTCCCGGCCTGACCTCTCCGATCCGCGGCCGGGTCGAGGCGAGGAATCTGACCTTCTCCTTTCCGGACCAGGAGAGGGAGGCGCTCTCGGGGGTCAGCTTCCTCCTCGAACCGGGGGAGAGCCTCGGCGTCGTGGGGCAGGTGGGGGCGGGCAAGAGCGCCCTGGCCCAGCTCGTGTGTCGCCTGCACGATCCTCCCCCGGGCACCCTTATGGTGGACGGGAAAGACGTGCTCGATCTCCCGCTGGAGACCCTGAGAAGAGCCGTGGCGTACGTCCCGCAGGAGGCCTTCCTCTTCAGCGACACCATCGCGGAGAACCTGCGCGTCGCCCGGCCCGGCGCCACCCACGAGGAGATGGAGCGGGTCTGCAGGCTGGCCTCGCTGCACGGCGAGATCCTCTCCTTCCCCAGGGGCTACGAAACCCTGCTGGGGGAGCGGGGGGTCACGCTCTCGGGCGGCCAGAAACAGCGCCTCTGCCTGGCCAGGGCGCTGCTCAAGGAAGCCCCCATCCTGGTGCTGGACGATACCCTTTCGGCGGTGGATGCCGACGTGGAGCGCAGGATTCTCGTCGGGCTGAGCGGGGCCGTCCAGAACCGAACCCTCATCGTCATCAGCCACCGGGTCAGCGCGGTGCGGGACCTCATGCGCATCCTGTGCCTGGAAGACGGAAGGGTGATCCAGTCGGGCACCCATGACGAGCTCTCGGCCGTTCCGGGGTTCTACCAGCGGATGGTCGAGCTGCAGGAGGTGGAGGAGTGAGGGCGATACGGGCGACGGAAGAAAAGGACTCACCGCGAAGGCACCAAGGCACGAAGGAATTGAGATGGCGGATTGAAAAGGGCAAACCACAGAGGCACCGAGACACAGAGGATTGGGGATCTAGGGAACCCCCAGCCATCCATACTTTCATCTGTCATCCATCATCATCCAATCCGAAGGATTTAGGATGAGAGAAAAACCGAGAATGACGACTCTTTCACTTCTCACTTCTCACTTCTCGCCTCTCACTTCATCCTGCTGATGGCGATCCAGCGGGAGGAGGAGCGGCTGGGTGCGTTCACGCTGTTTCGGCATTTTCGCCGGATCATGGCGTACGTGCGCGGCCAGCGATGGCTGCTGGCGCTCTGCATAGCCGGCTCCATGATTCTGGCCGGGCTGGAACTCGCCCTGCCCCTGATCACCCGCCGGGCGATCGACTCCTACATCCTGCCTCCCTATCAGCTCGTGGAGATCAAGGATCCGGTCCTCGCGCGGCATCTGGCCTCGATTCCCAGCTACACGCCCGAAGCGGGCGGCCGCCGGGCCTTCGTGAGGACCGCCGACCTGACCAAGGCCCAGCGGACGGAACTGGGGCTCCGCGGTCTCGCCTCGAAGGAGCGGTACTACCGCCTCCCCTACGCCGGCCAGGGCCACGCAAGCCAGTTCTTGTCGGCCTCGTCGCTGGACCGGCTGCCCGCTCCCCAGCGAAGGCGCCTCCTGGGCCCCCAACGGAGCGGCATCATCGGCTTGGCCTTCTGGTACCTGGGCCTGCTGATCGCCAATTTCCTTCTCAGCTACGGCGTGTCGGTGGGCCTGAACCGGTTGGGCCAGCGGGCGGTCCAACGCATGCGGGGCCAGCTCTTCTCGCACCTGCACCGCCTGCCCATCCGCTATTTCGACGAGAATCCGGTGGGCCGCCTGGTGACGAGGGTGAACAACGACACGGCCACCCTCTCGGAGCTGTTCACCGAGGTGGTGGCCACGGCCGTGAGCGACGTGGCCCTCTTCGCGGGGATCCTGGCCGTCCTCCTGAGCCTGGACGTGGGGCTCACGGAACACCTTCTCCTTCTGGCCCCGCCGCTCGTACTGCTGGCGCTCTGGTTCAAGGCCGTATCGCAGAAGATCTACCGGGAGATCCGGGTCCAGCTCGCCAAGATCAACACCTTCCTTCAGGAGGCCGTGCAGGGGATCACGGTCCTCAAGAGCTTCACCTTCGAGCGCAAGGCGTTTGACCGCTTCAACGACCTAGGCGTGGCCTACTACAAGACCCAGATGCGCCTCATCTACATCTTCGCGGTATTCCGCCCGCTCATCGACGCCTTCGCCACCTCCGCCGTGGCCATCGTGGTCTGGACCGGAGGCGGCCAGGCGCTCCGCCAGCAGCTCAGCATCGGCACCATGGTGGCCTTCCTGCTCTACCTGCGGATGCTCTTCATGCCCCTCCAGGACCTGGCCGAAAAATTCAACATCGTGCAGAGCAGCGTCGTGGCGAGCGAGCGCCTCTTCAAGATCCTGGATACGGCCGCCGAGGCCCCGGGCCTCGGACGCTCGCCCGCCAGGCCTTGCGGAAGCATCCAGTTCGAGGACGTCAGCTTCGCCTACGAGGAGGGCCAGCCCGTCTTGGACCGCGTCACCTTCGAGGTCCCGTGCGGGAAGACGGTGGCGCTGGTGGGGGCCACCGGTTCAGGCAAGACCACCATCACCTCCCTCCTGCTCCGGTTCTACGAGCTGCAGCCCGGACGAGGCAGCATCCTCGTGGACTCGATCCCCATCCAGGATTGGGACGTGCAGGAGCTTCGGAGCCAGTTCGCCTTCGTCCAGCAGGACCTCTTCCTCTTCGCCGGCAGCCTCCAGAACAACATCACCCTTTTCAGGGAGGTGCCCCCCGAGCGCCTGCACGCAGCCCTGGATGCCAGCCGGGCGCAGATGATCCTGGACAAGCTTCCCGACGGCCTCCGCCACAGTCTGAACGAGCGCGGCACCACGCTTTCCCAGGGCGAGCGCCAGTTGGTCTCCTTCGCCCGGGCCCTGGTGGCCGACCCGAGGATTCTGGTGCTGGACGAGGCCACGGCGAGCGTGGACAGCCAGACCGAGGCGCTGATCCAGCAGGCCCTGAAGGACCTTCTGAGGGGGAGGACGGCACTGGTGGTCGCCCACCGGCTTTCCACCGTCCAGGACGCTGACAAGATCCTCGTGCTCAAGAAGGGGAGGATCGTGGAGCAGGGGACCCACCCAGAACTCCTGGCCGCGGGCGGCCTTTACGCGCACCTCTATCGCACCCAGCTCTCGGGCGGGCGGAACCTCCCCCAGGCGGCTCTGCCGGGGGCGTGAGCGGAGGAAGGCGGGTGAGGGGAGCCGGAAGATGAGGGCTCGCCGCGAAGGCACCAAGGCACGAGGGAGCTGGGATTTGGGATTTGGGAATCCGCCCGTCCCCGTCTGCGCACCTTCGATCCACCGCCCCCTCCGGCAGAGTCTCGGCAGGAGCGCTCCCAACGATCGTCCCTCGTTTCATCCATGATCCGCCATCCAGCGGGGTGGCATGGCATTCGGGGGGCAGGATGCGCTACCATGAACGTGCTCACCGATTCCCCGCCCACGGGTGGGAGAGGTACGTGGCCGGGCGGCTAATGGACCGGGCGCCAGGGGAAACGGGCCGGCAAGGAGGATACAGATGGACCGCATCGAGGGAGCGCTCGGAATCGAAATCGGCGGCGCCAGAGCGGAACGGGTCGTGCTGGCCGTGTTTTTCCTGCTGGGCACCGTGCTGGGGGCCTACGTGTGGATCCCCCTTCCCTTCACTCCCGTTCCAGTCACCCTCCAGACCCTCTTCGTGCTTCTCGGTGCCGCCTGGCTTGGGCGGAACTGGGCCGCGGTAGTCCAGACCGCCTATCTGGCCGTGGGCGCCTCGGGGCTGGCCGTCTTTGCGGGCGCCGCCGCCGGGGCGTTCGTTCTGTCGGGCCCGGATGCCGGCTACCTGTGGGGCTTCCTTCCAGCCTCCCTCCTTGTGGGGACGCTCTGGGGCAGGGCCGGCAAGCGCGTGGCTTCCCGGTTGGCCCTGCTGGCCGGTGCCGACCTCGTGATCCTCCTGATGGGCGCGGCTTGGCTGGCCTTCGTGTTGCACCTCGACCCGGCTCGCGCCTTCCTCATGGGGGTTGCCCCCTTCGTCCCCGGCGAGGTTGTCAAGGTCCTGGCGGCCTCGGCACTCGCGCCGCAGGGCCGCTCGCGAGGCTGACCTTCCCCGTCCCGGGAAGAGGACGCTCCAGAAAACCGCCGCCCCCCCGGCCGTCCGCCTTCGAGCGGAGCTCGTCCCGCGCTCTCGCTCAACGCCGGAGATGACTCCGCCGCCCCCGCCTCCGCCGGGTCCGTCATCCCCGGGTCGTCCCCGCCTCCATTTCAGCACGGCGGGAGTTTTCGGGTGGTTGTCATGATTGACTTGACAGGAAGAACGAAACCCATTACATTGGAAGAAATAGGTGAGGGCCTATTCCATAGGAGGAGAGAACATGACAACCATGCCGTATCGAATCCACATCCGCCACGGGGAGTTCGAATTGGACGTCGAAGGAGACCGCGGCTTTGTGGAGTCGTATATCGAAGCCTTCCTTGCCGAGGGGGGCATACCCGAGGCCCGGGTCAGGAAACGCCCCCGGGCGGGCAAGCCCGCGGGGGAAAAAGCCGCCCTTCGCAAGCGGCCCGTCCCCGAGGTGGACAAGGCCGCGCTGAAGGCCTTCATGGCGGGAAAGGAGCTCCGCAGCAACAAGGAGCGATACCTGCATTACATTCAGTTCTGGCGGCAGGAGGGTGTGGATGAGGTGTCGGACGCCCACATTCACGCCTGCTTCCTCGCCGACGGCCTGTCGATCCCTCCCACGGGGCGCCAGCACTTCAGCACTCTCAGGAATGAGGGGGTGCTCACGACGGGGAGCACGCGTGGCCTTTGGAAGCTGAAGGCCCCGGCCGAGAAGGCCGCCAAAGGTGCGGCAAAGAAAGCTGCGGCCGGAGGCAAGGCGGCGGCCAAGACAAGGGCCAAAGCCGTCGAGGCCGTGGCCACCAAGAGACCGAAGCGGAAAGGTCCGGCCCGCCGCAAGACCCCCAAGAGCGTGGCGGAGGTGATGGGCACCCAAGAACTGTAGAATCGCTCCTTCGCTTTGAGCAGGAGGCCGCCCCCGGGCGGCCTCTTTGTCTCAAGGGAGCTTCCGTGGGTCCCCTCCACTGGTGACAGCGGGCGGGGCGGTCGCCGTAAGGGATTTCAATGCCCCCAAGGCGCTCGCGGCCGCTCGCGGAAGGTCTGCGGACCACGGCGCGAGAACGGGTGATGCCCCTTCCATCCATTGGACCCTCGGGAATCCGCCGGTTTCGCGGCGGACGCGTCTCCATCGCGGAGCCGGTCGCGCCCGGCCGCGTGTGAAAGCCGCTCCGAAATGCGGTACGCTACGTGGCGTACGCCAGGTGCCGACGGAGGGCGCGGATGAGCGCTCCGGGAGCAGCGGGGGCGGACAGACCGAGGAGCCGCCATGCCGAACAAGTTTCAGGGACTGGACTACTACCGGTTGGACGACCTGCTGGACGACGGACAGAGGATGGTCCGCGACACGGTCCGCGGCTGGGTGGAAGAGCGGGTGCTCCCGATCATCGCCGGCCACTACCGTGAGGGCACCTTCCCCCTGACGCTGGTGCCCGAGATGGCGGGCATGGGACTCCTGGGCGCCACCTTGCCCGAACGGTACGGTTGCGCCGGTCTGGACAACATAGCGGCCGGGCTGATCATGCAGGAGCTGGAGCGGGGGGATTCGGCCCTGCGCTCCTTCGCCTCCGTCCAGAGCTCGCTGGTCATGTATCCGATCTTCACCTACGGCTCCCAAGAGCAGAAGGACCGCTGGCTGCCCTCGCTGATGAAGGGAGAGTCCATCGGGTGCTACGGTCTGACCGAACCCGACGCGGGCAGCGACCCTTCCTCCATGAAGACCAAGGCGGTGCGGCGGGGCGATAAGTGGGCCCTGAACGGCGCCAAGATGTGGATCACCAACGGCACCATCGCCGACGTAGCCGTCGTGTGGGCCAAGACCGAGGAAGGCATCCAGGGGTTCCTCGTGGAGAAGGGGATGAAGGGGTTCTCGGCGCCTGAGATGAAGGGAAAGCTCTCCCTTAGGGCATCGGTCACCTCGGAGTTGGTCTTCGAGGACGTGCTCGTGCCCGAGGCGAACCGCCTGCCGGGCGTGAAGGGCCTGCGGGGACCCCTGTCCTGCCTCAACCAGGCCCGCTTCGGCATCGCCTGGGGCGCCGTGGGGGCCGCCATGGCCTGCTACGACGAGGCCCTCCGGTACGCGAGGGAGCGGATCATGTTCGAGGGACCCATCGCGCGCTTCCAATTGGTGCAGGACAAGCTCGTCTGGATGGTGAACGAGATCACCAAGGCCCAGTTGATGGTGTGGAGGCTCGGGGGAATGAAGGACGCCGGGACCCTCCGCCACCAGCAGGTGAGCCTGGCCAAGATGAACTGCGTGGCCATGGCTCGGGAGTGCGCCCGAATGGCGAGGGACATCGAGGGCGCCAACGGGATTCTGGACGAGTACGTGGCCATGCGGCACATGCAGAACCTGGAGAGCGTGTACACCTACGAGGGCACCCACGACATCCACAAGCTCGTGGTGGGTGCGGACGTGACCGGGTACGAGGCGTTCCGCGCGGGCACCCACCCAGTGCGGGAGTGAGCGGATGGCCCTGGAGGTGAAGATGGACGCGAGAAAGCGGCGAGGCGGCGAGGCAAACGGGACGCCGGAGCGTCTCCCATCCCTGCGGTTGGTCCGTTCGGCGGCGGCCCGGGCTCCGGGGCGGAGGCCACTTCTCCTTCTCCTTGGCGTCGCGGTGCTGGCCGCGATGGCTGCCTGCGAGGGCAAGTCCAGCGGTCCGCCCCCCGCGGCCTTCAATCCCGGGCCGCCCATCCGCAAGGCCTTCATCGTCAGCCTGGAATCTGCCAACGACGCTATCACGCAGTACCAGGTGGATAACGGCCAGATTCCGCAGGGGGAGGGCATGGAGGTGCTCCTGAAGGCGGGCATACGGTCCATCCCCTCCGTGGATCCGTGGGGCGGCAAGGTGCGCTATGAAGGGCGAGGCAACAACTACACGCTGAGCTCCGCGGGACCCGACAGGCGGTGGGGCACGCAGGACGATGTGGTTGTGAAGAACGGCCACCTGGTTGCGAATCCGCCCTGAGCCCCCCCTCTCGGCGTGTTGAGGGGGTGACCGGGGGAGGCCCGCTGCGCGGGCGGTACCGGTGGGTGGCCCTCAAGGCTGTGGTATAGTGCCACGCCGGAGGTCTACCCGCCGTGGGCCGGGTCATCCAGCGAATTCAGAGGAGAAGGTGCGATGGACGTGAAGCTGTTCGGGGTCGTCGGGGGCGGGACGATGGGCAACGGGATCGCGCACGCGGCTGCGGCCAGCGGATTCCAGGTCCTCCTGTGCGAGGTGGACCAGGCCCTGTGCGACAAGGCCCTCCGCACCATAGACAAGAACCTTCAGCGCGGTGTAGACAAGGGCAAGATGAGCCCCGGCCAGAAGGCCGAGGTCCTGGGCCGCATCAGAACCTCGACCCGGCTGGAAGACATGGCCGGAGCGGACATCGCGGTGGAGGCGGTGGTGGAGAACTTCGAGGTCAAGAAGGGCGTCTTCCAGAAGCTGGATGCCGTTCTGGCTCCGGCTGCCCTGCTGGCCAGCAACACTTCGTCCATCTCCATCACCAAGCTGGCGGCGTGCACGAAGCGCCCCGGCAAGGTCATCGGCATGCACTTCATGAACCCCGTGCCAGTGATGCAGCTCGTGGAGGTGATCCGCGGCATCGCCACGGATGACGAGGTGCTTCAGGAGGTCATGTCGCTGGCGAAGGCCATGGGCAAGACGCCCGTGGAGGTGAACGACTACCCCGGCTTTGTCAGCAACCGGGTGCTCATGCCCATGATCAACGAGGCCATCTACTGCCTCATGGAGGGGGTGGGCACGCCCGAAGCCATCGACACGGTCATGAAGCTCGGCATGAACCACCCCATGGGGCCGCTCACCCTCGCGGACCTCATCGGGCTGGATACCTGCCTGTTCATTCTCAACGTGCTGCACGAGGGGCTCGGCGACCCCAAGTACCGCCCGTGCCCGCTTCTGGTGAAGATGGTGGATGCCGGCTTCCTGGGCCGGAAGACGGGACGCGGATTCTATAAGTATTAGGAAGGGGACCCGGCGGAGGAATCGGGGGACGGCGGGTGTGTTCCTTGGACGCGGAGTAGAGCGATGTTCTGCCAGCGCTGTGGGAAGAGAAACGAGCCGGACCTCGAGACGTGCAAGTACTGCAGCGCGCCGCTGCTCGTCCTGAAGCCGGACAGGGGCACGGAGTCGGTGGACCTGCAGCCCTTCCTCGGCGTCGAGGATTACCTCATCGACAAGATCTCCACGGTGGAGCGCCAGGCCCACCGGTCCTCCGAGGACGTGGATCTGCTCGTCCAGGCGGTGGACTTCCTCGAACGGAACGTCATGGTGAATCGGGCCGGCATCAACGTGCTGGTGAACATGCTCCGGGAGCGCGGCCTTTTAGAGCCCAAGGAGTTCGACAGGCGGTGGCGCGACTGGACCCTCCGCAACCTGCGGGACCTCTACCGCAAGGAGCGCTTTCTGGATGCCAAGCCCCACATCCTGGCCACCTTCTCGGGCAAGAACCAGCGCCGCTTCGAGGAGCGCATCGGCCGGGCCGAGGACCTGCTCTACTCGCTGCAATCCTCCAGGGCCCTGGAGGCCCTCGAGGAGGCCCAGACCCTCGATCCCAACAACACGCCGCTCCTGGCCTATCTGGGCGAGGTCTACCTGGGACTCGGTCAGATCGAACGGGCCGAACGGTGCCTTTCCCGCGTCACCGGAAAGGCCGAGACCTCCGCGGCCGCCTTCGCCCATGCCGAACTGTGCGTGCGCCAAGGGCGTCTCGGGGAGGCCTCCAAGCGCCTGCAGGCGATCCTGAAGCTCCATCCGGAGGATCCCGAGGCCTGGACGCTGACGGGGCTGGTGAGGGCGCAGGAGGGCCGTTGGCCCGACTGCCAGCGCTGCGCACAGAAGGCGCTGGCGCTGGAGGACAACCCGGCCGCCATGTACCTCCTGGTGCAGGTCCACGTGCGGCGCGGACGGGTCGCCAGCGCCGAGTCGCTCCTCGCGCAGTTGCTGGAGGTGAGACCCGATTCGGAGGAGGCCCTTCACCAGTTGGCCCTGCTCCACCTGGCTCGCGGATGGTGGGGCCGGGCCGCGGAAGTCTTGGACAGAATCAAGGAACTCAGGCCCTCCTTCGAGGGGAAGGATCTGGCGGACCGGTTTCGCAGGGCCAGCGCCTCCCGTCGGAAGGAGATGCGGGTGCTTCCGGTGGTTCCGGAGCGCATCCTGGAACTCATGGATCGGGCATCGGAGGAGGCGAGCATGTACCTCCTTCAGGTGGGGGTCGAGGGGTGAGGACCCCTCCTCCAAGGACTGAGAGGGAGAGGTGAGTCCGTGAATCGGAGCATCCATTTCGGGACCGACGGTTGGCGGGGCGTCATCGCGGAAGACTTCACCTTCGAGAATCTGCGGTTCGTGGCCCAGGCCCTGGCGGACTACCTGGACGAGAAGGCGGAGGACCGCCGCGTGGCCATCGGCTACGATTTCCGCTTCATGTCGGAGGATTTTGCCAGGGTGGTGGCGGAGGTCCTGATGGCCAACGGGGTCACCGTCTACCTCAGCCCCGAGGCGTGCCCCACCCCCCACGTCTCCTACTTCGTCCGCAAGAACGGCCTGCCCCTGGGCGTGGTCATCACCGCCAGCCACAACCCGTACCGCTACAACGGGCTCAAGATCAAGGAGCGATTCGGCGGCAGCGCCTCGCCGGAAACGACGCAGCAGATCGAGTCCATGCTGGGCATGAACCCGGTGCGCACGGCGTCCCTCCGCGAGGGCCGCACCTCGGGCCGGCTCATCGAGACCCCCTTGAACGAGGGCTACGACCGTTTCATCGAATCCCTCGTCGACATCCGGGCCATCCGGTCGGCCAGCCTCAAGGTGGTGGCCGATTCCATGAACGGCGTGGGCCAAAGGACGCTGGAGCGATGGGTTTCCAGCGGGAGCTGCCGCGTGACCACCCTGAGGGCCGAGCGCGACCCGCTCTTCGGAGGGAGGGCGCCCGAGCCGAAAGAGGAGTACCTCGATCTGCTGAGGAACGCCGTGCTGGCCGAGCAGGCCCAGGTCGGGCTGGCCACGGACGGGGACGCCGACCGCTCGGGCGGTGTTCACGGCGACGGCAGCACCTTCACTCCGCTCGAGATGATCGCCCTGCTGGCGCTATTCCTCCTGGAGGACCGGAAGCAGACCGGCGTCATCGCGGCCACCAACGCGAACACCCTCTACCTCAAGCGGATCGCCGAGTGGGCGGGGGTCCCTTACGCGAACAAGCCGGTGGGTTTCAAACACATCGCCGAGCTCATGCAGAGCGAGAACCTCCTCATCGGCGGGGAGGAGAGCGGGGGGATCACCGTCCAGGGCTTCCTGCCCGAGCGCGACGGGGTCCTCATCAACCTTCTGCTGCTCGAGATGATGGTCAAGCGCGGCAAGGACTCCCTGGAGCTGGTGCGGGAGCTCCACGAGCGGTTCGGCGAGTTCCACTTCCGGCGGCGGGACTTCCCCGTCGCCCCCGAGAAGGGCGGCCGCCAGGTGGGGCGGCTGGCCGAGCGCCCGCCCGCGGAGATTCTGGGGCGCAAGCTGGAGGGCGTCGACACCCTGGACGGCACCAAGCTCTTCCTCTCCGACGGCTCGTGGCTCCTCTTCAGGCAGTCGGGCACGGAGCCGATCCTGCGGGTCTACTGCGAAACGCCCTCGCGGAACGACCTGGATGAGTTGATCCAGGCGGGCATGCTGGCCCTGGGCGAAGCGGACCAACGCTGAGCGTCCGCCCGGGCATCACCTTCCCAGAGAGGCGGAGCGAGGCATGATCCGCCAGCGCGTCTCCGGCATCGAAGCACCGCTGGGCAGGGGTTCCGACGAATTCCTGCGAAAGGCTCTCGCGCGTTCTCTTCAGGTTCGCATCGAAGCGATCGTGGACCTGGCCGTGGTGCGCCGTTCCCTGGATGCGCGCAAGGGACGGCGCGAGCCGGTCTGGACCTTCGTTCTCGACGTCGGCCTCGCCACGCGGCCGCGCCGGATTCCGAAAGAGGTGCGCTTGGGACCGGTTCCCGAGCGCAAGCCGCGCGTCGCCCCGGCCGCCAGGCCTTTCAAGGGAATGAGCGCCGTAGTGGTGGGGACGGGTCCGGCGGGGCTCTTCGCGGCCCTCGCCCTGGCCGAGGGGGGGGCCTCTCTGACGGTGCTGGAGCAGGGGCCCTGCCTTGAGGAGAGGGTCGTCGCCGTCCGGGACCTCTGGCGCTCTGGCACCCTCAGCCCCGACGCCAACGTCCAGTTCGGGGAAGGAGGGGCCGGCACCTTCTCGGACGGGAAGCTCACCACCCGCATCAAGGATCCGCTTGCGCGGGAGGTGCTGGAGCTCTTCGTGGAGGCAGGCGCCCCGGAAACGATCCTGGAGACGGCGCACCCCCACCTCGGGACGGACGGCGTGCGCGCCGTGGTGCGACGTCTGCGCGAGAGGGTCGAGGGACTCGGCGCGCGCTTCATCTTCAAGGAAGCCCTGGTCGAGATCCGGCGCTCCACGCGCGGATGGCTGATCGAGACCGCCTCGGGACAGGTTCTGGAGGCGCCCCTGGCCTTCCTGGCCGCGGGCCATTCGGCGCGGCCTCTCTTCCGGAGGCTGCTGGCCCTCGGCGTGCCGTTCCGGCCCAAGGGCTTTGCCGTGGGGGTCCGCGTGGAGCACCCGCAGGAGTGGGTGGACGCCCGCCAGTACGGAGCCGCCGCGGGGCACCCCGACCTGCCCGCGGCCGAGTACTTCCTGACCTACAAGGACCGTCCCACGGGCCGGGGCGTCTACTCCTTCTGCATGTGCCCCGGGGGCGTAATAGTCAACTCGGCCTCGGAGCCGGAGCGGCTCGTGACGAACGGCATGAGCATGTCCCACCGGGCCTCCGGCAGGGCCAACGCCGGGATCGTCGTGACGGTGGCCCCCGAAGACTTCGGCGGCGAGCCGGAGGGGGGCATCGCTTTTCAGGAAGGCCTTGAAAGAAAGGGTTACGAGTGGGGCGGCGGGGGATATTTCGCGCCCGCTCAGAGCCTGCAGGGCTTCCTGGAAGGACGCCCCGACGAGACCCAGCCCCGCACCACCTTCAGGCCGGGAACGCGGCCGGTCAACCTTCGGGGATTCTTCCCCCCGTGGGTGGAGGAGCCGCTTCTTCGCGCCTTCCGGCACTTCGACGAGAAGGTGCCCGGATTCATCGAGAGGGGGGTGCTCCTCGCCCCCGAGACCCGCACCTCGGGTCCGCTCCAGCTGTGCCGCGCGGGAGACGGATCGGCCGAAGGGTTCCCCGGGCTCTACCTGGCGGGCGAGGGGGCCGGCTGGTCGGGCGGCATCGTCTCCTCCGCCGTGGACGCCCTCCGGTGCGTGGAGGCCTTGGCACGTTCGATCTCCTGACGCCCTCGGTCTCGCAGGAATAACGGGAACGAGCGCCCCGTTGCAGGGGCGTTGGCGTCCTAGTGGGAGGAGGAAGTCGCCTATGCCCCCGAACCGACTGGCCCTCGAATCCAGCCCCTACCTCCGGCAGCACGCGCACAATCCGGTGGACTGGTATCCGTGGTGCGAGGAGGCCTTCGAGAAGGCGCGGAGGGAGCGCAGGCCCATCTTCCTGTCCATCGGCTATTCGGCCTGCCACTGGTGCCACGTGATGGAGCGGGAGAGCTTCGAAGACGCCGGCACAGCGGCCTTCTTGAACGAGCACTTCGTCCCGGTGAAGGTGGACCGCGAGGAGCGGCCCGACGTGGACGCCTACTACATGAGGGCCGTGACGCTCATGACCGGCTCGGGGGGGTGGCCCCTCTCCGTCTTTCTGACGCCGGAGCTGGCTCCCTTTTACGGCGGCACCTACTTTCCTCCCGAACCGCGCTGGGGGGTGCCCTCCTTCCGTGCCGTGCTCGATGGCGTGGCCGAGGCCTTTGCCGCGAGGCGGGATGAGGTGGACGGGATCGGGAGCCAGCTGGGCAAGGCGGTCGAGAGCTCCTTCCTTCCCGCCCCAGCGGAGGGGGCGGCTCCCGATGCGCGGGTCCTTCTCGACGCGGCCCTTCAGGCGGTACTGGGACGATACGACGGGTCGGCCGGAGGGTTTGGCGGCGGTCCCAAGTTCCCCCAGCCCCCGCTCCTGACCTTCCTCCTGGAGGAGTCGCTTCGCCGCGGCGACGGCTCCCTGCGCGCCAAGGTCCTGTTCACGCTTCGCAAGATGGCGGAGGGAGGCCTGCGGGACCAGGTGGGCGGAGGATTCCACCGCTACTGCGTGGACGGCGAGTGGCGGGTGCCCCACTACGAGAAGATGCTCTACGACAACGCCCTCCTCGCTTCGCTCTATTTCCGGGCCTACGAGCTCACGCAGGCCCATGACCTCCGCGAGGTGGCCCAGGGGGTGCTGGCCGATCTTGAGGCCTCGATGGCCGCCCCGGGAGGCGGCTTCGTGGCCGCGCTGGATGCGGATTCGGAGGGGGAGGAGGGGCGCTTCTACCTCTGGAGCCCCGGTGAGCTGGAGGAGGTACTGGGCGCCGACGCAGAGTGGTTTTCCTCGGTCTACGGCATCGTCCCCGGGGGCGATCTGGCCTCGCGAACTCTCCATCGGACCTGCGGCTGGGCCGAGGGGGCGCGGAGGGCCGGCCTCACCCAGGAGGGCCTTCGCGGCAGGCTGGGCGCCTGCATGGCGGCGCTGCGGGCCCACAGGGAAAAGAGGGTCCATCCCGGCGTGGACACCAAGGTCCTGACCGACTGGAACGCTCTCGCCGCGCAGGCCTTTCTGGATGGTCACCGGGCCACGGGAGAGGAGCCGCTCCTGAAGGTCGGGCTGGCCACCCTGGAAGCCATTTGGAGCCGCTGTTGGGATGGGAACACCCTGAGCCACGTCTGGGACGGCGGCGAGGCGAAGGTGGGGGGCTTCCTGGCGGACTACGCCTACCTGGCGAAGGCCGAGTGGCGTGCCTTCGAGGTGACGGGAGAGCCGCGGCACGCGGAGCGGACGGGCCTCCTGCTGGGGGCCGCCCTGGAGCGCTTCCGGTGCGGCGGCGCGGGCCCGTTCTTCGACGCTCCCCCGGGGGGCGGGGCGTCGGCGCCCCCCGCTCCCGTGCGGGATACCGACGACGGGGTGCTCCCCGCGCCGCTCTCCGTGTTGGCCTCGGTCCTGTGGGTCTGGGAAGGGGCGGCGGAGGACGGAGCGGCGAAGCGGGCACTGGAGGAGCTGCTGTCCGGGGAAGAAGGAGCGCTGCACAGCCAGCCGGGAGCGCAGCCGAACCTCGCGGCCCTGGCCGCCTCCAGCCATTCGCCACCGCTCGAAGTGGTGGTGGCCGGGCCCATGCTGGACTCGCACATCCGGGAGCTGCTCCGGACGGTGCGCAAGGCCCCGCATCCCCACATCCGGCTGGTTCCCTACGTGGCCGACCGCACCGATCCCGCCCTGGAGGAGCGCCTGCCCATCCTCCGTGGCCGCCGGAGCACGGAGCGTGCTCGGGCGTACCTCTGCGTGGGAGGGGCCTGCCTCCGGCCGGTAGCTTCGCCGGAGGAACTGCGGCTGCTCCTGGAGGAAGCCGCGAAGGCAGCGGCGACTGCAAAGATCAAGCTCAGGGGCTGAACGGACCGTCACGGCCCGGTCCGCTCCCCGTCATCGGCCGGTGGCGGGCGGGGCCTGCGGGGCGGCCGGGGCAGCGGAAGGCGGCGAGGAGGTGGCGGGTGGCGCCTCGTTGGCCGGCTCGGTGCTGGACGGGGGAGGAGCCGGCCCGGGAGTGGCGGAAGGAGATCTGTCCGCGCCCTCCGTTGATGAGCTCTCCGCGGCGGCCTCCGCCGGGCCCTGGTCGGGCGGAGCCTCCTGCTCGGGGGGCGCCGGCGGGGCGGGCAGGAAGCTGCCACGCAAAACCAGGGGTACAGGGAGATGTCCGCTGCCCGGACGGGGCGGCGGCTGACAGGTCAGCGCGAAGCCGTCGGGCTGGCTGGCGACCGAAATGGGACCGCCGAATCCGTCCGTCACGGGGCAGTCGTGGACGTAATTGGGTTCCAGCAGGGTCTTGGCCGCCGCGATGCCTTTCAGATCCGGATAGGCCCCCTGCTCCTGCCGGTAGCGCTCCAGGGCCTGGCTCACCTCGGCCATCCGGAGGGTGCTGACTTCCACGCGCTGTTCGTACTGCTGTTGAATCTTCCAATGAAGGAAAAGGGCCGATTCTCCGATGAACAGGATGGCCCCCAGGCCGCAGAGGGCCACTCCGGCCCAGATCTTCGGGCGTCCGGCGTACCGCTCGGGCGATCGGGTGGTGAGGGCGCCGGCGAGGAGGGCCGCCGCCACTCCCAGGACCACCCAGAGGGGAGCCAGCGGGGGAAGGAGGCTCAGGACTCCCAGGGTGAGGGCGGCGTTGGCGAAAAGGTGGGAGGGGGTACCGGGATCCCGTTTCATGGAGCGGCCAGACTCCTTCTACGCCGTGCGGCCTGGTTCATGGTACCGCAGGCTCCCGGTTCCCGCCAGGTGTTACTCGGCCCCAAATTCCGCGATTGAAATGCGGGTGGATTCGCCCAGGTCCCGGACGCACGGGGGAAAGGCATTGTCTTTTGGACGGGGAGGGGGAAGACCGACTTTCGCGAAAACCACTGTCCATCTGCCTTTGGGCGCCACTTCCATGTCCAATCGCGGGATTTGGGTCAGCGGACCTCGGAGGCGCCGTCGCGCGGGAAGACCAGCTTGAGGGCCCTGGGGCGGAGGGTCACGTCCACGGGGGTCCTCGCCATGTCGTCGCCGTCGGCCTCGATCGGCACGGCGGAATCGGAGCCGATGCGCAGGGCCGCCGTGTCGGCGGCCCACACGCCCGGGCCCCGGTCCAGGCCGCCGCGCAGCAGCCTGGGAAGCAGGGCCGGCAGATGCCGCAGGAGGGGCGGTTCGAGACCCACGACCCTGAAGGTTGGCGCCGTCAGGCCGGCGCGCCGCGACACGCTCAAGAAGCCGGCGCCGTAATGTTTGGCGTGGAGAATGAAGAGCTGGCAGGCCTCCAGCCGCCGTCCGTCATCCAGCTCCACCTGGAGGGCAGGGACATCCCCCGAGACGAGGTGCAGAAGCCCGGCGTAGACGTAGGCCCACGCACCGGTCTGACGCTTCATGGCGAGGTCCACGGAGGCCACGGCGAGGGAGTCCAGTCCGGCGGAGGCGCAGAAGGTGAAGACGCGATCCCCCCCCACAACCCCGAGACCCACCTCGCGAGCGGTCCCTGAGGCGGCTATGCCGGCGCAGTCGACGAGCTTGTGCACGGGAAGACGCATCTCCCGGGCCAGGACGTTGGCCGTGCCCAGCGGGATGATGGCCAGCTCCACGCCGCTCCCCGCCAGCCCCTGGGCAGCCTCGCGGACGCTGCCGTCGCCCCCGCAGATCGCCACCCGCTGAAAGCCTTCCCGCGCGGCTTCGGCCGCGCCGACGGTCAGATCACCCGCGGCTCGGGAGGCCACCTCTTCCACGGAGAACCCGCGAAGAGCGAACTCGGCGGCGATGTGAGAGCGCAGGGAGGGATCGGGCGCCGCGCGTGCGGCGGGGTTATAGAGCAACATGGCCCTGGCCACTGGGATTCTCCCTCCCTCCGGGGTTCGCGGAGACGGCCTGCCCCTTACCGGTTGCTCCGCCGGATGGCCAGGATGCCCTGGATCTGGCTGATGCGGCTGATGATCTGGTTGAGGTGGCTCTTGTCCTTGATGAGAAGCGAGAGGCGCACCAGTCCCTCGCCCTTGTCCGTGACCGTCCCGTCGATGTGGCGGATGGGCGCCTTCGAGTCGGCCACCACCTGCGTGATGGCGGCGACGATGCCCGCCTTGTCCTCGGTCTGGATGGTGACGTGGACCTCGTGGCCTGGGGAGCCCGCCTCCTTACCGTCCCAGTGGACCTCCATGATGCGGTCGGGATTGTAGGCGTGGCGGGTGATGTTGGGGCAGTCGGCGCGGTGCACCACCAGGCCTCGTCCCCTCGAGATGAATCCCACCACCTCGTCCCCGCGGATGGGGTTGCAGCACCGGGCCAGCGTCGTGAGGAGGTCGGAGGCGCCTCGCACGACCAGCGCGGGCTGGCGCGGGTCCGGTGCGGCCACCTTGGCCGGAACGGCGGCCGGCTCCTCGCCCCGCTCCACCAGCTTCCGGGCGAAGACCTTGGCCGACAGCTTGCCGTAGCCGATCTCGGCGTGAAGCGAGTCCAGGTCGGGGAGTGAGGCCTTCTTGAGCGCCTCGGCGAGAAGCCCGGAGTCCTGGGCCTCCTTCAGGGTGGTCTTCTGCCGCTTCACCTCCCGGTCCAGGAGGGCCTTGCCCAGCTCCACGGCCCTCGCCTTCTCCTGCACGTTGAGCCATGCCTTGATCTTGCTGAGCGCCCGCCCCGTCACGGCCGCCTTGAGCCAGTCCCGCGAGGGCCGCCCAGAGGGATTGGTGATGATCTCCACCACGTCCCCGCTCTTCATCGGCGTCTTCAGCGGCACCAGCTTGTTGTTGAGCTTGGCGCCCACGCAGCGGTGGCCCACCTCGGTGTGGATGGAGTAGGCGAAATCGATGGGAGTGGCCCCGCGTGGGAAGGAGAGCACCTGTCCCTTGGGAGTGAAGACGTAGACCTCCTTCGGGTAGAGGTCCACCTTGAGGTTCTGGATGAACTCCGTATCCCCCTGGCCCTCCTGCTTCCACTCCAGGAGCTGGTGCAGCCACTGAGTGGTTTCGCTCTGGTCCTTCTGGGAGAGCCGCCCCTCCTTGTACTGCCAGTGAGCGGCGAGGCCGTTCTCCGCCTCCTCGTGCATGCGCTCGGTCCGGATCTGGATCTCGAAGGGATGGCCGCTGGGACCGATGACGGAGGTGTGCAGGGAGCGGTAGTGGTTCTCCTTGGGGATGGCGATGAAGTCCTTGAACCGGCCTGGAATGGGCTTCCAGAGGCTGTGGACCACGCCGAGCACGGCGTAGCAGTCCTTCACCGAACCCACGAGAATGCGGAAGGCCATGTAGTCGTAGACGTGCTCCACGCCGATGCCCTGGTGCTTCAGCTTCTGCCAGATGCTGTAGAGGTGCTTCACGCGGCCGTGCACCCTGCCCTCGACCGAGATGCCACTCAGGGCCTTCCGGATCTCGGCCTGGGTCTCCTCGATGAAATTGTCGCTGTAGGCGCGCTTCTCCTGGAGGGCCTGCGCCAGGCGGGCGTACTCCTCGGGATAGGCGTACCGGAAACCCAGGTCCTCCAGCTCGGTCTTGATCTTGCCCATGCCGAGCCGGTAGGCGATGGGGGCGTAGATCTGGAGGGTCTCCAGCGCCTTGGTGGGCCGCCGGTGTTCGGGAAGCGCCTGCATGGTCCGGAGGTTGTGGAGGCGGTCCGCCAGCTTCACGAGGACCACTCGAATGTCGTCCACCATGGCCAGGACCACCTTACGGAGCGTGGCCCACTCGCGCTCTTCGCGGCTCTGGAGGGGGACCTTCTCCTCGATCTTGGTCACCCCGTCCACGATGTGGCTCACCTCCGGCCCGAACCGGCGCTGGATCTCCTGAAGGCTCACGGAGAGGTTGTCCTCCACCACGTCGTGCAGAAGTCCCGAGACGATGGCGATGTCGTCCGCCTTCAGGTCGGCCAGGATGTCGCAGACGGCCACGGGGTGGACCAGGTAGGGCTCCCCCGAAACCCTCGTCTGGCCCTCGTGCGCGTAGGCGGAAAAGAGGTAGGCCCGCTGCAGCAGCCGCGAGTCCGAGCTCGGATTGTACAGCTTGACCTTCTCGATGACGTGGTCTATGCGCGGCAGCATGCTCTTCCACTTCCTTCCATCTCGCAAAGAGGGCCGGATGGCCGCTCCCCAGCCCAATCTTATAAAGTTAGGGTGCGAGAGGGCCTGGTGCAACAGTGCGGCAGCGAGCAACCTTTCATTGACATGGTTCCGGCGTGGCCCTTATGATGAGCAGGATCACGGAAGGAGGGGAAGCGCGCATGCAGGCTTGGCTGAGAGCGGTGCTGGTCGGCGCGGTGGCGATGGCGTTGCTGGCGGTGCTGGGTGTCCTGATGCTGCCCAACTCCACCTTCACCGGCCGCTTCTGGCTGTACCTGCTGATCTGCGGCGCGCTGGCCGGAGCGGCGGCGGCCCTCGCCCGCCGGGAGACTGCGGCGGACCAGTCCCCTCTGGACCAGATGCTCCGCGGCCTGGCCTCCGGCAACCTGGCCATCGGGAGCGACGCGCGCTCCCAGGAGGTCACGGAGGCACACCCCGGCTTCCTGCGGGTGCTCCGCTCCTTCCAGAGCATCATCAGCTATCTCCAGGACACGGCGGAGAGCGTCTCCACCGCCTCCAGCCGCATCACCGACAAGACCCGCAGCCTCTTCCGAGAAGCCAAGGATCAGGCCGAGTCCGTGACGCAGGTCCGAAACTCCATCGCCCAGCTCGAAAACGAGATCGAGAAGGTGGTGGAGGGAGCGGACATCCTCTCCGGGTTCACGGACAAGACCAGCAGCTCCATCCTGGAAATGCGGGCCTCCATCGAGGAGGTGCTGGGCGCTACGCGGAACCTGTCGGACTTCGTGGACGAGATCAGCGCGTCGATCGAGGAGATGGTGCGCTCCGTCGAGGCGGTGGCCGGCCACGCCGAGAGCCTCTCCTCCTTCGCGGTCCAGAACTCCTCCGCCATGGTGCAGATGGACGCCACGATCGGACAGATCGAGGCCAACATCCAGGAGGCGGAGGTCATGTCCAACCAGGTGTCAACCGCCTCCCAGGGCGGGGTGACCGTGGTGAAGGAGACGGTCAACGGACTGGAGAAGATCCAGGCCGCCATGAATGCGAACATGGCCTCCATGGAGTCCCTGAGCCAGAGATCCAAGGAGATCGGCAAGATCCTCAAGGTGATCCGCGAGATCGCCGATCAGACCAACCTCCTGGCCCTCAACGCCGCCATCATAGCGGCCCAGGCGGGCGAGCACGGCAAGAGCTTCGGCGTGGTCGCCGAGGAGATCCGGGATCTGGCGGAGCGCACCTCCGCCTCCACCTCCGAAGTGGGCACCATCATCCTGACGATCCAGAAGGAGGTGGAGCAGGCCGGCCGGGTGGCCCGGGAGGGCATGCAGCGGGTCGAGGAGGGCGTCCGGCTGGGGCGGGCCTCCGAGGACAACTTGAAGAGCATCAGCGAGTCCATCGAGACGGCCGGCACCAGCATCAGCCACATCGCGCGGGCGGCCTCGGAGCAGGCCAAGGGAAGCCGCCAGGTGACCACGGCCATCGAGGAGATGACGGGCAGGATCGAGAAGATCTCCCTGGCGACCCGCGAACAGGCCCAGACCTCAAAACTCATCAACCAGAAGAGCTTGGTCATGAAAGACCTGACCAAGAGCGTGGACCGGGCCATGCAGGAGGAGGCGCTGGGCAGCAGCGCCATTGCCGACGGAATGGACCAGGTTCGGAGCTCCGTGGAAAAGGCGCAGAAGGCCCTTCTGCGCATGTCCCAGGCCGGCCAGCAGATCGTCAAGGCCGTGGATACCGTCGCGGCGGTATCCCAACAGAACCTCGCCGGCGCGAGAGATCTCTCCTCGACCGCGGGTACCCTCCGCCAGGACAGCATCTTGATGGTGGAACAGCTGTCTGGATTCCGACTGCCAAAGCCCGCGCCGGGCGGTGAGATCCGCGTGGGGTACGTCCGCTACGAGTTCAACCTGGACCACGCCTTCGCCGACAACGTCCGGGATTCGGCCCTGGTGGAGAACTTCAACGAGGGTCTCGTGAAGTTCGGCTACGGCACCAAGCTCCTGCCCGCCGTGGCCGAGAGCTGGGATGTGAGCATGGACGGCCTGGTGTACCTGTTCCACCTGCGCCCAGGAGCCTTGTTTCACAACGGCCGCACGGTGACCGCCGAGGACGTGGTCTTCTCGTGGCACAGGGCGCTGGACCCCAAGCTGGGCAAGGAGGGTCAGTGGTTCCTGTCGGCGGTGGTGGGCTCCGAGGAGTACATGGCGGGAAAGGCTCGGAGAATAGAGGGAATCAGGGCGTTGGATGGCCGGTCGGTGGAGGTCCGCCTCCGGGAGCCCCTCGCCTTCTTCCTCTACATGCTCACCGCCCCGGAGGCGAGCATCATCCCTCCCGAGGCCGTGGATGAAAGAACCCTCCGGGTCACGAAACCCATCGGCTGCGGCCCTTTCCGGGTCGTGAGCACGGATCCGGGCCGGGTCAATTTCGAACGCTTCAAGGGCTATTACGAGCCCGGTCTCCCCTACATCGACCGGCTCGTGTTCGACTACTCCTCATCCTCCGAAAGCGAGCTGATGGAGCGTCTGAAAGCGGGAGCGTCGCAGATAGCGATGGCCCTTTCCTCCGAGAGCCTGGAAATCCTGCTGGCGGATCCCTCCTGGGAAAACAACACGGAGCAGACCATCCTCCTGAACACCCAGATCCACGTCATCCGCAACGACCTGGCGCCGGGGAACATCAAGGAGTTCAGGCAGGCCCTCAACTACGCCGTGGACAGGAACGGCCTCCTGGCCCGCTATCCGCACGTCCGGGCCACGCCGGCCAAGGGCATCTTCCCTCCCGGCATCCTCGGCTACAAGGCGGATCGCAAGGGCTACTACCATGACCCGGACAAGGCCCGGTGGCTGCTGGCCAAGGCGGGCTTTGCCCAGGGCCTCGATCTGACCATAGCCATGGATAAGAGCCGCGCCACGCAATTTCAGGAGGCCCTCCTGGTCTTTGACATGTACCGCGCGGTGGGCGTGCGCGTCACGGTGGACCCGGTGAGCCACGAGGAATTCGAGGCGCGCCGCAGGACCGCAGGAGGCCGCCCGCTCCTCTACCCGTCGGGGTGGTACGCGGACTACCCGGACCCCGATAGCTTCCTCTTCGTGCTCTTCCATAGGCTGGGCGGCGATGCCCTTCAGACCCGATACCACAACCCCCTTCTTGATGACCTCGTCGAGCGCGCGCGCAGATCCCTCGACCTGGAGGAGCGGGCGGCGCTGTACGAGGAGGCCGAGGACCTCATTGTCGAAGAGGCTCCATCAGTCTTCCTGACGCACAGCTGGGGGATGATCCCTCACAGGCCGGAGGTGATGGGCATGAAGCTCTCCTTCACGCCCCCGCTCATGCGGTCCCATCACATTTGGCTGGCGGAGGGAGCCCGGTAAAGGCGGACCTTCGGGCGCCCGGCTTTGTCAGCGCGCTCGTTCGATGGCGCGGCGCGGGCCTTCGCCCGCTCTTGCGGCCCGCATCCCGGCCCGCCTCCGTCGCGGCCCATGTGCGAGTAGGCTCTCAATCCGAAAAGCCGAAGTGGAGAAGGGCCTCCGGGTTCACGTAGATCTGGAGGTTGTTCGTCTGGTCCGACAAGGGGGTCAGGAAGAAACCCTGCGCGGGTCTTTCCCTCAGGGCTGCGGTCCCTTCCAGGTGCTCCCCGTCCCTGAATACGAGATTCAGCTTCCTCCCGCTCATCGCCTGGTAGAGGAACTGCGTGTCCTTGCGGTCGCCCTCCGCCCGCACCGTCCGGAAGTCCTTGACGAAACAGATGACCTTCACCGTGCGGAGCTCGATGTGGTGGATCTTGCCCTGGAGGTCCTGGAGGAGGATTTCCCCTTCTCCGGGCAGGAAGTTCTCGCCGAAGCCCTGGATCGTCTCACCTTCAAGGAAGTGAACCACAAGTTTCTCGTCGAACATGGCAAGAGGACTCCTCTCCAACTATGACACGAAAGGCCCGCTCCCTCAATCCCGAACTCCGCCGCCGGGGCTGGGTCAATCGTCCGCCTTGCGGGGCCCGCACCCTTCGGGTATCCTTGGCTCGGGAGGCGTCATGGACAGGGAACGGCTGGCTTATCAGGTGGCGGAGATCCTGCTGCGGCACCTGCCGCAGGGTGCCGAGCCCTCTGCCGTGGAGGCCGTGGCGGCGGACCTGGTCCGGCTGCTGGAGGCCCAGGGAGGGGAGGCGGCGGCCACGGACGAGCCCTCCGGCCGCAGGCTGATGGTCTTGACCGTGCTGGGTCGGAACCACTCGGGCATCGTCCACGCCTTCTCGGAGGTGCTCGCGGAGGCCGCCGTGGACATCGTGGACATCAACCAGACCATCGTCCACGGGAATTTCGCCATGATGATGATCGTAGACCCGACCTCCTCCAAGCTCTCCTTCACCGACCTCAAGGCCGCCCTCAAGCACCGCGGCGACGAGGTGGGCGTACAGGTCTTCGTCCAGTACGAGGACCTCATGCGGGCCCTGAACCGGATATGAGCCCATCGTGTGACCGCGCGGTCGTCTGACCGCCCTTGCGGGAGTTCCTGAAGCCATGGACTACACCCGGCGCGAGATCCTGGAAACCCTTAGGATGACGGAGCTCGAGCACTTCGACGTGCGGACGGTGACCATCGGCGTCAGCCTCCTGGACTGCGGCCATGAAGATCCCGAAGAGGCCGGCCGCCGCGTCTACGCCAAGCTCATGCGCGTGGCCGGCCCCCTGCCGGGCGTGGTCGCGGAGATCACGGAGGCTCTGGGCATACGGGTGGCCAACCGCAGGATCGCCGTGAGCCCGGTGGCGCTCATCGGAACCAGGGCGGAGCCAGCCTCCTACCTCGCCATCGCGCGCGCCATCGACAGGGCCGCTCAGGAGATGGGCTTCGACTTCGTGGGGGGATATTCGGCCCTCGTGCACGACGGCTTCACGCGGGCCGACCGCGCCCTCATCGCCTCCATGCCCGAGGCGCTCAGCACGACCAAGACCCTCTGCTCCTCCGTGAATGCCGGCAGCAGCAGGACGGGGCTTAATCTGGACGCGGTCCGCCTCGTGGCGCACATGCTCAAGGAGACGGCCTACCTGACGCGCGAAAGCGGAAGCCTGGGCTGTGCCAAGTTCGTGATCTTCGCCAACGCCGTGGAGGATAACCCGTTCATGGCGGGGGCCTTCCACGGCATCGGCCTGCCGGAGGTGGTGATCCACACGGGCGTGAGCGGCCCCGGCGTCGTCTGTCAGGCCATCCGCCGGGCCGGCCCCTGCGATCTTCGGGCGCTGGCCGAGGTGATCAAGCGGGCGGCCTACAGGATCACCAAGGTGGGCGAGATCCTGGGGCGCCAGGTGGCCGACAAGATGGGAGTGCCCTTCGGTATCGTGGACTTGTCGCTCGCGCCCACGCCAGAACTCGGGGACTCCGTGGGTGAGGTGCTGGAGGCCATGGGCCTGGAGCGGACGGGGGCCTGCGGCACGACGGCCGCCCTGGCCATGCTGACCGACGCCGTGAAAAAGGGCGGGGTCATGGCCACATCCGCCGTGGGCGGACTCTCCGGCGCATTCATTCCCGTCAGCGAGGACGCGGCCATGATCGCCGCGGTTCGGGAGGGCGCCCTGAGCCTCGAAAAGCTGGAGGCCATGACCAGTGTGTGCTCGGTGGGCCTCGACATGGTGGCCGTCCCCGGCGACGTCTCGGAAGAACTGCTCACCGGCTTCATCGCCGACGAGCTGGCGATCGGCATCATCAACCACAAGACCACGGCGGTGCGGGTCATCCCGGCCTACGGCAAGCGGGTGGGGGAGAGTGTCTCCTTCGGGGGGCTTCTGGGCGAAGCGCCCGTCATGGACCTGCGGCGGCTCTCCTGCGAGGCTTTCGTGCGCAGGGGCGGCCAGATGCCCGCGCCCATCACCTCGCTGAGGAATTAGCCGCGGAGCGCGGATGGCGGAAAATCGCCCGAACGATCCTACGACCGGAGAACTCAGCGGTGGCGCGATGCGGCGCCAGAAGGACTGACAGATGAGCAAACTCAGAGATCCGCGCCTGCCGTCCCAATCCTTGCCATACTTCATCGCCTTGCTGCTCCTCGCACTCGCCTCGCTCGGCCTCTCGGCCTCATCCTACTTCCCCGAGTTCTTCCATACCTTCACGCCGAAGGTGGGGGGCTGGAGCGAGTACCACATCCAGGACGCCCGGGGTGAGACCGCCGACCTCACCTTCGCCATCGTCAGCGAAGAGAACGGGGCCTATTGGATGGAGCTCCGCACGGCCCAGGGGAGCGAGAAGGCGGTAGTGGCCTTCCTCATCAAGGGCGATCCCACGGACGACGCCAACGTCCTCAAGATCCGGGCCAAGGACTCCTCGGGGCCGGCTCTCGAGATGGACCGCTCCACTCTGGAGAAACTCAAGAGAGATGGCCACGAAGTATTCGGGGGTCAGGCCCTGCCCATCGGACCCACGGTGGGCAAGCTGCAGCCCTTGCCCGACGAGGTGATCAAGGTGGGCCGGGACTCCCTCAAGTGTCGCCACATCAAGGTGATCGGCCCCAACGGGCAGGACGCCGAGGTCTGGCTCAACGACGAGGTCATCCCCTTCGGCGTCGTGAAGCTGGTGAGCGGGTCCGAGCAGGTCGTGCTCAAGGACTTCGGGAAGCGGGCCAAGGCCGAACTCAAGGGTCCCTTCACGCCCCTCGTCGTGCAGTGAGCCCGGACCGGTCGTGGAAGGCATCCGGCCCTCGGGCCGTGCCTACTCGCTAGAGGGACGTCGTCGTCCAAGGAGGGGTCCATGCAGAAAGAGATCGTTCGAACGGATGGTGCGCCCAAGGCCATCGGCCCCTACTCCCAGGCCGTGAGGGCCGGAGGCCTGGTCTTCTGCTCGGGACAGATCCCGCTGGATCCAGCCACGATGACCGTGGTGGGGGGCGGCGTGGCCGAGCAGACCCGCCGGGTCCTCCAAAACCTGGGCGCCGTCCTCGATGCGGCGGGAGCCTCCCTCGGAACCGTGGTCAAGACCACCGTCTTCCTCAAGGACATGAACGACTTCGCGGCCATGAACGAGGCCTACGCCGAATTCTTCCCCTCCGATCCCCCCGCGCGCGCCACGGTGGAGGTGGCGAGGCTTCCCAAGGACGTGCGCGTGGAGATCGAGGTCATCGCCCTCCCCGAGTGATGGCACAGGACCTCCAATCGCGCAGCGGCAAGATCGCATCCTTCGCCGAGCAAAAAAAGGCCGCCCCGAGGGGCGGCCTTTGAGGTTGCGGAGGGGAAGGGGAGTCCTCCGCGTGAAGGTGGCCTAGTTGACGAGGACCATCATCGAGCGCTCGGCGCGGAACTTGTCGCGGTTGAGCAGGGTGACGGTGGCCTTCGTGCCGTCGGGCTGGACCGAGACGCGGTAGTCCACGCCCGGCTTGTAGAGCGCGCCGGGAGCGATGCGGACCTTCTTGATCCTAGCCACGTCCGCATCCTTGGCGCTGAAGCTGATGGTGTTATCGCTGCGCAGGTCGAGCTGCTGCGGGTAGTCGGTCTCGGCGAACTGGATGAGCTGGGGCCTGGCGTACCAGGGGTCGCGGACCAAGCCCTCCTTGATCAGCGCCTTTCGGGGTCCGATCCGGTAGAAGACGGAGTTCACCTTGGATTGCAGGTTCTTCGAGAGGGTGTCCAGGTCGCTCACCTTCTGGGTCAGGCTCGCGCGCTCGGTCTGAAGCAGCGAGACCTCCTGGGTCAGCTGCTCGCGCTTGCTGGTGAGGTCGGCCACCTGCTGCGTGAGGTTGGCCTTTTCCTTGGCCAGGGCGTCCCGCTGGGCGATGGCGCTGTTCTTCTCGTCCACCAGGACCTTCTTGGCGTGCTGGATGACGCCGTAAGGGCTGACCTTGGCGTCGCCCTGGGTGACGAAGGTGCCGTACACGCCGTCGTGGTAGAAGTTCCAGACCTTGAACCCGGGCACCAGTTCGTCCATCAGATTGACTTTCTGCACGAGGCTCTTGGCCGTCGCCGGATCGAGGCCCTGATCCTTGGTGAGGTAGGCCATGGCGATGTCGATGTGGCGCTCACCCTTCACCACATCCACGGGGGTCGGCAGGGTCCGCTCCAGGTTCTGGACTTGAACCTTGAGGTCGTCGGCCGCCTTCTGCTTGGCGAGGATGTCCGAGATCAGGTCCTTGTAGCCGATACCTTGCTCGTTCTTCAGCCTCTGTTCGAGAAGGGCCGTCTGCTCGGGACTCAACCCCTGGCCCAGGACCGATCCCAGGTCCTTGCCGCCGGTCTGGACGTACTGCGTCGTGAGGGCGTTCACTTCGGCCTGGTTGGCGTCGATCTCTTGCTCAAGCTTGGCGATCCGCTGGGCCGTCTCCATCTGGGAGCGGACCTCGGTTTTTCCCTGGTGCTGCGCGCAGGCCAGCGCCAGCAAAAGGCCCCCCATCGCGGCGATACTGGATAAGCGTTTCATGGTTCGTCTCCTTTCTCTCCCGGGGACCGGGGCCTGGCGGCCCCGGTCCCGGATCTTCCTGAGCGGTCCGATCCGTACAAAGGCCGTGCCAATCGGGTAGAATGGGTTCATCCACCTGTAAATGAAAGGGAAACGTCGAAATGGGAGGACCTGGCCTGAGAACCGGCGCCCGATGAAGCGAGGAAATATTCCCGGGCCTCGGAAGCCAGGGAGAGAAAGTCAGCCTTGAGCGCCGTTCCCGCTGGTTGCTATACTCGGCCCGCGGAACAGAACGGAGGAGCGGGCCATGAAACGGCGCTACACCATCCTTGTTGTGGACGATGAACCCTCCATGCGTGAGGTGCTTCGTTTGCGCCTCGGCCAATGGGGATTCGAGGTCGCCGTGGCGGCCAGCGCGTCCGAGGCGGAAGCCCTGGCCGCAAAGGCGTCGCTTGATCTCGTGCTCTGCGACGTGGTCCTTCCCGACGGCTCGGGCCTGGACCTCCTGCCCAAGCTCCGGGGCGACTCTCCGCCCCGCCCCGTGATCATGATCACGGCCCACGGCAGCATCGATGCGGCCGTGGAGGCCGTCAAGCGCGGAGCCAGGGATTTTCTGACCAAGCCGCTGGACTATACCAAGCTCAAGGCCGTCCTCGACGATGCCGTGTCCGAAGTCGAGCAGAGGAGCTCGCTGAAGCGCCTGGAGGAGACCCTGGCCAAGGGCTCGGGCCTGGGACCCCTCATCGGCAACAGCAAGCCCATGCTCGAACTCTACGAGCTCATAGGCGTCCTCGCGGGGAGCGACGCCTCGGCCCTGATCACCGGCGAGAGCGGCACGGGCAAGGAGCTGGTGGCCCACGCCATCCACGACCGGAGCCGGCGGGCTTCGGGACCCTTCGTGGCGGTGAACGCCGCCGCCATTCCCGAGGGACTGATGGAGAGCGAGCTCTTCGGGAACGAGAAGGGGGCCTTCACCGGGGCGGTCTCGGCCAGGCCCGGCTGCTTCGAGCTGGCCAACCGGGGGACGCTCTTTCTGGATGAGATCGCCGAGATGCCCGCGCCGCTTCAGCCCAAGTTCCTGAGGACTCTCGAGAACGGGCGGGTGCGCCGGTTGGGAGGCGCCACCGAGAACGCCTTCGACGTTCGGCTGCTCGCCGCCACCAACAGGGTGCCCGAGGAGGCCGTGCGCGACGGGCTGCTGAGGGCCGACCTCTACTACCGCCTGAACGTCTTCACGCTGGTTCTCCCGCCCCTGCGGGAGCGGAAGGAGGACGTGCCGCTCCTGGTGCAGCACTTCGTCGGCCTTTTCAACAGAAAGCACGGGGCCTCGGTGGCGGGCGTCCGTCCCGACGTGCTGGCCCTCCTGCAGGACTATCCGTGGCCCGGGAACGTGCGCGAGCTCAGAAACGTGATCGAGCGGGCCGTGATCCTGGCGCGGGCGGGTTGGATCGAGCTGTCCCACCTGCCGCCCTACGTGCGGCGCCCGGACGACGCCGGGGAGGAGCTGCGCCTGCCCGCGGGTCTCACGCTGGCCGCGGCCGAGAAGGTTCTGATCCTGCAAACCCTCAAGGAGGCCGGCCAGAACAAGGCCGAGGCCGCGCGCCGCCTGGGCCTGGACGTCAAGACAATCCGGAACAAGCTGAAGCAATACGGACTGGACGGCAGGTGATGAGGGTCTCCACCCGGCTCACGGCGGGTTCCTCTCTGGTTCTGCTCCTCCTCCTGGGGGCGCTCGCCTACCAGCTCGTCCAGGTGCGGCACCTCGCCTCCATCAGCCGTGATCTGTCACGGGTGGGGCTCAGGGCCGCGCGGCTCTCCCTGTCCCAGATCCACGACCTGGATGGCCTCGAGCAGGCGCTGAGAAAGTACTTCGTCACCCGGGATCCCGACTACGCTCGGCTGACCCGCGAGCTCGGGCGTCAGGTCTCCCTCAGACAGCAGGTCCTGCAAGGATTGCCCCTTCCCGCGGCGGAGCGGGAGGCGGTGGAGGCCTTCGGCACCGCCTGGCGGGGGCTTGGGGAGGAGGCGGATCCCGGGCCTCCCGCCGGGCCGGAGGCAGAGTTGCTGCCCCGGTTGGCTCTTGCGCAGGAGCGGGCCCGCACGGTGGCCGAGGCCGCCCAGGAGGCCGTGTCCGCGGAGGCCTCCCGGGCCGAGGCGTCGGCCCGCCGGTCGCAAGACGTCTCCCTTCTGGCGGGGCTCCTGGCGCTCGCGGCCAGCGTGATCGTGCTGTGGGCCACGATCCGCTCCATCCGGAGGCCCCTGGAGCGCCTCGCGAACGCCACCCACGCCGTGGCGGGCGGCCGCTTCGACCTGCAGCTTCCCAGCCGGGGCCGGGACGAGTTCGACCAGCTCGCGGAGGACTTCAACGTCATGGTGCGGCGGCTCTCGGAGCTGGACCAGATGAAGAAGGACATCCTCTCTCACGTCTCCCACGAGCTGAAGACTCCGCTGGCCGCCGTGCAGGAGACCCATCAGCTCATGCTGGAGGGGATTGCCGGGCCGTTGACGGGGGACCAGC